>CAMCYK010000079.1 GCA_945883695.1 Akkermansia muciniphila | reverse complement strand
AGGCTTCTTGCCGAGGCGGACCAGCTTCCAGTTTCCCTGGCGCACGGCGTACTTGCCGCCGGGGCCTTCGCCGCGCCAGAAAAGCGTCTCGTGCGGCGGGGCGGCGGATTCGCCGGTCAGATGAGGGATGAGGTTGGTGCCGTCCGGCGGTCGATCCGCGTTCGGGGTTCCACCTGCTTGCGCGATGGCGGTTGCGAAGAAATCCAGGGCGATGACCGGTTGATCAAAAGTTCCGGGTTTCAGCCTCGCGGGCCAACTGACGAGGAACGGCACGCGGGTGCCGCCTTCGTAAAAGTCGCCCTTGCCGCCGCGCAGCGGGGTGTTGTCGGTCCAGCTCTCGTCCTTGCCGCCGTTGAGCGGGCCGCCGTTGTCGCTGACGAAGAAGACGATCGTGACTGGGGTCGGTTCCCGCAGCGTCACATCCCTCATCCGCCGACCACGACCTCCCGCTCGCCCCTTCAGATCCGCATGGGCGGAGCGCGTTGGATTCCGTGGATTCCCCTTCCCCATGAGCTGAGCTCTCGCCACGACCGCCTGCGCCTGCATGGGCTGGATTCCCCGTCGGGGACGATCCGGGCGCGGGAGCGGCACGAGGTGCTGTCGGTCTTGCTTGTGGAGAGCAGTGAGCAGGGGGAGGAAGAATTGATGAATGACGATTGTTGATTTTGGATTTTTGAATGGAAGAGGAAGAGTCGCCTCACACGTCGCTGCGCGATGAAGGACAACTCCGGCGGAAGAGGCTTGGCGTCGTTCAACGATGCCGGGACGAGTGAAGTGGGCGCGCCCGCCAGCCCTCCGTAGCTTCAGCGAAGGAGGGGCGGACGAGCCCTAGCGGGTTGGGGCTCGGTGCGAGACGCCGCAGCCACGTTCCAAGATGCGACCCGCCGACTTTTGACCTACCCGGCCGGACTGCGAGTGGATGGTAGGCCGTGGAATGCCTTCCGGATTGGGCCTTCCTCGCGTGGGAAAGGCATGCTAGTTTCCGGCCATGAACAAGACTGTGATCCAAGCAGAACTGCCGCCCGAGCTGACGGCGCGGGCGGAAACGTACGTGAAGGAGGGCTGGGCAACGGACTTCAATGAACTGCTGGCCGATGCGCTGCGGCGCTTCCTGGAGTCCCACTCATCGCGGGTGACGGAGGCGTTTGTCATGGAAGACGTGCAATGGGGTCTCCATGGGAACGACTGATCAAGGTCCGCCGCTGGTGGTGTGCGATGCGGGGCCGCTGATCCATCTGGACGAGCTGGATGCACTGGATTTGCTCGCGGATTTCGCCGAGGTGATGGTGCCGGATGCCGTATGGCGTGAGGTGGAGCGGCACCGTCCAGAAGCCTTGTCCCATCCCGGCGTGACCTTGCAACGGATCACGCCAATCATGCCGGTAACGCCCGAGTTGGGGGCGCTGGCCCAGGTGTTCAGCCTGCATACCGGCGAATGGGAAGCCTTGCGCGTGGCGCTTGAGCATCGCCCCGGTCTGCTGCTCACCGATGACACGGCTGCCCGTCTGGCAGCTGGGAACCTGAGGATTGGCACCCACGGAACGATTGGCATCCTCGTGCGGGCGATCCGGCGGCGGCAGCGGACCAAAGGGGAGATCCTCGCGACATTGAGATCGATTCCCACCCGTTCCTCGCTGCATTTGAAACGCAGTTTGCTCGAGTCCGTGATTTCGAAAGTGGAGAACAGCTCCTGATTCTCCCATCCGCTAGCGGTCAGGTGCCTGGGTCGGTTCCCGCATCGTCACATCCGCCATACTCCCACCGCGGCCTCTCACTCACCCCTTCAGCTCCGCATGGGCGGAGCGCGTTGGATTCCGTAGGTTCCCCTTCCCCATGAGCTCCCGCCACGACCGCCTGCGCCTGCATGGCCTGGATTCCCCCTCGGGGACGATCCGGGTGGGGGAGCGGCACGAGGTGCTGTCGGCCTTGCCCGCCACTTCCGAACGCGCGCCCCGGGTGTGAATTTGAACAGTTCCCAGCTTGCCTTTGGCGGGGGACCGGGTCCAGACTCCGCCGCCCGATGAGTGACGACGCCTTCCCCCATTCCGAAATCATCCTCTACCAGACGGAGGATGGCCGGACGCGCATCCAGTGCCGGTTTGAGAACGAGACCCTGTGGCTGACGCAGGCGCTCATTTCAGAGCTTTTCCAAGTGACGGTTCCGACGGTGAACGAACACTTGAAAGGCATCTATGCCGAGGGGGAACTGGTGGCGGGGGCAACTATTCGGAAATTCCGAATAGTTCGAACCGAGGGCAAGCGGGAGGTGGCTCGGGAGATCGAGCACTACAACCTGGACGCCATTCTCGCCGTGGGTTTCAGAGTCCGCAGCCACCGCGGCACACAGTTCCGCCAGTGGGCCATCGGGCGCTTGAACGAGTATCTGGTGAAGGGTTTCACCATGGACGATGAGCGGCTGAAGAATCCGCCGGGCAAGGGGCAGAAGGACTATTTCGACGAGCAACTGGAGCGCATCCGCGACATCCGGTCGAGCGCGCGGCGTTTTTACCAGAAGGTCCTGGATATCTACGCGACGAGCGTGGACTACACGCCGAACACGGAGGTGTCACAGCAGTTTTTCGCCACGGTGCAGAAGAAGATGCACTGGGCGGCACACGGGCAGACGGCGGCGGAGGTGATCCATGATCGGGTGGATGCGGCAAAACCGTTCATGGGCCTGCAAACGACGCGGCCCGGCGGCATCATCCGCAAGGAGGACGTGTCCATCGCCAAGAACTACCTCGGTGGCGAGGAGCTCGAGGCCTTGAACCGGATCGTCAACGCCTACATCGAATTTGCCGAATTGCGGGCGCTGCAACGCAAGGTGATGACGATGCGCGACTGGATCACGAAGCTGGACGAGTTTCTCAAGCTCTCCGAGCACGAGCTGCTGGATCACGCAGGGAAGATTTCCGCCGAGCAGGCGAAGATGAAAGCGGAGCTGGAATACGAGCGCTACCGGGTCTTCCTCGATTCGCAGCCACGTCTTGTGGATCTGGATTTTGAGAAGGTGGCCTCGAAATTGAAGAATCTGTCCAAGCCGAAGACGCCCAGACCGCCGGAAAAAACCGGCCATTCCCGAGGAGCCGCGGGCAGCGATTAAGTGTTACTTAAAAGCTCGATTTGAGAGGAGAATGAACCCATAGCACCGATCCAGAAGCGCCAGCACCAGGCGGCCAGTTCCTCGTTTACCAGACGGAGGATGGGAAGCTGAAGATCGACGTGCGGTTTGAGGGCGAGACCGTCTGGCTAAGGTGAGCACATGGCGGAGCTGTTTCAGACCACCCAGCAGAACATCAGCCTGCACCTCCAGAACATCTACGCAGAGGGTGAACTGCAGCTCGGGGCAACTCACAAGGAATCCTTGTCAGTTCGGCTGGAAGGCAGGCGAACCGTTCGGCGACGAGTGGATTTTTACAATTTGGACGCCATCCTGTCCCTCGGCTACCGCGTGAAAAGCGCGGTGGCCACCCGCTTCCGCATCTGGGCCACCCGGCTGTTGAGGGAATACATCGTCAAGGGTTTCCTCCTTCAGGCGATGCGGCGGTGCCGATGCGCGAGTTCGAGAAATACTGCATCGTGCCGGACCGGCTGTTCTAGCCACCGCCAGCCCCGGATCGCATTCTCGCAATATCAGGATGCCACCGCGACCGTCGGCCGGTAGCGGTGTTCTCCGACCACTCCCGCACCATGAAAAGCATCCTTGCCCGCTTGCCCGTCCTCCTGCTGCTTGCGGGCTTATTGCAGGCCCAGACCACCGTTCAATTCGGCACCGGCAAGATCACCGGCTCCGTCACGGGATTGGGTTCGGCCGATCCCAATGTCTCCGGTCTCGGCGCGGGCATCACCTTCGATTTGACGATCGCCGCCACGAGCACCGCCACACCCGCTTTGACCGTGGCGAATCACGCGGACGGCATCGGCGTCGCCGGCGGCAGCCCGCACGAGATCGACAACCGGAACAATCTCACCGCCGCCGATGACGAGTCGCTGGTGTTCACCCTGGGCAACGTCACCGGCCTCGCCGCCGGCCAGTCGCTCCGGATTTCGGGGATTGGGACCCGTTCGCTCGGCACGACGGAAAAGCAGTACGCCATCTCCGACGGGACCACCCCGGTGGGCAGCGGCTCGTTCAATACCTCGCCCTTCGCGATCTCCGTGCCCGATCTCGCCAGCGTGATGATCACGGCGGCGGGTCCAAGCTCCGGC
The DNA here is from genome assembly GCA_945883695.1 of Akkermansia muciniphila. Taxonomy (GTDB): domain Bacteria; phylum Verrucomicrobiota; class Verrucomicrobiia; order Verrucomicrobiales; family Akkermansiaceae; genus Haloferula; species Haloferula muciniphila_A. Next base: position 20,338 of record CAMCYK010000079.1, on the reverse strand, counting down.
ACGCCCTTGAACTCGCGTTTCATCGTTTATCAACTGCTCCTCACCGTGACCGGAAACGGCGGCCCCGGGGGCAATGCCAATGCGGAGGCCACGGTGACCGGGACGGGTGTCGACGGGGGTGACCACCCCTTCTTCACGTTCAACAGCGTCGCGGGTGAAAGCTACGAGATCCAGTGCTCCACCGATCTCGCTTCATGGACGCCGATGACCACGCTCTCGGGCACCGGCGGGTCCATCACCTACACGGACGAGGCCGTCCAAGCCCCGGGAGTGCCGAGGAAATTTCACCGCGCCATCACGGTGCAAACCCCGAACGGGAACCTGACGGGCACCACCCTCGGCATCACTCAAACCTGGGCGCAGGAGCCGGGCGGCTTCAGCCGCAGCGCTGTCGTCCAGGTCCCCGCAGGACCAGGCCCCCACCCCGTGATCATCCTGCTGCACGGCAACGGCGGGACGGCTGCCGGCATGATCGGCGCGCTGGATCCGCATGCCGGCAACGCCATCCGCGTGGCACCGAGCGGTTACCTCACCAGTTGGAACGTCGATGGCGAGGCATCGAAAGCACCCGATGTCGCCTTCATCCGCGATCTCATCGCGCGGCTCAAGACCTACGACAACGTGGATGCGGGCAGGATCTCCCTCTTCGGCATTTCCAACGGTTCCGGCATGACCAACCGACTGCTCATCGAACTCGATGGCGCCGCCTTTCAAAACGCGGGCTGCCAGGTCTCCCAGATGCTTGCCAAGATGCATCACGACGGCAGCTTCTGGTTCAATGCGGCCGGCACCAATGCCTACGACCAGCCGATCGTGCCCGCCCGGTGCCGCCGCATCATCAGCCTGAACGGCACGGCCGATCCGCTGATCCCCTACGCCGGCGGGACCAGCTTCATCGGCACCTTCATCCCCGCCCAGGAAAGCATCCATCACTTCGCCCGGATCATCGCAGAGACCGGCCCGCAGCTCGCGGATGGCGACGGCGTCCCCGGGAACGGCACGAACGGCTACTCGACCCCCTTCGTGAAGTACAGCTACCTCGGCGGCCGGGTCGTCCACTACAAGCTCATCGGCGGCAATCACGGCCTGGCCGTTGGCGGGAGCTTCACCTATGCCGACGAAGCCAAGCAGATCGTTGCCGCTTTCCTCCTGCAGTAGCGCAGCAGCGGGAATCGCGCCTGACAGTGCCCGGGGTCGGTGCGCGCAACGGAACAGAGCGCGGGCAGATGCCGGAGGCGTTCGAAACCGAGAGCGGCGCGGCAGGATGATCCCGCCGCGCCGCCTGGTTGGTGGTGATTTCCCGGCCGCTCAGGGGGTCTCGCTGACTTGCCGACGACCTTGCCGTCGTTGGCACCGGAGGATCTTCCCGGCCACGCCGGCGTCGGGACCCCGATGATCTGCCGCCGTGTCATGAGACGCCCCCGTGCCGGTGGCCCCACCCGGTTGGGAATCGTGTTCGCTTGCGGATTGCCGGGACCGGCGGGTCTCCTCCGACTCACCCCAGCGCCTGATCGATGTCGGCGAGGATGTCGTCGATGTGCTCGATGCCGATCGACAGGCGGATGAGTTCGGGAGTGATGCCGCCGGCGAGTTGCTGGTCGGAGGTCAGCTGGCTGTGGGTGGTGGTGGCCGGATGAATGGCGAGCGATTTGGCGTCGCCAAGGTTCGCGAGGTGGGAGACCAGTTTGAGGGAGTCGATGAACTTCGCGCCTTCGCTCGCGCCCCCCTTGATTCCGAACACCACGACCGAACCGCCGAGCCCTTTGAGGTAGGCTTGGTTCTTGGTGTATTGGGTGTCGTCCGCGAGCCCGGGAAAGCGGACCCAATCGACTTTCGGGTGGGCCTTGAGGTGCTTGGCGACGGCGAGCGAGTTCTCGCAGTGGCGCTGCATGCGGAGGGGCAGCGTCTCGATGCCCTGAAGGAGGAACCACGAGTTGTCCGGGCTGATGCAGGCCCCGAGATTCCGCAGCGGAACGGTGCGCATGCGGAGGATGTAGGCGAGCGGGGCGAGCGGCGCGGGGAGGTCGTGACCCCAGCGGAGGCCGTGATAGGATTCGTCGGGATTGTCGAAGAGCGGGTGCTTTCCGCCGGCCCAGTTGAATTTCCCGGAGTCGACCACGACCCCGCCGAGGCCGGCACCGTGACCCCCGAGCCATTTGGTGAGCGAGTGAACCACGATGTCCGCGCCGTGGTCGAGCGGCCGGGTGAGGAATGGCGTGGAGCAGGTGGCGTCGACGACGAGCGGCAGGCCGTGCGCGTGGGCGACCTCGGCGACCGCCTTCAGGTCGGTGATTTCGAGGGCCGGGTTGGAGACGGTTTCGCAGAAATAGGCGCGGGTCTTGCCGTCGGTCGCCTGGGCGAAGCTCTCCGGATGATTCGAGTCGACGAAGCGGACTTCGATGCCGAGCGCGGGAAGGATCGACGCGAACTGGGTGTAGGTGCCGCCGTAGAGGTTCCGGGCGGACACGATGTTGTCACCGGCCTGGGCGAGGTTGATGATCGAGTTGAAAATGGCGGCGGTGCCGGAGGAGTGGCCGAGCCCCCCCATCTCGGGAGCGCCTTCGAGGAGGGCGACGCGTTTCTCGAGGACGTCGGTGGTCGGGTTCTGGAGTCGGGAGTAGATATTGCCAAGCTCCTTGAGGGCGAAAAGATTGGCGGCGTGTTCGGTGCTGTTGAACTGGAAAGCGGAGGTGCGGTAGACAGGGACGGCGCAGGAATGGGTGGCGGAGTCCGGCTTGTAGCCGCCGTGGATGCAGAGGGTTTCGAGCTTCATGGCAGCGGCCAGCCAACAACGGGGCGGTCGGGATGGGAACTTGAAAGTTCGTGAAGCGGGCCGGCCCCGCGCGCTGCGATTGGCGGGCGATATCACGTTGTCTCGCGCCCGGTTCGACCCGGCAGGGCCGCCACCCCGTGCGGCCCGGGTGCGGCGCGGCAGGTTGGAAGTCGACGACTTCAGTCCCGGCTTGCACGCATTTGAGCCCCTGAAAGCCAGCCCCCTACCGCCACACATGCCCGGGGAACTTCCTCGCCACGATCGGGCGGTGCCGCGGCCATTCGCGGGCGAGGAAATGCGGCCAGTCGGTGGTGCTGGCGAGGCGTTTGCCGTCGGGGGTGCAGAGGTTGAGGAGCAGCGGGAGGCGGCCTTCGCAGAGGCTTGGGTGCTCCTTGAGACCGAAGCACTCCTGTAGCTTCACCTGCGCTTCCGGGGTGTCGTTGACGTAGGAGAGTTTCAGGGTGCTCTTGTCGAGCCAGGCGATGGAGAGCGGCAGCAATTCATCGAGCCAGGCGATCTGGCCTTTCTCCAAATGCCGGTGGAAGGCAGCGGTGACAGGCGCGGCCTGGGCCTCCTTCACCCGCGCGAGGCCGGTGAAGGCGCGGGCGAGGCAGGCGGTGATGGCGTCCGCATCAAAGGGCGCGAACTCGAGTTCGGGCAGGATGGCGTGGACGAGGTTCACGCGGGCGATGAATTGCTTCAGCCGGTGATCCATCAGCGGCAAATCGAAGGCTCCCGCGCGATGGGCCTCGGCGAGGCAGCGGCCGCTGGCTGTCGGATCGAGGTCGCGCTGCTGCGCCTTCCGCTCGATGACGAGGTCGTGGTAGCGCGTGAGTTTCATCGCGGCGACCCGCTTGTTCTTGGCATCGAACAGGTGCTCGACGGCGCTTGCTAGATGCTGCGGAAACATCTCGGCGATCCACTCCGGCTTCACGGCGGTGGCGAGGCTGAGCAGGTTCAGCGGCGTGGCGCCGCGCGAGGGGGCTTCGCGCAGGTTGGCGGCGACGAAGAACGGGGCGTCCTGCACCACGCTTTCGCGGACCAGCTGGCCTTGCCGTTGCTCGGTGAGATCGCAGGCGGGCTTGCCGGGTTCGCGGCGCAGGGCGAGCTGGTCGATGAAGCCGGCCATCAGGCATCGCCGCAGCGCCTCGTCGTCCTTTGCCGGGCTGGCGGACGCTTCGTCCCGGTCGCAGAGCCGCTGCTGGCGGGCGGCTTGCAGGATCTGCTGGCAGGTCTGCTCGACCTGGCGGGCGACCTGGGCGTTGATGCCGTGGCTGCGGCAGCGGTCGAAGCTGAAGCGGTTCTCCCGGGCGAACTCGTAGGCGCGCATCAGCGTGATGAAGTCAGAGTCGCCGCTGGTCTCGAACATTTCGCGGGCGGCCTGGGTTCCGGCATCGTCGCGATCCAGCCGGGCGAGCAGGTCGCGGCCGCTGACCAGCGCGGCGCACAAGGCGGCCTCCGGCACGCAGCCGCGCCGGCCGGCCTCGATCAGCATGCGCGAGTAGCGCGGATGCATCGGCAGCCGCAGCATCTGGCGGCCGATGTCGGTGAGTCCGGCATCGTGCAAAGCCCCGAGCAAGGTGAGCAACCGCTCGGCGCGCAGGACGGCCTGTGGGTCGGGCTTGTCCAGCCAGTCGAAGGTGGCTGCTTCCCTGATGCCGAGCGAATGGAGCAGCAGGACCACTTCCGCCAGATCGCTGCGCTGGATCTCCGGCGTGTTGCGCTCCTCGCGGGATTTGTGGCCGATCGCGGTCCACAAGCGGTGACAGGTGCCGGGCGCGGTGCGGCCGGCGCGGCCCTTGCGCTGGTCGGCGCTGGCCCGGCTGACCGGCTCTAACAAGAGCGTGCCGATCCCGCGTTCGGCGTCGTAGCGGGCCACCCGGGCGACGCCGCTGTCCACGACGTGGCGGATGCCGTCGATGGTGATGCTCGTCTCGGCGACGTTGGTGGCGACGATGACCTTGCGCAGACTGTTAGGCGCGAAGGCGCGGTCCTGCTCCTGCGGTTCGAGCTCGCCGTGCAAGGGGATGCAGGCCACGCGTTCCCGGGTTCGCAGGCCGCGCAACGCATCGAGCGTGCCATTGATTTCGCCACGGCCGGGCATGAAGACCAGGATGTCGCCGGGGGCCCCGTCGTTGAGAATGCGCTCGACCGCTTCCGCGGCCTGCACCGTGAGGGCCCGCGGGTCCGGCAGGGACAGGTAGCCGACCTCCACGGGATAACTTTGCCCTTCGGAAACGAGGATCGGGCAGGAGTCCAGATACGCGGCGACCGGCTCGGCATCGAGCGTGGCGGACATCACCAGCATCGCCAGATCGGGCCGCCGGGTCTGCTGCAAATCCTTCACCAGCGCGAGGGAGACATCGCTCAGCAGGTTCCGCTCGTGGAACTCATCGAAGACCACCGCCCCGATCTTCGACAGCGTGCGGTCGTCCTGCAGCCAGCGCAGCAGGATGCCCTCGGTGACAAAACAGATGCGGGTGCCGACGCTGGTGTGGTCGTCGAAGCGGATCTGATAGCCGACCTCGTCACCGAGCTTCCCTTTGCGCTCCCAAGCGACGCGGGTTGCCACGGTGCGGGCGGCGACGCGGCGGGGTTGCAACACCACGATCATCCGGTCGCCCGCGATCCCGGCATCGAGCAGCATCTGGGGCACCTGGGTGGTCTTGCCCGAGCCGGTCGGGGCGACCAGCACCAGCCGGTTGCCGGCATGCAACACGCGCAGGATGTCGTCGTGGATTTTCCAGATGGGGAGCGCGGCGGGATCGGGCATGATGCGGGGGCACAGATTGTCATAAAAAACGCGGCGTGGTGCCAACCACGCCGCGTTGCTTGAAGGTTTCGGGTAGCAAGCGGGCTCAGGCCGGAGCGCCGACCACCTCGCCCGGAAGCGGGCCGCCCTCGTCGGGCTTGTCTTCTTCCGCGGCCTTCGGCGCTCCCTTTTTACGGAATTCCTCGGGCACCGGCGGCGGCTTGGGCGCGCTCGGCGGGTTGCGCATCGTGCCGTGCTCGATGAGGTCCTTGACGTGAATGCCGTCGAGGGTTTCGAACTCAAGCAAAGCGTTCGCGATCCGCTCGACGGTCTCCCGGTTCTCGGTGAGCATTTCGGAGGCCTGGTCGAAGGCCTCGTCGATGAAGCGCTTGATTTCGACGTCGATCACCCGGGCGGTGTCTTCCGAGTAGTTCCGGCTGCGCGACATCTCGCGGGCCAGGAACACCGGGCCGTCGCCGTCGCCGTATTCGATCATCCCGAGCTTCTCGCTCATGCCCCATTCGCAGACCATGTGGCGGGCCAGCGAGGTCGCCTGGCGGATGTCGCCGGAAGCTCCGTTGGACACGTCATCGGTGACGAAGGATTCGGCGATCCGGCCGCCCATGGTGACCACCAGGTTGGCGAGGGCCTCCTTGCGCTGGATGGAATACTTGTCGCCTTCCGGCAGATACATCGTGGCACCCAGGTAGGGGCCGCGCGGGATGATGGTCACCTTGTGAAGCGGATGGGTGTGCGGCAGCACCATGTTGAGATAGGCATGGCCGGCTTCGTGCCAGGCGGTGCCGATGCGCTCCTTGTCGGACATGGCCAGGCTGCGGCGCTCGCGGCCCCAACGGACCTTGTCGCGGGCTTCCTCCATCTCGGCCAGCGTGACCGCGGAGAGTCCGCGGCGGGCGGCCAGCAGGGCGGCCTCGTTGATCAGGTTCGCCAGTTCCGCACCGGAGAAGCCGGGCGTGCCCCGGGCGATCACGCCGAGGTCGGTCGCCGGGGCCAGCTTGATCTTCTTGACATGAACGCGGAGAATCTCCTCGCGACCGTTGACGTCCGGCAGCGACACCGTCACCTGGCGGTCGAAACGGCCGGGACGGAGCAAGGCGGGATCGAGCACGTCCGGCCGGTTGGTCGCAGCGATGATGATGACGCCTTCCTGGGTATCGAAGCCGTCCATCTCAACCAGCAACTGGTTGAGGGTCTGCTCGCGCTCGTCGTGCCCGCCGCCCATGCCATGGCCACGGTGGCGGCCGACCGCGTCGATCTCATCGATGAAAATCAGGCAGGGCGCGTGCTTCTTGCCCTGCTCGAACATGTCGCGGACGCGCGAGGCACCGACCCCGACGAACATTTCGACAAAGTCCGATCCGGAGATCGAGAAGAAGGGCACGTCCGCCTCGCCGGCGATCGCGCGGGCGAGCAAGGTCTTGCCGGTCCCCGGAGCGCCAACCATCAGCACGCCCTTGGGGATCGAGCCGCCCAGTTTCTGGAACTTCCGGGGATCGCGCAGGAAATCGACGATCTCCCACAGCTCTTCCTTGGCTTCCTGGATCCCGGCGACGTCCTTGAAAGTCACCTTGTTGTGATCGCGGGTCAGCAGGCGCGCCTTCGACTTGCCGAAGGACATCGCGCCGCGGCCGGCGGCCTTCATTTGCTGGCGGAACAGGAAGAACAGCAGCAGGACGATCAGGATGACCGGCAGGAAGGTGAAGATCAGGCTGCGGACCATGTCGCTGTCCGGCTTGAAGAACGGCGCGTTGCCGTCCTTCAGCAGCTTGCCGAGATCGTCGCCCAGCATCAACATCGGGGCGGTCACCTCGAAGGGTTTGGGCGCGACCGGCTTGGCACCTTCGGCGGCGGGCGCGGGTTCCGCCGGGATCTCGCGGACGCCCACCAGCACGCCGAGATTGCCGTCGGCGGCATACACCGTGAGCGGGGTGGCGGGATCGGCCGGCTTGATTTCGCCCAGCGCGGCGGCCTTGCGGAACTCCGACTTCGACAACTCGACGGTGTCGGGACCCGGCTCGGGCGCGGGGTCGCGATTCAGGCGGAACACCACGGTATCCCCGAGGATCTCCGACAGCTCGTCGGTGGGGACGGTGACCCGGATGTTCTTGCGGCTGCCCGCTTCCTCGCCCGGTCCCCGGGCCGGCGTGGCGCGCAGGTAACCGGTGATCAGCGCGTTGGTTTGGCCATCCCGGGTCGTGACCTTCAGGGGGTACTTGGCGTCATCGGTGACGACCAGCTTTTGATCCCATTTGCTCTTGAACTCGGCGAACGTCATCGGCTGGGCCGCTGGACCTACCCCGGTGTTGAAGAACGCGAGTCCCAGGATCAGGAAGGCGGCACCCAGCAGGATGGCGAGGCGCCAGTTGAAGCCGGGAGGGTCGTTGGGTCCACGCGTGCCCGGGCCTTGCGGCGGACGATTTTGAGGCGAGTCAGACATGATAGGTTGATGAAGCGGCAATGACCGGCATTCGGGCGGACCGTAGCATCCGCCGTTCTGCCGCGCAATGGGCGGCGAAGAATAGCTCTGGATCGGCGGAAGGAAACCCAATTTTTTCCGGCGCTCTTGCCGGTCCGGGCGGGCTTTGCCATGGATGGCCCGGATGGATCGAGACACCGCCGCCGAAGACACCCCGGAATCACGCCCGGGGCCGGCCGACTGGCTCGCGGGAATCCTCCGCCGGCGGCGGCCGCCGGGGGCCTCCGGCTCGCGGGTGCTGGGCCTGATGGTCGATGCTTTCGCGGGCTTCGCGACCCTCGACGGCCGGCTCGATCCCGAGGAGGCGGACCTGATTCTCGACCTGCTGCGCAACGCCTTCCCCGAGGCCGACCACAGCTGGCTGGCGCGGCGGGTTCAGCGGGCGGTCCGCGAACAAAAACCGCTGGCGCGGACGGCTCTCGACCTGCGCGAGCTGCTCGACGACCCGCAGAAAATGGCGGTCGGCCTGCAACTCTACACGCTGGTGGACGCGGTCGGCCGCTCCGAACAGAGCCGCTCGTCGTTCGAAGTCTTCCTGCGGCGGCTCGGCCGGCCGGACCATGCCCGTCAAATCCTCGCGGAGATGGGCGAGGGCAGCCCGCCGGTGCACCCGGGCTTCGAGCGGGTGACCTTCGGCCACCTCGACGCGGACGATGTCACCCTGCCCGGCGAGGCGGAAGGCCACGCGTTCCGCGTCTACCGCGCCTCGGACCTGGTGCTGGTGCGCAACACCGGCGAGCAACCGCTGTGGGTCCGCGGCCGGTCGCTGGAAAGCGGGGCCTTCCTGCGGATGCGGGAGCGGCAACAGATCGTGGTGCCCGGCTGGACGCTGACCTGCGAGGACCTGATGTTCTTCCTCAATGTCAAATTGACCGGCAAGAGCCCGGCGATCTTCCTCGCCAAAACCGAAGCGGGACTGGCCAGCGAACGGGCCCGCAGCCGGCAAAGCGAGGTGCGGATCCGCTTCGGCCTGAAGGCGGAGGTCGAAGCGCTGCGGCCGACCGACCTCGCGGTCGACGGGCGCGGCCGCCTGATCCCCGGGAAGCCGGTCTATTGTCCGCACCACGAACGGTTGGCCGATCCCGCGGGTTTTTCCACCAGCCTCGATGTCCTGCGGCGGCGCCGGGCGGAAGCCGGCGGGCGCTTCCGCTTGGAACCCGACCAGCGCGATTTCCGGGTGTCGAACGATCCCTCGGTGCTGGAACGGGGCGACCTGCTGCTGGCTCCCGGCCTCGCCCCGCGGGTGGTGCTGCGGGTCCGCTTTGACCTCGAGCAACGGACCGGCGACCTTTTCGTCCGCGAGGCGGAAGGCACCGTGACCGCCGACGGGATCCCGGTGAAGTCCTCGGTCGCCCTGCGCGAGGGCTCGATCATCCGTCTGTCCCGGACCCAGGCGCTGCGCTGCCGCTTCAGCGAGGGGATCATCGACGAGGAGCGGAATCTCATCGAGTCGATGCGGGTCCAGGACTTGATCCACGAGTTCGTGCCCGGCACCCGGGCGCTCGACAACGTCGGATTCGAGGCCAGCCGCGGCGAGATGCTCTGCATCATCGGTCCCAGCGGCAGCGGCAAAAGCACCCTGCTGTCGGTGCTCGCGGGGCAGCTGGAGCCGAGCCGCGGCCGGGTCCTGATGAACGACGCCTCGCTCTATCAGAACCGGCTCGAGCTGATCCGCTTCATCGCCTACATGCCACAGGAGGAGGCGCTCAACCCCCAGCTCACGGTGCGCGAGCACCTGCGGCACGCGACCGCCATGCGGCGGCCCTCGCTACCGGCTGAAGAGATCCGGCGGCGGGCCGACGGGATCCTGGCGGAGCTCGGGCTCCAGGCGATCGCCCGGCGGCGGGTCGGCGCGCCCGGCGAGAAAACCCTCAGCGGCGGCGAACGCAGCCGCTTGAACCTGGGGCTCGACCTCGGCAGCGCGGCGGAGGTTTTCCTCTTCGACGAGCCGATCTCCGGGTTGTCGTCGAAGGACTCCGAGCACGTCGCCGAGACACTGCGCTCGCTGGCGCGGGACAAGATCGTCATCGCCTCGCTCCATCGCCCCGGCGCCACGGTGATGAACCTGTTCGACAAGGTGCTGCTGCTCGACACCGGTGGCCGGGTCGCGTTCTTCGGGTCGCCGGCGGGGATGATCGCCTATTTCCGCGAGGTCGCCGCCGAACTGGGAATCTCCCATCCGGCGGTCTCGGCGAACATCCCGCTCGGCGCGGATTTCGTGTTCGACGTGCTCGAAACCCCGCTGGCCCACATCGGCGGCGGCCAGAACCCGTCGGCCGCCCGCCGTTTCCCGCCCAGCTTCTGGCAGGAACGCTTCGAGAGCGAGGCGCTGGTCGATTCGCTCGGCGAAGGCGCCCCGCCGTCGCGGATCGAGCGGCTGGCGGACTCGCCGCTGCCGTCGGCCCACGGTCCGGCCGGCTTTGGCGCGGGCCTCCAGCGGGCCTTCGCAGTGTTCTCCACCCAGTTCCAGCGCTCGCTGCTGTCCAAGTTCCGCAACCGCGGGACCCTCTACTCGACCTTGCTGGAAGCGCCGCTGCTGGCGGTCCTGATCGGCGTCACGCTGCGCTCCTCGCCCGAAGGGGCCTACCAGTATCCGACCGCCCTGCACCTGCCGGCCTACCTGTTCCTGTCGGCGACCGTGGCGATGTTCCTTGGACTGACCAACTCGGCGACCGAGATCCTGCGCGACCGGCCGCTGCTGCGGCGGGAGCGCAACAGCCGGCCCAGCCCCGCGCTCTATGTCGCGGCGAAATTCTGCGCGCTCGGCCTGGTCGCCGCGGCCCAATGCCTCGCCTACACCGCGATCGGCCATTCTCTCTTGGAGATCCGCGGGACCATCCCGAGCCAGTGGCTGTGGATGACCCTGACCGCCTGCACCGGCACCGGGCTGGCGCTCTTGATCTCCTCGCTGGTCCGGACCGAGCGCGCCGCGCTGACCGCGGTGCCGCTGCTGCTGGTCCCGCAAATGCTGCTGGCCGGCGCGCTGGTGCCGTTCCGCGAGATGAACCGCGGGCTGTTCGAAAACAGCGGGGTCGAACGCGAGCGCGGCGGCACCCCCTACCCTTCCCGCTTGATGCCGCTGCGCCATGCCTACGAGGCGATGGTCGTCACCCAGGCCACCCGCAACCCGTACGAGGTCGAACGGATCCGCATCCAGCGCCGGGTCGATGCGATCAAGGAGATGCCCAATCCGCTGGAACCCGCGGTGGCGGAGCGCCTGCAACTGATGCTCGAGGCGCTGGTCAAGCTCGGCGCGGCGGACGCCACCAGCCCGGGCGCGGCGGCCGACCTGGCGGAGCGCATCACCTCGCTGGCGCGCGGCGGGACCCGGCTGGAGATCGATTCGATCAAGGTCCAGTCCAAGGATGCCGCCGCGCGGCCGATCTCGGAGTTCTTCGTCAACAACCGCATCGACCTGCTGGTCCGCGAGGCCGAGACCTTTCGCGTCGATTACCGCAACGAGGACCGGCCGCGCAGCATTTTCCTCGGGCTCAAGAAGCCGCTCGGCGACGACTGGGTGGAGACGCTCGACTACGACAGCGCGGTGCTCTTGCTGGTGATCCTCGGCTCCGGCCTCGCCACCTCGCTGGTGCTCGGATTGCAGAACCGGCGGACGAAGTAGCGCGACTTTGCAAGTTGCGTGCGGGGGACGGTTCGCCACGCCGGGGCGCTGCCGAAGTTTCGGGGGGGGACCCGCCGCGCCGGGGTGGATGCGAAGCCTCCGGGTGCGATCCGCCGCACCCCGTCACAACTTGCAAAGTTGTGCTACGTCCGCCGGCGGCGGGATCCGCCGCGCCGGCGCGACCTCATCCCCCACTCTCCCGCGGCGTCGCCGCCTGCCGCAGGGCTTCCGCGATCTCCGCGACCGCGGCGGCGGTCAGCGGGCGGGGCATCACGGCACCGAGCACCAGGCAGCCGAAGGGCGTCTCCACCGGCACGACTTCCAGCACCGCGTTCGAGCCGATCTTGACGTGGACATTGCCGGCCTGGCCGGACACCGGACGATAGGCCTGGGCCAGGCTGCGGGCGAGGAAATGGAGTTTGCCGAAGGCCGGGTCTTCCATCACCGGCTTGCCCTCGCGGTCGAGGATGAACACTCCCTGCGCGCCGGTGTGGCGGATCAGCGCCTCGCGGAAGCGCGACAGGCGGTCCCACAAAGGCCCCCGCCCCTCGGAACTCGCGGGAGCAGGCGCCGCCGGCAGCGGGCCTTCGGCCACCGGCGCTGGCGGCTCGAAAACCATCGCCGGCGGCAGCTCCATCGCGACCGCCGGCGCGCGACCGGGCGTGCTGCCGGCGAAGCCGACGAACTCGGTCCCGAAACCGGCGTCCGGCCCGGCATCGACCTCCGGCTCGCGGTTGTCCTCGAGCAGGCGCTCCGCCATCCGGCGCACCGCCGAGGCGTCGATCCAGGGTTCAAGCGGATCCATGGGGCTTGGAAGGAAGCGGGCTGCCCGAGCGCTCGAGTTTCGACTGAATTTCGGCACGCAGGGCGTCGAACACCGCCAGCGCGCCCGCGCCTTCCTCCATCACCCCGACCGGCAGGCCGCGGGCGCTGGCTTTGACGAAGAGTCCGTCGCGCGGGATCATCGTCCGCAGCACCAGATCGCCCGGCAGCAACTGCCGCAGCGCGGCCACCGACTCGCGGCTTTCGGCCATGTCCTGCTGGACCATCGTCATCAGCACCCCCAGCACCATCAGCCGCGGATGGATCACCCGCAGGCGGTTGAGACCTTCCAGCATCTTCGGCACCGAGCGGATGCCCAGCGGCTCCGCCTGCTGCGGGACCAGCACCGCGTCGCTCGACGCGATGATGTCCGCGGTCAGCCCGAACAGGCCGGCCGGGGTGTCGACCAGGCAAAGGTCGAAGCCGCGCGCCTCGACCGCCCGCAGGAAACCGCGGACCCGCGCCAGGTGGGCCCCGGTGGGCGCGCCGCCGACCTCGTAGTCGCTGGCCTGGCCGCTGGCGACCAACGTGAACGTTTCCAGCCGGGTCGGCACCAGCAGGCGCTCGAGCGGGATCCCCGGGTCGGCCAGATAGTCGTAAAAGCCCGACAGCATCCGCGACTGGCGGGTCAGGGAAAGCCCGACCGAGCCCTGCGGATCGGCATCGACCAGCAGGGTTCGCAGGCCCGCCCGGGCAAAGGCATGGGCCATGTTGATCGAGACGGTGGTCTTGCCAACCCCACCTTTTTGACTGGAAACCGCTATACTGATCACGCTGGTAACTCCGGGAAATCGCTGCCGCAGCGTAGCTTCGGCTTGTAAGCACGGAAGCCTTTTCTGCAAGGTGGGTCGTCTCCCCGCGGTGGGACCACCCGCCATGCCCAACATCCGAACCTACGTCTGCCTGCTCAGCCTTCCTTTGCTCGCCACCTCGTGCCGCAAGGGAAACGGCCAGCAGGCCCAGGCGGACCGGACCCCGGTGGTCGCGCCGGAACTCACCGCCAACGCCCTGCACACCGCACCGCCGGGGCTGCTCGCCTCCCGCGCCGCCTCGCCGGTCCACTGGCAGCACTGGGAGCCGGCTGTCCTGACCCGCGCCGCCGCAGCCCGCCGGCTGGTCTTCGCTTTCGTCGGGTCGGCGCATTTTCCCGGCTGCGTCGAGTCGCTCGACGCGATCGACCGCGATCCCGCCCTGGTCGCCCGCATCAACGCCGAGTTCGTGCCGGTGCTGGTCGACGGCGACCTGGCCCGCGAAAGCCTGCTCGCCGCCGGCTTGCTGAGCCAGGAAAGCCGGCTGCCGGTGTCCTTCCCCTTCCTGCTCGTCCTTTCGCCGGTCGGCAACGAGGTGACTTGGCGGCCGATCGCCTTTGCCCCCGGCACGGAAGTGGGCGAGTTGTTCGCGGGGACGACCGACGTGATTTCGCGGATGTGGTCGGAGTCACCCGAATACGTGCTCGGCAACAGCCGCCTCGACCACGCCAACCGGGTCGCCCGCCTGCAGCCGCCCGACGAAGTGCCCGCGAACCCGCAGGCGCGCGACGAGCTTCTGCTGCGCGCGACCCGCCAGTTGGTCAGCCTTTACGACGAGGACATTGGCACCCTGTCCGGTACCGGCGGGCTGTTGCCGCTGGGAATCCTCCAGTGCCTGGCCTCGGCCTCGCTCGATCCCGCCTACCCGCCGGAACTCGCGGCGCGCAGCCGGCAGGCGGGCAAGGCTTTTGGCGCCACGGTGTTGAGCAGCGCGATGATCGATCCGCTCGACGGCGGGGTTTACACCAGCCGGCAGGGCAACTCGTGGTTGTTGCCGATGCAGAACCGCAACTGCATGACCCAGGCCCGCGCCGCCCGCGCCCTGGTCGCCCTCCACGCCGCCACCGCCGATCCCCGTTCGCTGGAGGTCGCGCTCGGGGCGGTCCGCTTCGCCGAAGAGCAATACGCCACCCAGGGCGGTCTATTCGCCACCCAGCGGCTGCCGGCCCCGACCCCGACCACCGAAGCGCTATGGACCCGCGAGCAGATCGACCAGGTGCTCAGCCCGGACGAGTCCGAACTGTGGCGGCTGGTCAGCGGGATCGTCGACCTCGGCAATCTGAGCGACGCCGGCGGCGGATTTTTCCGCCTCAACTCGCTCGCCTTCCGGGTCCCGCTTGCCGAGGCCGCGGAGCGCTTGAAGCTGGCACCCGATGAGGCCGCCGGCCTGCTCGAATCCGGCCGCAAGAAGCTCCTCAAGGCCCGCCAGGCGCGGCTCGCCCCGCCGCCGCCCAGCCCCACCGGCTCGGCCGCGCCGAGTTTCCGGATGGTCTCCGCCTACGCCGCCCTCTTCACCGCCACCGGCGATCCCGCCTGGCAGGAAAAAGCCGTCGCGCTCGCAAAGCGCAGCCGGCAGGCCTTCTCCGCCGGCGTCCTGCTGGTCGAACAAAGCCCCGCCGCGCCCGCCGCGGTTGGCGACGCCCGCGCTTTCACCTACGCCCTGGCCATCCAGGCCGCGCTGGATCTGGCGGAGGTCACGCTCGACGAGGCCTGGCGGATCTGGGCCGGCGACCTCGCCACCACCGTGGCCGAGCAGTTTTCCGACGACGACGGCCGCCTGCGGGAAGCCCGCCCCGCCACCACCCCGCTCCAGTTGCCGATCGAGGACCGGGTGATGCTCTTCGACGACTCCACCGCCGGCCTGATGCGCATGAATCTCGCCCGCCTGGCCGCCCTCGGTCAAACGCCGCCGCCGGCGATCGCCCGCTGGACGGAGTCCCTGCCCGACCTCGCCAGCTACCCGGTGGTTTTCACCGACTCGCTCTTGGCGGCCTCCTTCGCGCGCTCGCGCTTGCTGGTCGAACTGCCCGCCGATCCTTCTCCCGCCTGGCGCGAAGCCGCCTGCCGGCTGCCGCTCGACCGCGTCGCCCGGCGCATCGGCAAGGGGTCCGCGGCGCTGGTCCGGCAGCCCGACGGCACCGAAATCCAGGTCGATTCACCCGACGCACTCGCCCGCTCGGTACTACCTGCCGCCCCCTGACCTGATTTTTGCGCTCGCCACCTCCGCGCCCCGCTGGATTGTTTCCCACCTTTCACCAAATGAAGACCCACCGTCTGCTCCGCCTCCTGCCCTTGCTCGCCATTGCCAGTGCCGCCGCCGATTCGTTCGAATTGAAGGACGGCACGAAATTCGAAGGCACCATCCTGCGTGAAGAAGGCAGCGATTACATTATCCAGGTCCAGGTGACCAAGTCGATCAAAGACGAGCGCCGGGTCCCGAAAGCGGACGTGGTCAGCCAGGTCGCCGAAAAGAAGGACGAGACCGCATTCGCCGGACTCCCCGGCCTGCTGCCCGCGCCCGACCTGCTCGACGAGGAGAAATACGCCGCCCGGATCGACCAGGTCGAAGAGTTTCTCAAGGCCTTCCCGAAGAGCCCGAAGGCCGCGGAAGCGCGCAAGATCCACGATGCCCTCGAAGCCGAACGCGCGATGGTCGCCGCCGGTGGCGTGAAGTTCGGCGGCCAGATGGTGAGCGCCGAGGAGCGCGCGCCCAAGGCTTACGCGCTGGACGCCAGCATTGCCGCCAGCGCGGTCAAATCCGCCGTCGAGGCGGGCGACATTCTCACGGCCCTGCGGGCATGGAGCAAATTGGAGAGCGAGTTCGGCGGCAGCAGCGCTTACCGGGAGACCATTCCCTTCATGGTCAGGGTGATGCGTTCCCACCTCGCCAATATCACCGCGACCGTCACCGGCTTCGAAGCCCGGGTGAAGGCCCGCGAGTCCGACCTCGCCGGCATGAATGCCAACGACCGCTCCCGCAGCGAGCAAGCCATCAAGGAGGAAATGGACGCCTACACCGCCCGCATTGCCCGGGAAAAGGCCGCAGGCATCAAATGGCCGAGCCTTAGCCCCTACGTCAAAGCACCCTTGGACGAAACCAAGCGGATGCTCGACAGCGAGATCCGCCGCTTGAGCAACCCTAACTCCAGCACCCAGCGCAACACCGAGCAAGCCTACGAGGAGGCCTACGCCGCGGTCACCAAGGCCGAATCCACGCCCCAGGAAATCCAAGCCGCGCTCTCCAAAGCCAAGAGCGCCAACCTTCCCGCCGCCTACCTCGCGATTCTGGAAAAGGCCGTCCCGGCTGCCGAGGAAAAGGCCATCCCCGCTGCCGAGGAAGAAGCCGTCCCGGTTCCCGAGGAAAAGGACATCCCTGCCACCCCGGAGCCCTGATTCACGCCCGCCTTCATGTCCGCCCGCTCCGCCAGCCGCAGCCGCCACACCGCGGAAACCCGCATCGAGCTCTCCATCGCCCTCGACGGCTCCGGTGACTCGACCATCGCCACCGGCATCGGCTTTTTCGACCACATGCTCACGCTGTTCTCGCGGCATGGGCTGTTCGATCTGAAGCTCGCGGCGGAAGGCGACCTCGAGGTCGACTTCCACCACACCGTCGAGGACACCGGGATCACCCTCGGCGAAGCCATGCGGGAGGCACTCGGCGACAAGAAGGGAATCCGCCGCTACGGCTGCTGCTACCTGCCGATGGACGAGACCCTGGCCCGCGTGGTGGTCGATCTGAGCAACCGCCCCCACCTCGAATTCCGCGCCGCTCCCAACACCCCGTCCGCGCCCAACTTCCCCTTCACCCTGGTCGAGGAGTTTTGCCGGGCCCTCGCCTCGAACCTGCGCGCCAACATCCACGTCGAGCTGCTTTACGGCCGCGACGGCCACCACATCGCCGAAGCCATCTTCAAAGGCCTCGCCCGCGCCCTGCGCGACGCCTGCGAAATCGATCCGCGGGTCAAAGGCATCCCCAGCACCAAGGAGGCGCTCTGAGGGCGCGGAGCGCAGATGGCAGATGGCAGATGGCAGATGGCAGATAAGGAATTCTGAGATCCACCATCCACCATCCACCATCCACCATCCACCATCTACCATCTACCATCTACCATCTACCATCTACCATCTACCATCTACCATCTACCATCTACCATCTACCATCCACCATCCACCATCCACCATCCACCATCCACCATCCACCATCCACCATCCACCATCTCCCATCTACCATCTACCATCTACCATCTACCATCTACCATCTCTCCCCATGACCGGCATCATCGACTACGGCGCGGGTAATCTGCGCAGCGTGGCCAACGCCGTCCACGCCTTGGGCATCGAGCCCCGGCTGGTCGCAAGCCCTGAGGACATGGCGGGCCTGACCCACTTGATCCTGCCCGGCGTCGGCTCGTTTGGCGATTGCATGGGCGAGCTGGAGAAGCGCGGCCTCACCGCTTCGATCCGCGAGTGGGTCGCCGCCGGCAAACCGTATTTCGGCATCTGCCTCGGTTATCAGATCCTCTTCGACGAAAGCGTCGAGACGCCCGGGGTCCGCGGCCTTGGCATTTTTCCCGGCAAGGTCGTCCGCTTCACCGAGGACGGCCGCAAGATTCCCCACATGGGCTGGAACTCCGCCGTCCCGACCGACCCCGCCGACCCGCTGTGGACCGACCTCGGGGCGGCCCCCTATTTCTACTTCGTCCATTCCTACTTCCCGGTGCCCGCCGATCCCGCGATCGTCGCGATGACCACCGAATACGGCGAAACCTTTGCCAGCGCCATCCGCTCCGGTCAGGTGACCGGTTGCCAGTTCCACCCCGAGAAAAGCCAGCAAGCCGGCCTCCACTTGCTCGCCAACTTCCTCGGGGTCGCCGTGCCGGCGGTGGTTTGAGCCTCCCGGATCACGCCCCGACCTCGGGATCGAAGTCCTTCGGGGCGCGGACGATCCGGTCGATCGGCAGCTTGGTGACGATGTTGCCGCCGCTGCTGCGGCTCTTGATCTGGACCTCGCCGAAGTTGAAGGGCCGGCTGACATTCCGCAGCCTTAGCGCCGGCTTGATGTGGACGATCAGCAGTTGGTCCCCGCTCTCCGCCTCGCTCTTGTGCACCGCGAAGTAGAAAATCCGGCTGCCGGTCGTGCCCTTGGTCAGTTCGTATTCCTTGTCGCGGGTGATCCCGCCGACGCGGAACCGCTTGGCCAGGATGGCGCCTTCCTTCCCGTCGCGGTAGATGATCGAATAGATGAGGTCCTCGTCCTTGCGGAACACGGCGACGCGCAAGGGCCGCGGCCCGACGAAGAACTTGTCGGCGATCTTGACGATCCGCATCTTGCCGTCCTGGCCGAAGATGATGACGTCATCGAGCGTCGAGCACTTCTCGATCGGCGTCTCCTTCTTGAGTCCGAAGCCGGCGAAACCGTTCTTGTCGTCGAGATAGAGCGTCTCGGTGGCGAGGATCACCTGGCTGCGGTCGACCCGGTCGAAGGTGGTGATCTCGGTCCGCCGCTCGCGGCCCTTGCCGTATTTTTTCTTCAGCTCTTCGAACCAGCGGATCGTGTAGCGGGTCAGGCCCTTGAGGTTTTTCTCATTCTCCTCGATGTCGCTCTCCAGCCCCTTGATCTCCTCGTCCGCCTTGAAGGAGTCGAACTTGGAGATGCGCTTGATCTTGATCTCGGTCAGGCGGACCAGGTCGTCCTCGGTAACCTCGCGCTTGAGCAGTTTCTTGAACGGCTTCAGGCCGTCGTCGATCGCCTTGAGCACCGCCTGCCAGGTCGTGCACTCCTCGATGTCGCGGTAGATGCGGTTCTCGATGAAAATCTTCTCCAACGAGCTGAAATGCCACTTCTCGGCCAGCTCGCCGAGGCGGATTTCCAGTTCCATCCGGAGCAACTCGCGGGTCTGCTCGGTATTCCGGCGCAGGATATCGGAGACGCCGAGGAACTGCGGCTTGTCGTCGGCGATGACGCAGGCGTTCGGCGAAATGCCGAGCTCGCAGTCGGTGAAGGCGTAAAGGGCGTCGCGCAGGTTCTCCGCGTCCACGCCGGCCGGCAGGTGGACCAGGATGTCGACCTCCGCCGCGGTGTTGTCCTCGATCTTGGCGATCTTGATCTTCCCCTTGTCGGCGGCGGCGACGATCGAATCCATCAGCGCCCCGGTGGTGGTGCCGAAAGGGATCTCGGTAATGCGGAGGATGCCCTTCTTCTCGGTCGAGATCCGAGCGCGGACCCGGACCTTGCCGCCGCGCAGGCCGTCCTTGTAGTCGGTGGCGTCCATGATCCCGCCGGTCGGGAAATCGGGCAGCAGCTCGAAAGGTTCTTTCCGCAAGACGGCGATCGAGGCGTCCAGCAGCTCGATGAAGTTATGCGGCAGCATCTTGCACGCGAGGCCGACCGCGATGCCCTCGACTCCCTGCGCGAGCAGCAGCGGGAACTTCATCGGCAGGGTCACCGGCTCCTTGTTGCGGCCGTCGTAGGACGGGGTCCACTCGGTCGTCTTCGCGTTGAAGGAAATCTCGAGGGCGAACTTGGTCAGCCGGGCCTCGATGTAACGCGCGGCGGCCGCGTTGTCGCCGGTGAGGATGTTGCCCCAGTTCCCCTGGGTGTCGATCAGCAGCTCCTTCTGCCCGAGTCCGACAATCGCGGCGTCGATCGACGAGTCGCCATGGGGATGATACTTCGCCGTCTGTCCCCGGATGGTGGCCACCTTGTTGTAGCGGCCATCGTCGAGTTCCTTCATCGAGTGCAGCAGCCGCCGCTGCACGGGCTTGAGGCCGTCGTTCAGGTGCGGCACCGCGCGCTCCAAGATGACGTAGGAGGCGTAGTCGAGGAAGTAGTCGGAATACATCGCCCCGAGGGAGGCGTGCTGGTCCGGATCGTGGGTCATGACGGGCGGATGCTTGGCGCTCAGCGCGATGGGTGCAAGACGGAGTTTCGGATGCCTGAAACAATCCGGGGCCGCCCCCGGGGCCCGGACTGCCACCGGATTTCCCGCCGTTCCCCGTTCGGGTGACTGTCCCGCGGGACGGAGAAACCTTATCGTCCCCCCGCGTTCCATCCGCATGA
>CAMCYK010000078.1 GCA_945883695.1 Akkermansia muciniphila | reverse complement strand
GTGAAGATGAAGTTCGCCGACTTCACCCGGACCACCGCGGAGAAGGCCCACGGCGTGCTGGATGCCGGGATTTTCGAAGAGCTGCTGGCCGAGGCCTGGCAGCGCGGCCAAGGGAAGCCGGTGCGGCTGTTAGGCGTTGGGGTGAGGTTCCGCGACCCGGAGGAGAAGGAGCAATTGGAGTTGCTGTAGTGGGTGGCTACCGCCCAAGGTACTTCCGCGACTGCACCACGTATTTCTCCGCCCAGGACTTAACCTTGGCCTGCTCGTCGAGCGACAGGGTGCGCACGACTTTCGCCGGGGAGCCGAGGACCAGCGAGCCGGGGGGGATGATGGTGCCGCCGGTGACCAGGGCGCCGGCGCCGAGGATCGAGCGCTCGCCGATCACCGCGCCGTCGAGCACGATGGCGCCCATCCCGACCAGAACCTCGTCCTTCACCGTGCAGGCGTGGAGGATGGCGGAGTGGCCGACGGTGACGAACTCGCCGAGGTAGCAGCCGTGGTCGTCGGACAGGTGGATCACCGCGTTGTCCTGAATGTTGGAGCGCGGGCCGACGACGATCTCGTTGATGTCGCCGCGCAGGGTGGCCTGGTACCACACGCTGCTTTCCTCGCCGAGAGTGACGCGGCCGATCACGTCGGCACTGGCGGCGACGAAGGCGGAGGGGGCGATGGAGGGGGCGAAGGATTCGTAGCGCTCGATGGCCATGGCGGGGGAGTTTGCCGGGCCGCGGGGTGGCACGCCAGCGCATTTCCGGGGGCGACAGCAGGGTTTCTCCCTCACGGGTCCACCGCCTTCGGAAGAACCGTGCTTCAAAACGAGGTTGCCCTGCCCATCCCGGACGATTCGCTGGACATGGCGCAAGAACACGCGGACAAGTCGGAATCGGCAATCGCACCGTCCCCGGATGTCAGGCTTGACGGCGGGGCGAGCGGGGCTTGGGTTCCACCCTTCCAAATTCCCCATGCGGTCCTGTCTCATCGTTCTCGGACTTTTCGTCCTCGCCATCGCCTTGCGCTCCGCGCGGAAGGCGCTGTGGCGCAAGCTGGGGGCGCTGACCTTCCTCGTCGCCAGCTTCATGGCGTTCTACTACATGACCGGCCACCGCTGGGGCGGCGGCCTGATCGGGGTGGTGATCTGGTTTTTCCTGCCGTGGGTCGAGTTGCTGACGCGGATCCGCCGGATGCGGCTGCCGCTGGAAAACCGGCTGCGCGCCCAGGCTCCGCCCGACCCGTCGTTCTTCCCGAACGCGGTGGAGGCCGCCGGGGCGATGGAGGAGGCGGGCTTCGAGCACGTCGACGACTGCGGCTGGGAATGGGGCGGGATGAAGCAGTATTTCCGGCTGTTCTGGCATCCGGAGGAGCGGGCGGTCAGCGCGGTGTGCCTGTGCGAGCAGGGCGATGTCGCCTTCGCCTTCATCTCGGTGACCTCCCACGACAAGTCGGGCCGGCTCTGGCGCACCACCAACTTCCCGTTTTCCGCCACCTTGAAGTGCCCGCCGCACATGCGCTGGAATCACGTCCCCTGCGAGCGGAACTGCTTCCACCAGATCCTGCGCGATCACCACGAGTTCCTGCGGAAACTCAAGGTCGAGCCGGGCAGCCTGCGGGTGCCGGACCCGGAGGAAATCGAGAGCTCGATCGAGGCCGAGATGAAATGCCAGATCCGCCACAACCTCGAGGCGGGGATCATCCGTGAGACCGGCGACGGGCATTTCGAGTATTCCTTCCGCGGCCTGCTCTTCCTGTGGGGCCAGTTCGTGAAGGACATGGTGCGGCTTTGCTGAGCCGCTTTCCCATTGCCATGCCGGTGGTTTCGCTTTCCAATTGGAAGCATGCTTGCGCGTGCTCATCCCCGACCCGCTTGGTTCCGCCTTTTCCTCGGGCTGCTCGCCTCGCCGCTGGCGGCGACGGCCGCGACCGAAAAGCCCAATATCGTCCTGCTGTTCGCCGACGACCTCGGGCGCTACGCCTCGGCCTACGCCGATCCGGCGCGGCCCTCGCCCAATGACATCGTCCGCACGCCGGTGTTCGACCGCATCGCGGCGCAGGGCGCGCGCTTCGACCATGCTTTCGTTTCCGTCCCGTCCTGCACGCCCTCGCGCGGCGCGCTCTACACCGGCCGCCACTTTTTCCGCAATGGCTCGTTCTCCCAGCTCCATAGCCGGTGGACGAAAGGCGCGCCCGATCCTTCCGACGCCATCACCGGCATGCCGGTGACTCTGGAGCGCGCCGGCTACCACATCGGCTGGAGCCACAAGTGGCATATCCCCGAACGCCTGATGGGCGGAAACAAGCGCCAGTATTCGCCCGCCGGCAACCGCATCAACAGCTTCTCCGAGGTCGTCACCCGGCGGCCCGGCGCCCGCGACGAGGTGCTGCAAGAGGTGCGGAAGAATTTCCAGGCCTTCCTCGCCGACCGCAAGGATGGCCAGCCGTTCTTCTACTCCTTCAACCCGACCAACACCCACCGCACCTGGGTGCGCGGGTCGGGCAAGGCGCTGTGGGGGATCGATCCCGACCGCCTGCAAGGCAAGCTCCCGCCCTTCCTGCCCGACAACGCGGTGGTCCGCGAGGATTTCGCCGATTACCTGGGCGAGGTGATGGCCTTCGACGCCGCCTGCGGGGTGATTCTGGAGGAACTCGGGAAAATGGGCGAACTCGACGACACGCTGGTCGCCGTCAGCGGCGACCACGGCGCGCCCGGCTTCCCGCGCGGCAAATGCAATGTCCACGACTTCGGGTCCGGCGTGCCGCTCACGCTGCGCTGGCCGGGGAAAATCGAGGCCGGTCAGGTGGTGAAAACCCCGGTCTCGCTGATCGACCTCGCGCCGACCTTCCTCGCGGCCGCCGGGACGACCTCGCCCGACGATCCCGACGGCCAGAACCTGCTGCCCGCGCTCGCTCCGGGGGGCGACGAAAGCTCCCTCCGCGGCTGGGCGTTGATCGGCCGCGAGGTCCACGTCGGCGGTGCCCGCGACGGTTTCCTCCCGTATCCGGTCCGCGCCTTGCGCACGCCGGGATTCCTCTACGTCCGCAATTTCAAGCCCGACCGCTGGCCGATGGGCGATCCCAAGGCCGCCGCCGGCGACGCCAGCCCGGATGCAAAAATCCTGGATCAGGACACCCGCGCCGCGTTCGCCGACATCGACGCCTCGCCGACCAAGACCTGGCTGGTCCTCAACCGGCAGCAGGCGGGGCTCGAAACCGTCCTCCTCCACGGGTGGGAGAAACGCCCGGAGGAGGAGCTCTACCTGCTCGGTGAAGACCCTCACCAGATCCGCAACCGTGCGGCCGACCCCGCGCACGCGGCGACGCTTGGCAAGCTGCGCGACCAGCTGATGGCGGAGCTCAAGGCGAAACAGGACCCTCGCCTGACCGACGCCTTCGACCGCCCGCCGTACCTCGACAAGCGCCAGCGCTGAGTTTCTTCACGGAGCGGGCGATCCGATCCGGCGGGTCGTTTGGTGGCGGGCAATGGCACCGCAAGCGGACTGATGGCTTGCCGGGCGGTCAAAAACACCGGAAAACCTGAAATCCGAAAGCCGATATGATGACCCAACCCTTCACGCCCCGTTTGAAAACCGACCTCAAGGCCGCGCCCGCTCCCGGCGGCCCGGCCCGCGACCCGCGCTCCCGGCGTCCCGGACGCGGGTTTGTGTCCGCCCTTTTGCTGGCCGCCCTGGCGCTGTCGTGCCCGGTGATGGCACAACAGCGCAAGGCCCGGCCGGCCCGGGGCGGGGAGGCGGGGGAGGCCGTCGGCGCGAACGTGGCGACGCCGGTGAGCAACATCAAGGCGTTGAAGGATTTCCAAGTGGAACTGCTCTACTCGGTGCCGGGCGGCGAGCAAGGGTCGTGGGTGGCGCTGTGCACCGACCCGAAGGGCCGCATCTACGCCTGCGACCAGCATGGCGACCTCTATCGCTTCACCCCGCCGGCACCCGGACAAACGCTGAAGAAGGCCGATATCCTGAAGGTGCCGGTCAAGGTTCGCGCCATCAACGGCATGGTCTGGGCCTTCGGCGCGCTCTATGCCGGCGTGAACGACTACGAGCGGAAGCTGCAGAGCGGTCTCTACAAGATCAGCGACACCGACAACGACGACACGCTCGACAAGGTGGAGCTGCTGCGCGCCATCAACTCGAGCAGCGATCACGGAACCCACAAGGTGCTGCCGACGCCCGATGGCAAGGCGCTCTATCTGATCACCGGCAACAACGCGGTGCTCGCGGAGGGCCCGAACAAGGGCACGCTGGACAGCTCGCCGGTGCCGAAGATCTGGGGCGATGACCATTTGCTGCCGCGGATGCCGGACGGCCGCGGCCACAACCGCCACGTGATGGCGCCGGGCGGCATCATCTACCGCGTCTCGCCGGACGGGAAAGACATGGAGATCTTCGCCTCCGGATTCCGCAACATCTACGGCGGCGACGTCAACCGCGCCGGCGAGCTGTTCACCTACGACGCGGACATGGAGTATGACTTCAACACGTCGTGGTACCGCCCCACCCGCATCAACCACGTCGTCAGCGGCGGCGAATACGGCTGGCGCAACGGCGCGGGCAAGTACCCGGAATTCTATGCCGACAACCTGCCCGCCACGCTGAACATCGGCCCGGGTTCGCCGACCGGCTGTCTCTTCGGTTATGGGGCGAAGTTTCCCGCGAAATATCAGAATGCGTTCTTCGCGCTCGATTGGAGTTGGGGGAAAATCTATGCCGTCCATCTCACGCCGGACGGTGCGAGCTACACGGCCACCAAGGAGGAATTCGTCAGCGGCGGGCCGCTGCCGGTCACCGACGCGGTGATCGGCACCGATGGCGCGATGTATTTCGCGATCGGCGGGCGGCGCGTCCAGAGCGGGCTCTACCGGGTGACCTACCAGGGCACGGAAAGCACGGCACCCGCGCCGTCGGCCCCACCGGCGGTGACGGAGCCGGTGAAGCTCCGCCGCTCGCTTGAAGCGCTGCACGGCAAGCAGGATCCGCAGGCGGTCGAAACCGCCTGGCCGCACCTCGACCACGAAGACCGCCACATCCGCTGGGCGGCGCGCACGATCCTCGAGCACCAACCGCGCGCGCAGTGGGAGGCCAAGGCGCTGGCCAGCGGCAATGTCGAAGCCCTGCTCGCCCTCGCCCGTGTCGGCGGCGTTTGCCCGACCCATCGCCAACCCGGCCACACGGTGGACACCGCCCTGCGCGACCGCCTGATCGCCGCGCTGCTGAAGCTCGACTTTGCCAAGCTGGGCGAGGAGCAAAAGCAGGCGCATGTGCGAACCATGCAGATCGTGCTGAACCGCTTCGGGAACCCGGACGCGCCGACCGTGGCGAGAATCATCGCGCGCTACGATCCGTCCTACCCGGCCGGAAGTTTCGAGCTGAACTGGCTGCTGACCGAAACCCTGGCCCACCTCCAGGCACCGCAAACCGCCGCCAAGGGCATGGCGCTGATCGCCGCCGCCGCCAGCCAGGAACCGCAGATCGAGTTCGCCCGCAGCCTGCGCCACTTGAAGGCCGGCTGGACGCCGGAACTGCGGGTGCAACAGCTCGAATGGTTCCTGACCGCCGCCAACTACAAGGGCGGATCCAGCTTCGCCAAGTTCATCGAGTTCATCCGCAACGACACGCTGGCCACCTTCACCGACGCGGAGAAGGCCACCCACGCGGCGCTCATCGCGAAGAAGCCGGAGATCAAGAGCGCCATCGAGAACGTCGGTGCCATCTTCGCCGGCCGCACTCCGACGATGTGGACCCTCGAAGAACTGAGCGAGGCCTCGCGGACCGGCATGAAGGGACGCGACTTCGACAACGGCCGCAAGATGTTCGCCGCCGCCGCCTGTTACGCCTGCCACCGCTTCGGCAATGCCGGCGGCATGACCGGCCCCGACCTCACCGGCTCGGGCGGCCGCTACAGCCCGCATGACCTGCTCGACCAGATCATCAACCCCAGCAAGGAGATCAACGAGCAGTTCGCCCCGATCATCGTCACCAAGAACGACGGCAGCGTGCTCAGCGGCGTGGTGGTCAACCTCAACGGCGACTCGGTGACGGTCAACACCGACCTGAGCGATCCCGACCAACGGGTGAACATCGACCGCAAACAGGTGAAAAGCATCGAGCTGAGCACGGTCTCCCCGATGCCGCCGATGCTGCTGAGCATGTTGACGAAGGAAGAAGTCCTCGACCTGCTGGCCTACACCCTGAGCGGCGGCGACAAGGACCACGCGATGTTCGCGAAGTGATCATGAAAATCCCGCTCCTTCTGCTGGCGGCCGTCCTCACCCTGGGCGGTGCCGGTCGCGCGGCCGCCGCGGAACGGCCGAACATCGTGCTGATCCTGAGCGACGACCAGGGGTGGACGGATTACGGATTCATGGGACATGACAGCATCAAGACGCCGCGCCTCGACAGGCTGGCGGCCCAGTCCGTCGTGTTCGAGCGCGGCTACGTCGCGTCGCCGCTGTGCCGGCCTTCGCTGGCCTCGATGATCACCGGTCGCTACCCGTTCGAGCACGGGATCACGGGCAACGATGTCGACGGAAACCGCAACCGCGAGGCGCTGGACCGTCCCCTGCGTGCCGCGTTTCACAAGTTCCCGAGCTTCATCCGGGAGCTGACCGCGAACGGCTACCTCGCCCACCAGTCCGGCAAGTGGTGGGAGGGATCGTTCGAAGACGGCGGCTTCACCCACGGCATGACCCGCGGCGGCCGCCACGGCGACGCGGGGCTGACGATCGGGCGCGAGGGGATGGGACCCGTGACCGATTTCATCGACCTGGCGACCCGGGAGAAGAAGCCGTTCCTGGTCTGGTACGCGCCGTTCCTGCCCCACACGCCACACAATCCGCCGCAACGCCTGCTCGGGAAACACCGCCGCCCGGGCCGCGCGGACGACGTCGCCAAATATCATGCGATGTGCGAGTGGTTCGACGAGTCCTGCGGCCGGCTGCTCGATCATCTCGACGACAAAGGGCTGAAGGAGAACACCGTCGTGATTTATATCTGCGACAACGGCTGGGCGGCCACCAGCACCAACGCCGCCGACCCGAACCAGGCGTTATGGAAAGGTTATGCCATGCGGTCGAAGAGCTCGCCTTTCGAGATGGGGATCCGCACGCCGATCCTGGTCTCCTGGCCGGGTCGCGTGGCCCCGGCGCGTTCCCGGGATCTCGCCCATGCGATCGACCTGTTCCCGACCATTGCCGCGGCGGCCGGGATCGAGGCTCCGGAAGGTTTGCCCGGCATCAATCTCCTCGACGAGAAGGCGCGCAAGGGCCGCGACACGGTGTTCGGGGTGACCCACTCCGTTCACAACATGACCCCGGGCGATCCCGACGGGACGCTGCAGTACTTGTGGTGCGTTTCCGGGGAATGGAAGCTGCTGCTCCGCCATGACGGCTCGGACACGACCGAATACAAGAACGTCCACATCTGGGACAAGCAGCCGGTGAGACTCTACCATCTCAAGGATGATCCGCACGAGCGGACCGAGTTGTCATCCGCCCACCCGGAGATCGTGGAGCGGCTGCGCAAGAAGATCGAAGCCTGGCACCCGCTGGGCAAGGATTAGCGGACCGGAGCGCTTCGTTCCGGCAGCCGTGAAAGCAAAACAACCGAGCGAAAACCCCATGAATCCCGTCGTCACCTTGATCGCGCTCGCCGCGCTCCTTTGCGGTCCCGTGTCTGCCGCGAAGCCGAACGTGCTCTTCATCGCGATCGACGATCTCAACGACTGGATCGGCGGCCTCGGCGGGCATCCGCAGGCGAAGACACCCCACCTCGACGCCCTGGCGCGGCGCGGCGTGCTGTTCCGCAACGCCCACTGCAACGCCCCGGTGTGCGGCCCGTCGCGGGTCAGCCTGATGACCGGAATCCGCCCTTCGGACTCCGGCAATTACGTCAATGAACAGCACGCGTTCCGCGCGCCCGGCTCGAAGATCCGCGAGGCGGTCACCTTGCCCCAGCACTTCGGCGGGAACGGCTACGCCACCTTGGGCTGCGGGAAGTTGTTCCATGCGTCCGACGGGCAGGAGAATTTCCAGGTTTACGGCCCGGCCGGCAGCCAGGGTCCCGTGCCGCGACGGCCGCTCAACCGCCCGCCGGAACAGTCGAAGTCCGCGCTGTGGGACTGGGGCGTGTTTCCGAAGCGGGAAGGTGACGATTACCCGGACATCGCCGACGCCCGGTGGACGGCGGCCCGCCTGGGTGAACCGCGCGACCAACCGTTTTTCCTCGGCTGCGGCTTCTACCGCCCGCACGTCCCGCTGTATGCGCCCCAGCGGTTCTACGACCTGCATCCGCTCGACCAGGTCCAGTTGCCCGAAGTCCTCGAAAACGACCGCGATGACATCCCTCCGTTCGCGTTGGAGTTGATCCGGAACCCCCTTCCCCCGGAACACCGGTGGTTCGCCGAGAGCGGGCAGTGGCGGAATGCCGTCCAAGCCTACCTCGCCTGCGTCAGCTTCACCGACCAGAATGTCGGCACGCTGCTGGCCGCGCTCGACGCCGGCCCCCACGCGGACAACACGTGGATCGTCCTGTTTTCCGACCACGGATTCTTCCTCGGCGAAAAACAGCACTGGGCGAAGCGCGCGCTGTGGGAACGGGCGACCAAGGTCCCGCTGATCATCGTGCCGCCGAAGAACCGCGCCTCTGAGTTCGCCGTCGGCAAGGTGTGCGACCGCCCGGTCGAGTTGCTGTCCCTCTACCCGACCTTGATCGAGGCCTGCGACCTGCCCCGGCTGCCTGACCAGGTGCGCGGCGCGAGCCTGATCCCGCTGCTGAAGGACCCGCAAGCCGGCTGGCCGCATGTCGCGATCACCTCCCATACCGCGGGCAATCACGCGGTCCGCGACGAGCGCTTCCGCTACATCCGCTACGCCGACGGCTCGCAAGAACTCTACGACCTCCGGAACGATCCCGCCGAGTGGAAGAACCTCGCGGGCGATCCGGCGATGAACGGGGTGATCGGACAACTGGCGAAGGCGCTGCCGGCGACCGAGGCCGGACCGCCGGGCAAACCGGGCAAGGGCAAGCCGAACATCGTGCTGATCATGGCCGATGACATCGGCATGGAGTGCCTCTCCGCCTACGGCGGCGAGAGCCACCGGACGCCCCACCTCGACGCGCTCGCCGCCTCGGGTCTCCGCTTCGAAAACGCCCACTCGCAGCCGATCTGCACGCCGTCGCGGGTGCAGATCATGACCGGCATCCATAACAACCGGAACTATCTCCGCTTCGGCGTGCTCGACCCGCAAGCCGCCACCTTCGGCAACCTGCTGCGCGACGCGGGCTACCGGACGGCGATCGGCGGCAAGTGGCAGCTCGACGGCGGCTTCGAGGCCCCGGGGCGCTTCGGATTCGACCGCCACTGCCTGTGGCAGCTGACCCGCCGCCCCAGCCGCTACCCGAACCCGGGCCTCGAGATCGACGGCAAGGAGACCGACTTCAAGAACGGCGAGTTCGGCCCCGACGTGGTCACCGATTACCTGTGCGACTTCATGGAGGAAAACAAGGACGGCCCGTTCTTCGTTTACTATCCGATGATGCTGCCGCACTGGCCCTTCGTCCCGACCCCGGACCATCCCGATTATGATCCGGAGATGTGGCGTCAGGCGAAGAACGAGCCGGGTGGCTTCCACGGCCCGGAATACTGGCCCGCGATGGTTTCCTACACTGACAAGATGGTGGGCAAGATGGTGCGGAAGCTCGAGGAACTCGGGATCCGCGACAACACGCTCATCCTGTGGACCGGCGACAACGGCACCTACAACAAGCTGAGCACCCGCTTTCGCGGCCGCGATTACCCCGGCGGCAAGGGCGGCACCAAGGACAATGGAACCCACGTCGGCTTGATCGCGTCGTGGCCGGCGGTCATCGAGCCCGGCCGGACCAATGAGTCGCTGGTCGATTTCACCGACGTCCTGCCGACCCTCGTCGAGGCCGCCGGCGCGGAAATTCCGGACGGGATCGACGGGGTTTCGCTTGCCCCGGTGTTCCGCGGCGAAGCGCGCGCGAAGGACTTCATCTACTGCTGGTATGCGCGCGACGGGGAGCGCGACAAGGCGAGCCAGCATGTCCGGGATGCCCGGCACAAACTCTACATGAACGGCAAGCTTTTCGACGTGGTCGCCGACCCGCAGGAAAAGAACAACCTCGCCGCCGGCGACCTGCCGGCGGAACTCGGCGCGACCCGCGCCCGCCTCCAAGCCGCCCTCGACAAGCATCTCGCGATTACCAAGGAAGCCGATCCTGTTCAGGCGAAACGCCGCGCCACGCTGAAGCGGGGCGGCAACCGGGGCGATCCGGGGGAATGATCAGGGTCGGTTCCGTTCTTCGCCCTGACGGGGCAAGACGGGATAGCCCGGGGCAAGCAACGCGCAGCCCCGGGACCGGGTGACCGGGTTTATGCCCTGACGGGGCTATCTCATGTTGCCCCGTTGGGGCTTGGAACGAAAAGGCCGATGCCGGCCGCGGGGAGCAAGCCGCGACTTTCGCTGGCCGCCGCGGGTTTCACCTGCCAGCTTCCGATCATGAATCTCCAGCCGTCTTCCCGCCGTCGCTTCCTGCAGAACTTCACGCTGGGGGCCGCCGGCCTCTGGGTGCCCGGCGCTTTCGCCGAAGCCCTGTCGCTGACGCCGATGCAAACCGAGGGGCCGTTCTATCCGGTCGACCTGCCTCTTGATACCGACAACGACCTGATCATCCTCAACGATGCCCTGACCCCGGCGCTCGGCAGCATCACCCACCTCAGCGGCCGGGGGACCGATGCCACGGGCGAGCCGATCCGCAACGCGCTGGTCGAGATCTGGCAGGTCGACCACCACGGCGTCTATCTCCACAAGGGCAGCGCCGGGGCCGACAAGCGGGACCAGAATTTCCAAGGCTTCGGCCGCTTCCTGACCGGCTCCACCGGCGAGTATTACTTCCGCACCATCAAGCCGATCGCCTACCCCGGCCGCGCGCCGCACATCCACGTCGCGGTGAAAATGAAGGGCCGCGAGAAGTGGACGACCCAGTGCTACATCAAGGGCGAGAAGCAGAACGAGACGGACGGGGTGATCCGCCGCATCAAGGATGAGAAACAACGCGCCTCGGTCATCGTCGATTTCGCCCCGCTGCCCGGCGTGACGACCGGTGAGTTGGCGGCGCGCTTCGATATCGTCATGGGCTTCACGCCTGCGGGCTGAGCGGGAGACCTCGGGCCGGGTCAGCGCAGCTCCCACTGCTCCTCCCGGTCTTCCGCCGAACGCGGCTCGAGGTGCGAAATGACCCTCACGTCCTGGCCGATCAGGGACGCCACCCGGCCTTCCAGTTCGGTCGCGATTTCATGGGCGTCGAGCAGTCCGGAGTCGTCGGGGAAGACCAGGTGAAACTCGATCCAATGGGTGCGTCCGGAGTGACGGTGCCGGAGGTTGTGGTAGGTCAGCCCGCGGGACGCGCATTCGGTTTCCAAGGTTTCCCGGAGGTCCTTTTCGACCTTCACATCGGCCTCGTCCATCAGCCCGCCCATGCTTTCGCGCATCAGACGCCAGCCGGTCCACAGCAGTTTGCCGGCGGCCAGCACGGCAAAGATCGGGTCCCACCAGCGCCAGCCGGTGAAATAAATCAAAGCGAGGGCCGCGAGCACGCCGCCGCTGGTCCAGACGTCGGCCAGGACATGCTCGCCGTTCGCCCGCAGCACCGCGGAATGGCGCTTTTTCCCGACCCGGAGCAAGGCGGTGCCCAGGACCAGGTTCACCGCCGCCGCGGCACCGGTCAGCACCATGCCGATGCCCAGGCTCGTGATCGCGGTGCCCACCAGCAGCTGGCGGCTGGTCTCGTAGAGGATCAGCAAGGCCGCGGCGCTGATCATCGCTCCTTCGAAACCGGACGAAAGGAAAGCCACCTTGTCGTGGCCGAAATGGTGGGTTTCGTCCGACGGTTTGTGCGCCAGCCGCAGCGCCCAGGCGGCGAACGCGACCGCCAGCACGTGGGTCACCGATTCGGCGGCGTCGGAGTAAATCGCCGAGGACCCGGTGATCGCCGCGGCGATCACCTTGGTGACCAGCAACACCACGGCGACCACCAGCGACAGGTTCATCACCTGGATTTGGTCGTCCGATAGCTTGCTGCTCACCGGCGGCAGAGTGGGGGTTTCATCCTCCATGGCAACCCGCGAAAATCCCCTTCGTCCCGCGCGCTGGGGCTGCTTTACTGGGCCTCACCCGATTTGCCCGTGAAGCGCCTGTTTCTTGTCCTCCTGACCCTCTTCGTGCTTGTCGGCGCGATGGGCTGGGCCAACCGCGAGCGGCTCGGGGCCTGGCGGGATTTCGTGGCGATCGCGCCGGAACCCGCCGGGCCGCCGCCTCCGCAGCCGGCTCCCGCGCGCTACGCGACGCTCAAGGAGGAAGTCGAGCGCTGGCGCAAGGACCTTTCGGCGAAGCACTCGAAGGCCCGCACGCCGGCGGAAAAAGACCAGGTCCTCGCGGAGAGCCGGCGGTTCCTGGAGGCCGTGCTGCCGGAAATGATGCTCTGCTGGCTCGGCACCCGGTGGGATTTCAACGGAACCTCCGAGGTGCCGGGAGAGGGAAACATCGCGTGTGGCTACTTTGTCTCCACCGTGTTGCGCGACGCCGGATTCCGGGTCGACCGCTACAAGTTGGCGCGCCAGCCCTCACAAAATATCCTGCGCAGCTTTCTGCCCCGCGAGGCGCTGTCGCTCAAAGTCGGCGTCCCGTACGAGAGCTATGCCTCGGAACTCGACGCGGCGGAGCCCGGCATCCGGATCATCGGGCTTGATCACCACGTCGCCTTCGTGGTCACCGGACCCGGCGGCTTCCGCTTCATCCACTCGTCCGGGTCCGAGCCGTGGTGTGTGGTGGACGAGGGTCGCGCGGATGCCGAGGTGCTGCGCCGTTCGAATTACCGGGTCGAGGGTTCCCTCACCGCGGACAAGGACCTGCTCCGCCGCTGGCTGGCGGCGGAGCGGATCGCCGTGAAAGGCGACCCCCGTGAGACGGCAAAGCGCAGGTAGGCTCCGGCCCCGCCCTCGGTCGGGACCGATCAGACGGTGGCAGCGCTTTGGAAACGCGAGGCGATCAGGTCGGCTTGGGCGAAATCACCTTCGTCGCGGAGGAAGCCGCAGTAGTTTTCGGCCACGGCTTCCAGGTCCTCGGCAAATTCAATCCCGAGCGATTCGAAGCCGCTGAGCGCTTTGTCGAAGTGGCGCCGGGCCCACGCTTTGTCGCCGGTGGCGAGCAGCGCCAGGGCGAGGTTGTTGTGCGATTGGGCGGTGTCCGGATGGGTTTCGCCGAAAAGCTTGCGGCGGGCTTCCAACGCCATCATGTGCATTTCACGGGCCTGTTCGAAAAAGCCCGAGCCTTGGTAGAGCGCGCCGATATTGTTGGAGACGGCGGCGGTTTCCTCGTGGTCCGGCCCCAGCTCGGTGTGCAGGATCTGCAGGGCCCGCAGGAAGTGCGCTTCGGCACCCTCGACGTCGCCCGCGGTCTTTTTCAGGTAGGCCAGGTTGTTCGACAGCGCGGCGATGTCCAGCAACACGGGTGGCTCGGCCGTTTCGAAAAAGTGAATCGCCTGCTGCCAGAGGTCGGCGGCCCGCTCGGGATTCCCGAGTTGGTCGTGGACGGCCCCGTAGCCGGCATAGAGCCGGCCGAGCTGGGCGCAGCGGTCGGGCCGGTTGTCGAGCTGATCGATCGCCTGCTTGTAGTCGTCCCGCGCTTCCTCCATGCGGCCGAGCTGACGGAAGACGTCCGCCCGGACTTCCAGCGAGCTGGCGAACTCGTCGATGCTGCCGAGATCGCCGCTCAGCATCTGCTGGGCTTTGAGGACGGCCGCGTTGGCGGCGTGGAGGGCCTCGTCGAGATCGCCGAGCGCGACCTGTTCTTCGACGCGGCCGCGGAGGATCTGGATGAGTGTGGTAGTTGGTGAGTCCATGGCTTGTATTTACTTTAAATCACAAATTGGGTCTTTTGCAACGGGGAAATCCACGGGCTGCAAAAGCCGTTCGAGCAGCTGGGCCCGCTGCGGGGGGAGCCCGCCGAGGGCATCTTTCAGCGCCGGGGCGGCTTGCCGCCCGGCTTGGGCAATCCCCAGATGCTGCGAGAGTTCCTGCTCGAAATGCTGCATCGCCCGGATCGAGGCACCTTTCGCGGCCACGTGATCGAGCGCCCGCCGCAGGAGGTCGGAAATCTCCGGCTCGGGATGATCCCGCTCGACCGAGAGCTCCAAAAGCCGGCAGCAATAAGCTGACAAAATCATTGCATTGTAATCACCGCGGATTGCCTCGCGGGTGTTGAGGACGGAGACCTCGCGCAGCCCGTGAAGCTCGCCGGAACGGGCCTTGGCCCAGGTGAGCTCGGCCTCGAA
The DNA here is from genome assembly GCA_945883695.1 of Akkermansia muciniphila. GTDB lineage: Bacteria > Verrucomicrobiota > Verrucomicrobiia > Verrucomicrobiales > Akkermansiaceae > Haloferula > Haloferula muciniphila_A. The sequence continues at coordinate 10,622 of CAMCYK010000078.1, read as the reverse complement.
AAACAGGTCGAGCTTGCCGGCGAACGGGCTCTTCGGGTTCCGCGCGCCCTTGGCCACCGTCTTGATCAGACCATGCCCCGCGGTGAACCAATGAACGATCCAGCTGGTGTCGGTCAGCTTGGTCAACCGCATCAGGGTGCCGTGGCCTTGTTCCATGATATCGGGAGTGTAACCCGCGAACGGGGCAAACGTTTCAAGATCGTCGGATCCGCTGGGAAAATCAGAATTTCAGAACAGATCGGCAGGTGCGTCTTTTCCCGCGAGCAGCACCGGCGGGTCGAAGGCCGCCAGTGGTCGCACCAGCTGGGCGGGCAGCGGAAACTGCTTTTCGAAGATGCCATCCGCCAGTTCGCTGGCTTGGGCGTAGGCGTCCTTCATCATTTCCAGTTTCGCGTCGAGATTGTCGACGTGATGCAACGCGATCGCCTCCGGGGTGCGCGGGAGGGTGGGCGAGCCGAACTGGAACTCCCCGTGATGACTGGCGATCAAATGGAGCAGGTGCAGGCGCACCATTTCGCTCGCCGGTTCCAAGGTCAGCCAGCCCTGGGCCCGGGGTCCCTCGGCGACATCGCGCCAGATTTTATTGACCAGTTCGATCCCCAGCGGGATGTGGCCGAGCATTTCGCCGTGCAGCGAGTAACCCTGTGCGAAGCCTTTTTCGCCATACTGGTTCTCCCACAGCTTGCCGCAGTCGTGGAACAGCACGCCGGCGAGCATCAGATCGCGGTTGAGCTGCGGGTAAACGCTGCAGATCACATCGGCCGAGCGCATCATCTGGGCGACGTGTTCGGACAGGCCGCCCCGTCGGGCGTGGTGGTTTTTCCGCGCGGCGGCGGCCCGGCGGAATTTCGCGCCGAGCTCGCTCAGGAAATGATCGGCCAGGGCATGCAAGCGCGGATCGCGCAGGGAGCCGCAGTAGGTGCGGATCGTCTCCCAGTCGTGCCGCTGCTTGTCCGCGGTCGCCGCGTCCCCGGCGTAAAAGGAATCCAAGGCGTCCCCGTCCAGTCGTTCCCACCCGAGGTTCACCGCATTCATGCCATATTGGTTCTGGGTCCAATCGGCATTGAGCCGGACCACGGTGCCGTCGGGCATCCCGTTGGCTGCCTCGAACAGGGGCGCGTCCGACCAGGCATTGAGGTTGAAGCTCCCGGTGGCGTCGGCGAAGGACAGCACCAGATAAGGCTTGCCGCCCTTGGTTTGGCGATGGCTCCGCGACTGGAGTTCACAGTCGACCGCGGCGGCCAGGACCTGCTCGCCGGCTTGTTCCTTGAGGGAGGAAATGGTCTGGAAGTTCACCCCGGCAGGATCTCCAAATCCGCCGGTCTGTCACGCTCCGCTTGCTGCCGCAGTGAAGCCTCAGACGTAGTGCAGTTCCTTCGCTTTCGCGGTGATCTCGCTTTCGCGGTCGAGCAGTTCCTGGATCGGATCCCAGCGGCCGGCGACGAGGGCGTCGCGGGCGGACTCGGCGATGTTCAGCGGGAAATCATGGCCGGCCGTCGAACGGACACGCTTGTTGACCAGGTCGATGGTGATTTCCACCGCGGGATCGGCCTCCACGGCCTGGCGGAGCTGGTCGATTTCGCCGGCGGTGAGGGTGACGCAGGGCATCGCGAGGGTGGTCGAGTTGCCGAAGAAGATCTCGGCGAAGGACTCGGCGATGACCGCCTTGAAGCCGTATTTGGCGAGCGACTGGGGCGCGTGTTCGCGCGACGAACCGCAGCCGAAATTGACGCCGGCCAGCAGGATGGTGGCATGGTCGAAGCGCGGGTCGTTGAGCGGGTGTTCGGTCTTTTCGCCGGTGTCGGGATCGAAGCGGACGTCGAAGAACGCGAACTCGCCGAGACCGTCGAAGGTGACGCACTTCATGAAGCGCGCCGGGATGATGCGGTCGGTGTCGATGTCGGCGCCGGGGATGTAGACGGCGGGGCCGGAGACGGTGGTGACTTTTTCGAGGGCCATGGAAATTGAGAGGAGAGAGACCAGAGGCAAGAGACCAGAGACAAGAAACCGGGCAGGTTACGCGACCGCGGCGTGCGGCTCGAGTTCGAAGAGATCGCGGGCGTCGGCGATGTGGCCCTTGATCGCGGCGGCGGCGACCATGACGGGCGACATCAGGACGGTGCGGCCGGTCGGCGAACCCTGGCGACCCTTGAAGTTGCGGTTCGAGGACGACGCGCAGAGCTGGTCGCCGACGAGCTTGTCGGGATTCATCGCCAGGCACATCGAGCACCCGGCGCCGCGCCACTCGAAGCCGGCGGCGGTGAAGATCTTGTCGATGCCTTCCTGCTCGCACTGGTGGGCGACGATCTGCGAGCCGGGGACGACGATCGCCTTCACGCCCGGCGCGACGTGGTGGCCGCCGATGTATTTGGCGACTTCGCGGAAGTCGGAGAGGCGGCCGTTGGTGCAGGAGCCGATGAAGGCGACGTCGATCTTGACGCCCTGGATCGGGGTCCCGGCGGGCAGCTTCATGTAGGCGAGGGCTTCCTCGATGCTGGCCTTTTCCTGGGGCGTGGCGGCCTTGGCAGGGTCGGGGATGTTCTCGGAAATGGCGATCCCCTGGTCGGGCGAGATGCCCCAGGTGACGGTCGGTTCGATGCTGGCGGCGTCGATCTTGACGATGTCGTCATAGACCGCGTCGGCGTCGGACGCGAAGGACAGCCAACGCGTGGCGGTGGCGTCGAAGTCGGCCATGTCGACGTACGGGCGGCCGTGGAGGTAGGCGATCGTCTTGGCGTCGGGATTGACGTAGCCGCAGCGGGCGCCGCCTTCGATCGCCATGTTGCAGACGGTCATCCGCTCTTCCATCGACATGTCGTCGAAGACATTGCCGGCGTATTCGTAGGCGAAGCCGATGCCGCCTTTGGCACCGAGCAGGCGGATGATGTGGAGGGTCACGTCCTTGGCGTAGACGCCGGGGCGGAGCTTGCCGGTCACCTCGATGCGGCGGACCTTGAGCGGCTCCATGGCCATGGTCTGGGTGGCGAGCACGTCGCGGACCTGGGTGGTGCCGATGCCGAAGGCGATCGCGCCGAAAGCCCCGTGGGTGGCGGTGTGGGAATCGCCGCAGGCGATGGTGGTGCCGGGCTGGGTGATGCCCTGCTCGGGTCCGACCACGTGGACGATGCCCTGCTTGCCGGAAGCGAGGTCGAAGTAGGTCACGCCGAAGTCGTCGCAGTTGGTGCGCAGCGCCTGCATCATTTCCGCCGCGAGCGGGTCTTGCGGCGCGTCCTGGTCGATGGTCGGCACGATGTGGTCGACCGTGGCGAAGGTGCGCTTGGGGAATTTCACCGGCAGGCCGAGGTCGCGCAGCATCCCGAAGGCTTGCGGCGAGGTGACCTCGTGGATGAGGTGGGTTCCGATGAAAAGTTGCGTGCGGCCGTCGGCCAGCGTGCCCACGGTGTGGGCGTTCCATACTTTTTGATAGAGGCTTGTGCCCAGGGTGAGGTCGCCGGGTTGGCGGCGGGCGGGCAAAGTGGGTCAGCGACGGGGGATTGTCAAAGCGCGATCAAGTACGCGGCGGGTTCGCGGGTCCGGACGCGAAAAACCCCCGGCCGGCGGAGCGGCAGGGGGCTTTGAAATTCGATCGCTTCGGGGGTCGGCTTACTTCGCGTAATCGATTTCAGGCGCTGCCGGCACTTCCTGGAACTGAGGAATCGGGCGAAGCGGATTGGATCCCGGCTCGCCGGTGCAGCAGCAGGAGGCGGAAAGAAGTGCGAAGGCGGAAACGGCGAGGGCAGCGAGGACTCGGAACATGGTGGGAGTGAAGTGGGGTTTTTCGGATTTCGCGAGAAAAATGATTGCGGCGGCGAATTATGGGGTGGGCCGATGGCCGGTCCACCCTCTTTCAGGACATCAGACGGGTCCGGACCGGAGTCGCGGACCGGGAAATTACTTGGAAGGAGAGACGTAGGTCGGAGCGGCAGGGGCGGGCGAGGGGTTGCTGGTGCAGCAGGAGGTGGCCAGGAAGGTTCCGGCGGCGACGGCGGCCAAAGCGGCGATTTTGACGAGTTTCATGGTGATCGATTTCGGTTGGATGGAGAAATGGAGCAAGCCCCTACGGCGGGGCACTCTAACGGTCCGGTTTTGCGGTGCAAGGTGAAAAGAGGTCGCCGGGCAAGCCCCGCGGCCGGCGGTTTCAAGGGCCGTCGTCCCGCCATTCGCGGCGGGTCCACCTGGCGAAATCGTAGCTCAGCCGGTCCCTGCCATGCTTCAGCTCGAGGGCGGGATCGCCGGGCCGCTGGCGGACCCCGGGATTCCCGTGGAGCGGCCACGACGGGTAGTCGACCGCTTGCCCGTCGATTTCCGCCTGTCCGGCGTAGGGCTGCCGGTGGGGCAGCCAGGTGAGCTCGAGCCGGTGGCCGCCGAGCGAGGTGAAGCGCAGCCGCGGGCTGGGCTGATCGAGCCCGCTGGCATCGACCCGGGTGCGGTCGAGAAGCGCCGCGGCGAAGCGCTCGAGCTCCGCATCCGGACCGCCGCCGGAGAAGGGCGCGAGTTCGGAGGTTTCGAGGATCCCGCCGTTGCGGCGGGCCTCGCACCAGAGCATGTCGTTGCCGCTCCAAGGCTTGCCCCAGGCGGCGGGCCGGATCGAGCGGAAGGCCATCAGCATCGAGCCGTTGTGGCAGAAGATCCAGCCGTCCCGCTCGACCCGGCGGACGATCGAGCCGGAGGTGGGGAAGGGGACGTAGAGCTTGTCATACGGGTAGTCCGGCGGGACGTCGTAGACCCCGATCAGGGTGCCCTCGTGCTGCAGATACTGGCTGAAGGGATTCTCGCCGTAGCCGAGGGCGTTCGCGACGTTCTCCTTGAGGTTGTACGGCCTGCGCGGGTTGTCCATGCAGACGCAGAAGGTCGCCGAGGGCTTGGCGGAGACCCATTTCAGCAGGTGGCGGCGGGACTCCTTGTAAAGGGCGCTGGCCGGGTTCTGCGGGGTGTCCCACTGGCTGCCCAGGCTGTAATTCGCGGAGTGGTAGGTGCTGCGGAAGACCCCCATCGCGGGCACCCGTTCGGCGGGAGTGGACCCGTCGAGGCGCGGCGGGGGACCCTCGTTCGCGAAGGCGGGCAGGGCCAGGGCAAGCAGCAGGCGGAAGGGTCCCGCCGGACGGCGCCGGGTCTCGCCACGCGGGAGTGGATCGCGTGCCGCGTGCCGATGGCGGGAGGGGCGCATCAGTTGGCGTTCGTGTTGGCCGGCTCGTCGACCACCATCGGCGGCGGGAAGTCGCTGGCGTTCTCGCCGCCGCGGCGGCGCAGGCGGATGTTGCTGGAGCCGCCGGCCGGCGGGTTGAGGGGAACTTCCATCCCGCCGAATTCCCCCATCATCCGGTAGAGCCGGTCCTCCATTTCCTTGGCCTGTTTCGCGTGGGCCGGATCGCGGATCAGGTTGCGGCTTTCATCCGGATCCTGCTGCAAGTCATAGAATTCGTCGGTATCCCACAGCCCGTAATAGGTGATGTATTTGTAGCGGCCGCCGCGGAGCGCGAAGGTGGTCGGGGTTTGCGGGAAGTTCTTTTCCCAATAATAGACGTAGAGGAATTGGTCGCGCCACGGGATGCTCCTGCCTTCCGCCAGCGGGAGGAAGTTCGCGCCGTCCATGTGGGAGGGCGTCTTGAGGCCCATCGCCGCGAGGATCGTCGGACCGACGTCGATGTTGGCGATCATCTCGTCGACCACCGTGCCGCCCTTGATCAGCGCGGGGCACTGCACCAGCATCGGCACGCGCATCGAGGTTTCGTAGGCCACGCGTTTGTCGATCAGGCCGTGCTCGCCGAACATGAAGCCGTTGTCGCCCATGTAGATCACCAGGGTCTCGTCGTGGATGCCCATGTCCTTCAGTTGCTGGAGCACGCGGGCGACGCTGTCGTCCACCGAACGCAGTGTTTCGCAGTAGCGCTTGTAGTAGCGCTCGATGTCGAGCTCGCTGTGATAGGGGAAATCCACGCCGTGCCAGGAGTTGCGCTGGTCGCGCAGCCAGCGGGGCTTGAGCAGGTCCCCCGGCGTGCTGGCCTCGGTCGCCGGCCGGGTGAAAGGGAGATCCTTGAGGGTGTCCTCGTACTTGGGCTCGGGGGTGAAATTGGCGTGCACCGCCTTGTGGGAAAGATAGAGGCAGAACGGCTTCTCGGCCGGCTTCTGCCGCTTCAGCCAGTCGATCGCATAATCGGTGAGCTCGGTGGTGATGTAACCCTTTTGCTTCACCCGCTTGCCGTCCACGTTGAGCGTGTAGTCCGGGTTCGGCGGCAGGTATTCGCCCTGGCCGCGGAAGCTCACCCAGTGGTCCCAGCCGGGTTGCGGCTCGTCGCTGGCTCCGCCCATGTGCCATTTCCCGATGAAGCCGGTGGCGTAGCCGGCCTTCTGGAGATACTGCGGGAAATAGACGGTGCCGGGAGGGATCGGACGGTTGTTGTCGATGACCCGGTGGCGGAAGGTGTAGAGGCCGGTGAGGATCGAAGCGCGGCTCGGCGAACAAAGCGCGGTGGTCACCAGCGCGTTCTTGAGGTGGGCGCCATTCGCGGCGAGCGAGTCCATCGCCGGGGTCTTCGCGAACTGATGGCCGAGGAAGCTCAGCGCGTCGTGGCGGTGGTCGTCGGACAGGATGAACACCACGTTGCGCGGCTTCGCGTCCGGGATCCGCTCCGGGACGATCCCGGCGGGCACGGGCGCGGCCCCGAAAACAGCGGTCGGCGCGACCGACAGCAGCAGCTTGAGCAGTTGTTTCATGGATGGGTCGGGGAATCGGTTGGGAAATCAGTCGTTCGGCGCCTGCCACGGGGTCGACCCGCCGCGCTGGATATGATGACGGAGGGCGGCGGCGAGTTCCTCGAATTTCTTCCGGTGGGTCGCCGCGAGGTCGCGCGTCTCCCGCGGGTCTTCCTTGAGATGATATAACTCGAGCGGGCTGAACGGATCGTTGCGGAGGATCTTCCAGTCGCCGCGGACAAGCGCCTCGCAGCTGTTGCCGCCGTAGGTCAAGCCGCCCTCGCGGCGGACGAAATAGAGGTCGCGCGGTGCCGTGGCCGCCGCCCCCCCCTTGAGCACCGGCAGCAGGCTGACGGCATCGAGCTCCGCGGCGGGCGTGGCGCCGGCGAGTCCGGCGAAGGTGGGGAACAGGTCGAACACCAGGCCCGCGTGATCCGAGCGGGAGCCGGCCTGGATGCCGGCGGGCCAGCGGACCATGAACGGGACCCGCAGGCCGCCGTCGTAATGGTCCTGCTTGCCGCCGCGCCAGGGGCCGTTGTTCTGGGCGTGGGGCAGCGAGCCGCCATTGTCCGCGGTGAAAACGACCACCGTGTCACGCGCCAGACCCGAATCGTCGAGGGCGGCGAGCACGCGCCCGATCCCGGCGTCGAGGTGTTCGACAAAGGCGACGTTGCGCGCGCGCTTGTCACCCATCTGCGGGGCGCGTTGTTTCACCTTCGCCAGCCATTCGGCGGGCGGTTCGATCGGGAAGTGCGGGGCGTTGTAGGCGAGATAGAGGAAAAACGGCTGACCGGGCGTCTTCGCCCGTTCCCGCAGGTGGCCGGCGGCCCAGTCGGAGAACAGGTCGGTGGCATGTCCCTCGGGCTCGATCACCTCCGCGTTGCGGCGCATGTAATTTTCGCCGTGCCGCCGGTGGGTCGTGTAGCTGTCCATCATGTCGCCGAGGAAACCGTGGAAGTGGGCGAAGCCGCGCTCGTTCGGGGTGTTGGGCGTTCCGAGGCCGAGATGCCACTTGCCGATCAGGGCGGTGTGATAGCCCGCGTCGCCGAGCAGGTCCGCCAGCGTCGGGACCTTCGGATCGAAGTATCCCCAGGAATCCCGCGGGTTGCTGCGGATGACCCCCGGCACCCCGACGCGGTCCGCGTGGAGTCCGGTGAGCAGCGCCGCGCGGGAAGGGGAGCAGACGGTGCCATTCGCGCGCATCGTGGTGAACAGCATCCCTTCCGCCGCGATGCGGTCGATGTGGGGCGTCCGCACGTCCGACGGCCCGTAGGTCGAGACATCGCCATAGCCGTGGTCGTCGGTGAAGATGAGCAGGAAATTCGGCCGGGGAGCCGATGCCGCGAGTGTCGGCAGGATCAGCGCGAGCAACAGCAACCGCAGGGCGATCGCCGCGGGTTTCCGGTCAGTGGCTGGCCTCATTCGAACGATCATCGGGATTGGGTTTGGGGCGGAAGCAGCCCGCGGCGGACGACCCGCCGCAGATGGCGGCGGCAGCGGCGATGCTCCGCGGATTGTGGAGGACGAAAAGCATCGGCGCGAGGAAAAGCGTCGCCATGGTCGGCAGCGCGGGGAGCTTTGCCGCCGGGAGCAGAGCCCGCTTGAAGTGCCCGGGGCATCCCCTCTATAAAATGAGGACATGAAACACCCGCTGGTCATCACCACCGCCTTGCTGGCTTGGCTGCCCGCCCTGCATGCCGGCGAGCCCGGCGCGAGGTCCTCGCTGACCGATCATCTCCGCGATTCATCCGGTCTCGGTGAGTCGCGCGATCTTCTGGCCGAATGGCACGATGGCGTGCTCAAGCTTTCCCCCGTGAATGCCCGGCGGCAGGCCTGGGTCGACATCCCCGCGCCGCCGGGCGGTTGGAGCCTGGAGCGGCGGGCAAGCGTGAACGCCGAGATCGTCAATACCGGCGACGAGCCGGCCGGCGTCCTGTTGTGGGTCGTGGGAAACCATGGATGGAGCGCGGTGGTGGATGCCGCCACGCTCGCGCCGGGGGAGAAGCGGGGCTTTTCGTGCGACCTGCGCGAGGCTTATCCCGACGGCACGCCAAAGCTCGATCCGCGCGAGATCAAACAGGTGCGGGTCATGCTGGCCGCACCTGGGGTTCGCCAGTCAACGTCTAACAAGACGGCGGGAGCCGGGGGGATTCCCACCCCGCGTGGCAACCAAGCCGCCTCTCTCGAGGTGCGCGCCCTCACCGCGCGAGGTGAAGCGCCGCCATGGATCCGACCGCCCGGACGCATCGAGGTGCCGGCCGTCGAGGATTGCCCGCCCGCGCCGGGAAAACGCGTGCGCTACCGCCTCCCGGGCGACGAGAAAACCGGCATCTACAGCGTGCTGAATCTCCCCGTGGATTGGCGGCCGGACGCGAGGTATCCGGTCATCGTCGAATACCCCGGAAACATTTTCTTCGCGCCCGCCTGCTACTCCACGGGCCTGCCGGACCAATGTGTGATCGGCTACGGCATGACGAAAGGCGAGGGCGCGATCACCCTCGGCATGCCCTTCCTGGATCGCGCGGCGGGAAAAACCGTCGAGAACGGCTGGGGCAACGCCGACGACACGGCGGAGTATGTCATGCGCATGGTGGCACGGGTTTGTGACCAGCACGGCGGCGACCGCGAGAACATCGTGCTCACCGGATTCTCGCGCGGAGCGATCGCCTGTGGGTACATCGGGCTGCGCGATGATCGCATCGCCGCGCTCTGGAAGGGCTTCCACGCCTGCCAGCACTACGACGGGGACGGGTGGAATGGCGCGACGCTGGCGGGTGCGATCGAACGCGCCGCCCGATTCCGGGGCGAGGCCGTCTTCCAGACCGACAATCCGCAGGATAGATTCCAGCCGGTGATGGATGTCATGAAGACGGAGGTCACCTGGGCGGAATCCGGCCTCGGCTTCCACTCCACCGCCATGTTCCTCGACGACCGCCCTTCCACGCGGCAATTGCGCGAATGGTTCTGGCAACTCGTGGGAAGTCCCCGCCGATGAAACGCGGCATCACAGTGACCCTTCTCATGGTCGAGTTGGCCAGGCGGGCAGCCCCGCTTCGCTGGGCTCTCGTTTCCCTTTCGCTCGCGTCGTCGCACGCCGCCGATCCCGCTCCGGCCAAACCCAACATTCTCTGGATCGTCATGGACGACGTGGGCGTGGAACTGCCGTGCCATGGGGAAAAGTCGATCCAAACGCCTAACATCGACCGCCTCGTCCGCGAGGGCACCCGGTTCGAGCGGGCTTTCCTCACCTCGTCGGTCTGCTCGCCGTCGCGCTCGGTCATGATCACCGGCATGTATCAGACGACGATCGGCGCCCACCACCACCGCAGTGGCAGGGGCACGGAAAAGATCCAGCTGCCCGCCGGGGTGGAGCCGGTGCCCGCCATCCTCCAGCGTGCCGGCTATCACACTTCCAATGGCGACTATCCCGCCAAGGGCAAGCGGGTGGGCAAGACCGACTACAACTTCGAATGGGATCCGGGGATCTATGACGAGGGGATTCGCACGCCCTTCATCGTGCGCGACCCCGGCATCCCGCGCGGCGCGGTCCGCGGCGATCTGATCGAGCACATCGACATGGCGGCCACCACGCTGGCTTGGGCAGGCCTGCCGGTGCCTCCATGGATGCAGGGCCGGGATCTCTTCGCCAGGGATTACAAACCGCGCGACGCCGTCTTCGCCGCCCGCGACCGGTGCGGCGAGACTGTTGACCGGATCCGCAGCGTGCGGACGGAGCGGTTCAAATACATCCGCAACTTCCACCCGCGGCGTCCCCTCCTTCAACCCAACGACTACAAGGACAGCAAGCCCTTCCTTCCGGTGCTTCGGGACCTCCACGCACAAGGCAAGCTCAGCCCGCTGCAAGAGGAGATCCGTTTTCGCCCACCCGTCCCGCCGAGGAACTCTACGAGGTGCGGGCCGACCCGTTC
>CAMCYK010000077.1 GCA_945883695.1 Akkermansia muciniphila | reverse complement strand
TCGAGATTGAAGCGGCCCATGGCATCATCCTCGCGGATCTGGTGGACGGTGCCGCGGACGGTGATCAATTCCTCGGGCTCGCCGGAGAGAGGGGCATCGCGGGAGGCGAGGCCGGGCTTGCCGAGGCGGAGGACGAGGGTGTCGCCGGGCGCAAGGTCGAGGGTGCGGGCGAGTTCACGATTGATGGCCCAGGACTTCGCGTCGAGGGCGGGGATGTCGGACTTTGACGTTCCCGGGGCGAAATTCCAGAACTCGGGGGTGACGCCGAAGAGATTCACCTGGCCGGTCGAGCGGCCGGACGGGGTGTCGACCTGGCTGCGGAGTTGCAGGACCGGGGCGGTGTTCGGGATGCTGTTGGAAAGGCTGGCGCGGAAGAAGTTCTCGCCGCCGGCGAGGACCACGGTGGTTTTGCCGGTCCGCTGTTCGGCGATCTGGCGGAGGGTGGACTTGACGGAGTCGCCGGAGAATAAAGCGCCGAGCAGGACCATCGCGCCGAGGGCGGAGCCGAGCAGGACGCCGAGGTAGGCGCCGCGGTAGTGGCGGAGGCCGCGGAGGATGAAGGTGCGGGCGGTCATGTGGAGCGGAAATCTTCAATCAACAATCTTTCAATCATCAATCGAAGTGTCGGGTGGAGTGGGAGACTGGCCTGAAGGGCGATTCTATCCTTCAACACCCGCCGATTGATGATTGAAGGATTGCTGATTGCTGATTTGCAATTCCAATCTCCCTCCCCGGAGTTCGAAGGTTTTGGCCATGCGGCGGGCGAGGTCGGCGTTGTGGGTGACGACGATGAGGGTGACGCCTTGGTCGCGGTTGAGGTCGAGGAGGAGGTCGGCGATGGTGTCGGTGGAGGCGGGGTCGAGGGAGCCGGTGGGTTCGTCGGCGAGGATCAGCTTGGGCCGGTTGATCAGGGCGCGGGCGACAGCGGTGCGGAGTTTCTCGCCGCCGGAAAGTTGCCAGGGGAGGTGGTTGAGGCGCTGGCCGAGGCCGACTTTGTCGAGCAACTGGCGGGCGCGCTGTTCGGTCTCGGCGGCGGGCTCCTGCCAATCCCCGGCGAGGCGGGGGACGAGGACGTTTTCGAGCACGGTGAGCTGGGGGAGCAGGTGCTGCTGCTGGAAGATGAAGCCGAGCGAGTGGTTGCGGAAGGTGGCGGCCTGCTCCTCGGAGAGGGTGGAGATGTCCTGGTCGCCGATCTTGATGGTGCCGGAGGTCGGGCGGTCGAGGGCACCGAGGAGATTGAGCAGGGTCGATTTGCCGCAGCCGGAGGGGCCGATGATCGCGGCGGTTTCGCCGGCGGCGAGAGAGAGGTCGAGGCCGTCGAGCACCCGGAGGTTCTCGCCGGGGGTTTCGTAGGTTTTGGAGAGCTGGCGGACTTCGATCATGGCAAGTGGGAGACAACGAAAGGGACGAAACGGGCGAAATTTGAAGAAGGCTCAACGGAGGATGTTCCAGCGTTTGGCTTTCACTTCGAAGGTGGGCAGGGTGCCGGGTTCGGCGGCGGTGACGGGGATGCGGAGGCTGAAGGTGGAGCGGAGTTTCTGGGCGAGGGCGCTGGCGGTGTCGGCGGGGGCTTCGATGGTGAGGCGGAGTTCGGCGAGGGCGGTTCGCTGGTCGATTTCCACCTGATATTCGCCGATTTCCGGGAAAGTGCGAACGATCGCGTCGATCGAGCTCGGGTGGATGTTGATGCCGCGGATCACCACCATGTCGTCGGTGCGGCTGAGGACTCCGCCTTTGAGCGCGAAGTGGCCGCCGTGGGGGACCGGGCGGACCAGGTCGCCGGTGCGGTAGCGGAGCAACGGCGAGCCGTGGCGGCCGAGGGTGGTCAAGACGAGTTCGCCGGTATCTTCCCCGTTCACGGGGCTGCCGGTGACGGGGTCGATCACCTCGCATAGATACGATTCATGTCGTAGCAAGAGCAGGTCGGGGTCGCTTTCCGAACTGACCGAGACCGGGCCGATTTCGGTCATGCCGTGGTGGTCGTAGACGCGGGCGCCCCAGGCGAACTCGATGCGGCGGCGGATTTCCGGGAGGCTGCCGCCGGGTTCGCCGCAGACGACGATTTTCGCGACGCCGAGAGTTCCGGCCGGGAGGCCGATCCGGTCGCCGACCTCGGCGAGTCGCAGGGCGTAGGTGGGCGTGCAGCAGAGGATGGTGGAATGGCTGCGGCGGAGCAGGTGAAGGCGGTCCTCGGAAGAAAGCCCGCCGCCGGGGACGGCGCGGACGCCCATCCGGGTGGCGGCCTCGAAGCCTGCCCAGAAGCCGAGGAAGGGGCCGAAGGAGAAGGGAAAGAAGGCGGTGTCGCCGGACTTCACGCCGGCGCCCCGCCAGACCCATTCCCAGTTGTCGAGGATCCAGGTCCAGTTGCCGGGGTCGTCGAGCCAGATCAGCGGCTTGCCGCGGGTGCCGCTGGTCTGGTGGAATCGGTGGTAGGTATCAAGCGGAAAGGTGTGGGTGCTGCCGTAGGGAGGGTTGGCCTCATGGTCGGCGGCAAGTTCCTCTTTGGTGGTGAAGGGGACGGTGGCCGAGAATTCCGCGAGACTGCTGAACTCCGGGAGGCTGCCGAGTTTCCGCTGATAGAAGGCATTCGCCGGGAGGATGGCGCGGAGCAGGTCGTTGAGATTCTGGAGCTGGGAAGACATAGGTCCTATAGGTCCGATAAGACCTATCTCAGGGTTTCTCCGGGCTGCTGGCGACTTTGGCCGGCGGCGGGGCGCTGGTTGGCGGTCCCCGTGAGCCGGGGAACTTCGTGCGGGTCCCGTTCTGGAAGTTCCACGGTGATTCTCATGGCCGGAATCTATCGGAATCGGGTTGTTGGGCAAGGGAAGTAGGAGTTTTACTGCATTCACCCCGGGACCAAAGCTCCCCGTCGATCGTTTTGCCAGCGGCGGTGCCGGCGATCCGCCGCGGGTAGCCGTCCCCCGTGATCCGGGTCCTTCGCGGAGGAAGGAATCCTCCCATTCTTGCGTTTTGGGTGCGAAATGGCGGTTCGTTCCCGGTATTGGGTGGTCGAACCATGCGGAATAACCCGGCCGTCATCCTGTCCCTTCTCCCCGCCTTCGCGCGGGCGGTGAAGGTGGATTTCAACTCCCAGATCCAGCCCATCCTTTCGGAAAACTGCTACGCCGGCCACGGCCCTGACGAGGCGAAGATGGAGGGCGGGCTGCGGCTGGACACCCGCGAGTTCGCGCTGAAAGACGGCGAAAGCGGCAAGGTCATCGTGCCAGGCGATGACGGGAAATCCCTCCCCCGAGGCGGATTCCGCCACGCTGCTGCGCCGCCTTTCGCTCGATCTCGCCGGCTTGCCGCCGACCCCCGAGGAGCTATCCGCGCCCTTCGATTTCAACCGGGAATCCGAGCGGCTCCTTGCCAGCCCCCGCTTCGGCAAGCGCTGGGCGCGCGAGTGGCTGGATGCCGCCCGCTACTCCGATTCCGCGGGTTACGAAAAAGACCTGCCGCGGATGCACCATTTCTACCGGGATTGGGTCGTCGCCGCGATGAACGCGGGTCATGCCCTACGACGAGTTCATCATCAAACAGATCGCCGGCGATCTCCTCCCCGGGGCGACGCAGGACGACCGCATCGCCACGGGCTACCGCCGCAACTCGATGACGAACGAGGAGAGTGGCGCGAAGCCCGAACAGTTCCGCATTGAGGGCGTTTTCGACCGCATCGACGCGATCGGGAAATCCGTGCTCGGCCTCATCGGCGCAGTGCGCGCAGTGCCACGCGCACAAATACGATCCGCTCACCCACGAGGAGTATTTCGGGATGTTCGCCTACCTCAACGGCATCGAGGAAACCTCCATCGCGGCCCGCACGCCGGAGGACACGGCGACCACCGGGGAAATCCTCGCGCGCATCGCCGCCATCGACGCCTCGACCCACGCCAGTTCCCCGGAGGTGGAGGCCGCGTTCGCGAAATGGCATGAGGACATGCTCGCCCTGCCGCGTACCGGGTGGCGCGCGCTCGAGCTCTATCAGTTCGGCGATTCCGGGCAGAAGTGTTGGCCGCAGCCGGACAAGTCCGTGATCAACATGGGCTACGCGAACACCCGGGGCAGCGAGACTTTCACCTCCTCGCTGGAGATTCCGGAGATCCGCGCCGTGCGCCTTGAGGTGATGAACGATCCGTATCTGCCGATGAACGGCCCCGGCCGCTCCACGCGCGGCACCGGCGCGCTCTCGGAGTTCGTCCTCCACGCCGGTTCCGATCCCACGCAGCTCGCCTTCGCCAAGATGGTTTGCCAGCGTCAACGCTCCCGTGATCCAGCTCGACCCGCGGCGTTTTCCCTCCGGTCCGGAACGCAAGCCCGACGACCGCAGCACCGGCCCCGCCGCGCTCGCCCTTGACGGCGATCAGAAAACGGCGTGGACGAACGAGCGCGACCCCGCCCGCAACAACGACCCCGCCGTGCTCACCTTCGAACTGGCCGAGCCGTTCAAGGCCGACAGGATCACCCATTTCCAGTATGGCTTCATCCGGAACCACGGCGGCTTCAACTCGGACGACAGCCAGACCTACAACCTCGGCCGTGTCCGCCTTTCCGTTGCCGCGACCTTGCCGAGCGCCCTCGAACCGCCAGCTCGCCCGCGGCGCGCGGCTGCGCGTCCCGGCGGAGACCGCGCGCGATATCCAGCTCGCGACCAGCGGCCTGCTCGATGGCGCGATCGGCGGGCGCAGCGTCTTCCCGCCCGCGCCGGACTATCTGTTCCAAAGGCCCGTCTCCTACCGCCCGAAGACCTGGGACGTGGAGACCGATTCGAACCGCTACCGCCGCGCGCTCTACACCTTCCGTTTCCGCTCCGTTCCGTATCCGATGCTCGCCGCCTTCGACGCGCCGCCCGGCGCCGCCTCGTGCGTGCGCCGCAACGTCTCCACCAGCCCGATGCAGGCGCTCGTCACGCTCAACGAACAGGTCTCCGTGGAGGCCGCGCTTGGTCTCGCCCACCTCATCCTCAGCGACACTGGTTCCGTGGAGGAAAGGCTGGCCCGCGCGTTCCGCCGCTGCACCTCGCGCGTGCCGGACGCCGGGGAAACCGCCGCCCTTATCTCCGTTTACGAGTTCGCCCTCGCCGCCGATCCCGCCGAGGCGAAGTTGCTCCGGGACAACCACCAGCCGGTCACCCTCGATCTCTCCGTACACCCGCTGCCCGAGCTCGCCGCGCCGCCGCCGCGCCCGCCACCGACCCGCAGGCGCCCAGGGCTCCGCCGTTTCCGGGCAAGGCGAAGAACGTCATCTTCCTTTTCATGGGCGGCGCGCCCAGCCACCTCGACCTCTTCGACCACAAGCCGGAACTCATCCGCATGGACGGGAAAACAGCTCCCGCCGAGCTGTTGAAAGGCTACCGATCCGCTTTCATCCGCCAGGAGAACAAGCTCCTCGGCTCCAGGTTCAAGTTCACACGCTACGGCAAATGCGGCATGGAGATGGCGGAGATCCTGCCGCACATCGGCTCCCACGCGGATGACATCGCGCTGATCCGCTCGATGCACACCGACGCGTTCAACCACGCCCCTGCGCAAATCCTCATGTCCACCGGCTCCCAGCAGTTCGGGCGGCCGTCGCTCGGCTCGTGGGTCTTCTACGGCCTGGGCTCGGAAAACTCCAACTTGCCCGGCTTCGTGGTGATGTCCTCCGGCTTGAATGGGCCTTCCGGCGGCAACGGGAACTGGTCCTCCGGTTTCCTCCCTTCCGTCCATGACGGGCCCACCTTTAACTCGATCGGCGATCCGGTCCTCTATCTCTTCAACCCCAAGGGAGTCACCCGCGAGGCCAAGCGCCGCACCATCGACGCGGTGAATTTCCTCAACCACAAGCGCTACGGGTCGATCGGCGATCCCGAGATCAACACCCGCGTCGCCGCTTTCGAGATGGCCTTCCGCATGCAGGACATGGCGCCGGAGGTGACCGACATCTCGCTGGAGCCGCGGAGCGTGCGTGAAATGTACGGCGCGGAGCCGGGCAAGCGCTCCTTCGCGAACAACTGCCTGCTCGCCCGCCGCCTCGTCGAGCGCGGCGTCCGCTTCGTCGAGTTGTTCCACGAGTCCTGGGACCAGCACGGCAACCTCTCCAAGGATCTCCTGAAAAACTGCCTCGACGTGGACAAGGCCTGCGCCGCCCTCATCAAGGATCTGAAGCAGCGCGGTCTCCTCGACGAGACGCTCATCGTCTGGGGCGGCGGGTTCGGGCGCACGCCCATGGTGCAGGGCGGCGACGACGGCCGCGACCACCACCCCAACGCCTTCACCATGTGGATGGCCGGCGGCGGCGTGCAAGGAGGCGTCCAGCTCGGCAAGACCGACGACCTCAGCTTCAACGCCATCGAGGACAAGGTCCATGTCCACGACCTCAACGCCACCATCCTCCACCTCCTCGGCTTCGACCACACCAAGCTCATCTACCGCGCCCAGGGCCACGACTTCCGCCTCACCGATGTCCACGTCAAGGTGGTGAGGAAAGTCCTCGCCCAGCCCGGGGGAGATCGCCGGGGCCTCACGGGTTCGCTCCGCAGTATTCGAGCACCACGTTGTCGATGATGTCCATGCCATCGCCCTCGCCGAGAGCGATGGCGAGCTCGCGCGGGCCGGCGTTGACCGGGAAGGCGGGGGAGCGGTAACTCGCCCACTTTTCGCCGATCTCCGAAGGCTCGAGGGCGAACACCGGCACGCCATCGATCGTGATCTTCAGCGGCGCGGCGGTTTTTTCGTAACCGTTCCGCTTCACCGCGTCGAAGCGGATCACGTAAGTTCCCGGATCGAAAACGATCCGCTGCGAGATACTGTTACCGGCCCCGCGGAGATAAACGACATGGCGCGAGCCATTCGGCGGCGGCGGGGCGCTGGGCGAGGCGACGAGGTCCTTGATCCCGATCTCGCCGTTGCTGCCTTTTTTGTTGAAACTCCATGCCACACCCATCGGGCACGGGATCGGCGTGGCTCCCTGTTCCTCCAGCACGTCGAAGCGCTCGAAGTCCGGGTTACTGACGGCGATCGCGCCCGGAGTCGGGGTGACGGTGACGCGGTAGCTCCTGACGGGTCCCTCCGGGCCGGTGATGGCATACGATTGCGGCCGGGTGAAATCGGTCACCGCGCCGGAAGCGGGCTGGCCCGCGACCCGCGGCGAACCGGTGTCATAGGTCGCCACCAGTTTGGCCAGGTCGGCCGCCAGCGGGACCTTGACGCGGATTTCACCGCCGGAAATCTCGCCGGGCGGGGCACCCGGGATGCCGAATTCGAGGAGGGTCGCGACCGGCCCGCCTTGCAGCTCGGCGACGATCGCCGTCGGGTATTCCCCGGCGAGCACCAACGGGGAGTCCGGGACCACGATGGTCTGGATGCCATTGTCCGCCCGGGTGAGGGTCAGCGGCCGCTTGTCCGGATCCGCGGCGAAATAGGCGCGCGAGATCCGCGTGGTCATCCCCGGCAAGGCCAGCTCGCGGCCGGCGGGCAGCTTACTGACGGAAACGTGGAGCAGATTGCCGTCCCTCGTCATTCCGCCCCAGGGCAGATGGCTCGGATGCGGGAGGAATTTCGCGGCCTTTTCCACGTCCACATAGGTGGCCAGGTCCCGCAGGCTGATGACCTGGTACTGGTTGTCCTTGAGATATCGCATCATCCGGGCGAACCCCGCCGGGTCGAGGCTGACCGACGGATGTTCCCCCTCGGGGACCCCATGGAACGTGAAGACGACGATCCGGCCGCGGGTGGCTTGCCGGGCGCTGTTGACGAACGATTCGTAGCTGACGCGGTCATGGACCGTGAACGAGGGCACGTCGAACGGATGATCGAAAGCCGGCCGGTAGGCGCGTTCGTGGCCACCCCGGCCGAAGGTGTAGCCCTTGCCGATCAGCTCCGGGTAGAGGCGCGGATGCACGTTATAGACCGGCCAGCAAAGGGTCGTCGGCTTGGAAACACCGTGGCTCGCGAAATCCACCTCCATGGCCAGCCAGTCGTTCATCGCCGCGCCGCCGTGGCCCTTGGTGTGGTTGCCGACGTCGAAGCCGCCGGCGTCGAGGGATTTGATCTGGTCCCAGCTCATGTACCAGTCCTTGCGGGTCTTGAAGCTGTCGAAGTCGCAGATGAAAAACGAACCGCCGAAGCCCAGCTTCTTCAGCAGCGGGGCGGCGACCGTCGCATGGCTGGCAACGCTGTCGTCGAAGGTGAGGACCACCAGCTTTTCGGGGATCGGCTTGATCACGATGCCATGAGGATCCGGCACGTCCGGGGGAAGCGCGAGGGCGAACGACGGCAACGCGAGGGCGGCCAGCAGGATTGGTCGGTGGCGGGAGAGGGTCACGGGATGGGGGCGGTTGCCGGGAATTTGCTTTTGAGGTGAAGTGCGTTGAGGGCGCTTCGCGTTGTCATGCCCGCCCAAGCAGAGCCGTTGGGCCGGACCGGAGGGCGGGGAAAAGGGGGGTGACGAATACCACCGCCGGCTGTGGGAAGCCGGGCAGGGGGAAATCGACACCACCGGGATGGCCGAAGACCTCGGTTCGCAAACCGGTTCCTTGCTGAGCCTCGACCTCTGAGGCTGTCGGCCCCCCGTCGGGATGGAGTGATTTTTCAAACTGATTCGCGGGACGGCCTTGCCGGAGTCGGCGCTGTTAAAATCCTCCATCGTCTTCCGCCGCTTTTCCACGCGAAAGTTCCCGCTCGGGCCGTTACGACCGCCTGTGGGCACGCCAAGGCATCCGCAGGCCCTTCTCAGCAAGCCGCCCCGACGCCGCTGCCTCCATTCACCCGCATGCGGATCGCTTCCAACAAACGCTCCATCCCTACGATGTTGATCACCCGGGTGAAGCTGTAGGCCCAGGCACCCAGTCCGAGCTTGGCCCGCGCGAGGTCCAGTCCTCGGCACAGCGGTCCGCCGTATCCATACCGGTCTCTCAGCGTTGCAAAGGGGTGCTCGGCGAGGCCGGCGCGCTCCGCATGGCTCCGGGGCGGTCGGCTCGCTCTTGCGCGCCTTGATCTTGTCGAGCTTGCGGCGGAGTTCCGCGGCGTCGCCGGATGCGGGACTTTCCTGCTGGTCGGCTTGCTTGAGCCCCAGAGGTAGAGCTTGAGCAGGGTGGCCGGGTCGTAGGAACTGCGGCCTCCCGAACGGTCGGACCGGGTCTTGAAGCCGAGTGCTGGGAGGTCGAGGGAATCGACGAAGGCGTCGATGGCCCGGAACGGACTGGCGGGCGAGACCTACTCGTCGATCGCCGGCGGGAGGAGCATGGGCTGGCACCGGTCCGTGCCTTCGATGTGGCGCGCCATCCGCGGAGGATGGGATTTGAAATGAAATCACAAGCCAGGGGTTTTCCGACAGCCTCCTCTACCGCCGCTTCCTCCTCCCTAACCCGATTCGCGTGGCCGACCTCGCCCGCGAGCACGGCGTCCATGTGATGTATCATACCGATGGCGCCGCCCGCGGCTTCATCCCGGACCTGAGCGACTCGGTGAGCCTCTATCAGCACGCCCGCTGGGTCTGCGCGCCCTGCCACCGCCTCCAGCCGGTGACCCCCACCGCCAACATCGTGGCGCTCTACGAAACGATCCATTCGCTGGGGTAGGCACCGTGGCCGGCTGCACGAATTCGCAGTGAAAGTGCTTGCCTAGGCCGGGAACGGTAGTAGGAAGAAAGAAAGAAACGTGGAAACAAAAAAATCGCGTTTTCACACATGGTCACCCGCAGGTGGAGTATGTTATCCTACCATTGCTTTGGGTGCTGTCCTTGGCGTGGGCCACTCGAATAAACCCATTCGCCAATTAACCCGAATGAAAGAAAAAACCTCCAATTGTTTCCTCTCCACCCAAATCTCCCAGCTATTCGTCAACGCCTTTGCGGAGGCCAGGCAGCTGAACCTTTCCGCTCTGCTTGTTATTGCGGGCCTTGGTGCCATCGGCACGCCATTGGCGCGTGCGCAGTTTGTTCTGGTCGATAATTTCGAAGCCCATACTCTTGGCGCGGCCCTCAATGCTGATGCCGACTGGAAGTCGCAAGCCGGGAACAACCCTGCCACGGGAGGAACGATCGTCAACGATGGCGGGAGTCAAGCCGCCCGGATCCTGGGCGGTTCTAATAATGGTGGCTACTACACAAGTTTGGCTACCCAAACCATCACTGACAACTCGACCGGCACGGCGTTCTTCCGGTTCCAGAGTGATCCGGCCGCTTGGTTGCAGATCGCGGCCTATCTGACCGATTGGCAGCCAAGCGACGGTAACTGGTATTTACACGATGAAGCGGGGTTTTTCAGCCGGTGGAATCAAGGCGACGGCACATCGGTCAAGCCTCAGTATAACAAGGGAACGATCACCAACGTGGCAGGCGGGACTTGGTATAACGTCTGGATTGTGGCCAACAACACGGCCAACACCTTCGATCTCCACATGTCACAGGGAACCGATGGCGCCGTGGGAGATGCCACCTCCTTCACTGTGGGGTCAGGTATACCATTCCGGACAAGTGCAGGTGACCTCGACCACCTGATGTTCATCGATACAGACGGCAATTCAACGACGGGCATCGTGCTCGATGACATCTATGTGGATAAGACAAGTGTGAACCTCGCTAATCCCGCCGCTGCGACCCCCGCCAATTACTATTGGGATGGACCGTCCGGCATTGCGGATGGAGCAAGCGACGGTGGCACCGGCCCGTGGAACACCTCCGCCTTCAACTGGGACACCGGGGCCAGCGTGGCATGGAGCAATGGCACCCTCAACAGGGCGAACTTCGGCGGCGCGGCCGGCATCGTCACGCTAGCCGAATCCTCCATCACAGCCAATGGCTTGGTCTTTGCCAGCTCAGGGTACACGCTTTCGGCCGCGAACTCCGTCATCACCGGCCCGATTTCCATTGCCACGGGCGGCAGCCTGACTCTGGACACCAGCGGCTCGCTTGGCATCGCCAGTGCGATCACCGGAACCGGCTCCACGGTGGAGAAAACCGGAGACGGCATCCTCACCCTTTCAAGCACGGCCAATGCCTTCAGCGTCTTGACGGTTGATGATGGCAAAGTGACGGCCCCAACCGGAACCCTTCCCACCGGCGCCACCGTCACCGTCAACACGGGCGGTATCCTGTCCTTGACCGACGCCACCTATGCCAATGTCCCCGGCACGCTGAACATCATCGGCGGCACCGTCTCGATGGATGGAGCCGCGCTCAATGCCCACAACTACATTGGCAAGACCATCACCATGCAGGGAGGCACGCTGACCTCGGTCAACGGCCCCGCGGGTCCGGCTAACGATGGCGGCTATGGCAATTTCATCCTCAACAATTCCACTCTGGTGGTGACTGGTTCGGGTCAGTCGGTCATCAGTAGCACGACCCTTCAGGTGAACACCGGCGGCGGCTTGTTCACGGTGGGCGACGCGGTCGTCGGCGCGGACACGGACCTGTTGGTTTCCGCCAATATCAACGGCGGAGCCTTGGTCAAGAATGGCGCGGGCACGATGGAACTCACCGGCGCCAACACCCACACCGGCAACACCACCGTCAACGAAGGCACGCTGAAACTGGGCGCGTCCGGATCCATTGCCAACTCACCCACGCTCACGGTGGCCACCGGGGCCACGCTGGACGCCAGCGCCACCGCAGGCCTGGCCCTCGCTTCCAGCAAGACCCTTGCCGGGGGCGGCACGGTGCGCGGTGCCGTGATGGCCGATGGCGGCGAGATCACCGCCACCGGACCGCTGAGCGTCACCTCGCTCACGATGAACAGCTCCTCCACTTTGAATGTGATGCCCGGGACCGGTTCGCTGACAGTCACCGCCGCCGATGGCTTCAGTACCGGCCTCACCGGCAACACCATGACGGTGAATGTTGGCACCACCCCGATCACCTCCGGCACCTATCACCTGATCCAATTCAGCGGAGCGATCCAGGGCGAGGAAGGTTTCGCCGCGTTTGTCCTCGGCACCGACCCGGGTGGCGACTACACCCACGATTTGGTCCAGAACGGCACCTACCTCGATCTGGTGGTGGCCCCGCTGGGCAAGCTGTGGACCGGCGCGGTGAACAGCGAATGGAGCACCACCGCCCTCGGCTCGCCGAAAAACTGGAAGGCCGGTCTCAACGGGTCCGACTTCTTGACCGGCGACGATGTGCTGTTCGACGATTTCGCAGGCAACACGTCCGTTTCCATCACTACAGCCGATGTGAGCCCGAACAGCGTCATTTTCGGCAATATCAATAAAACTTACACCCTGCAGGGAACCTCGGGCATCACCGGAGCCACCAGCCTGATCAAAACGGGTGCCGGCACCCTTATCATCACCAACAGCAACTCATTCACCGGTGTCCCGATCCTTGAAGGCGGCGCGGTCAGCGTCGCCGCCTTGGCCGATGGCGGCGCCACCAGTAATTTGGGCGCGGGCACGGGAATCGTGTTTGACGGTGGCGCGCTCGCTTACACCGGAACTTCCGGCAGCACCGACCGCATGCTCACGCTGGATGCGGTCGGCACCGTCGAGGTGACCGAGCCCGCCACCACCCTCACCCTGAGCGGCGAAGTCACCGGTGGCGGACCCTTTACCAAAACCGGAGCAGGCACGCTGGTGCCCACCTTCGACAATACCTATTTCGGTGCCACCCATATCAACGCCGGCATCCTCAGCGTTGCCAGCCTGCCCGATGGCGGCATCGCCAGCCCGCTCGGCGAGTCGTCCAACGTGGCTCCCAACCTGCTATTCGGCGGCGGCACTCTCAGCTACACCGGCGCCACCGCCACCAGCAACCGCGGGTTCACGCTGACAACAGCCACCACCGGCACCATCGCCGTGACCGATTCCAATGCGGTCATGACTCTCTCCGGACCCGTGGCGGGAACCGGCAGCTTCGTCAAAGCGGGGGCTGGGACCTTGGTTCGCAGCATCAACCCGATGAGAAACTATGCGAAACTGACGGTCGCGGAGGGCAAGTTCGCGGTCAGCACGGCCGATTACAATTGTCTGGACTTCAGCGCTCCGGTCGAGATCTCCGCCGGAGCCGTGTTGTCCGCCAACAACCCTGTGTTGAACGCGCACAATCTCGGCCAAGTCACGCTCAACGGCGGCACCCTGACTTCCATCAACGGCCCGTCCGGATCCGCCAATGACGGCAATTTCGGCAACTGGGTCGTCGCCGGCGTGACCGTGGGCGGCACCACCCCATCGACGATCAGCTCGTCCACCCTGCTGCTGAAAACGACCGGCACCGGCATCATCGATGTCCCTGATGTGACCATCTCATCCGCCACCGATCTGCTCGTTTCCACAAGCATCATGGAAGATGGCATTTACACCATCGGAGCACCCATGACCAAGACCGGCGACGGCACGATGGAACTCACTGGCCGCAATACCTACACCGGCGACACCACCGTCAACGCCGGCACGCTCGTCCTCGCCGACGACGCCCGGCTGACCTTCATCATCTCCAACACCGATGGCAGCAGCAACAAACTCACCGGCGCGGGCATCGTGACTCTCAACGGCGACTTCGCCATCAACACCGGTGCCGTCACTACCCTCACCACCGGCACTTGGCTGCTTGAGGATGTTTCCGCGCTCGCCGGTGCCTATGAAGACTCGTTCACCGTCATCGGTCCCGACGGCTCGGTCTGGACCAATCCGGGCGGCGACAAATGGACCAAGACCGCCGGCACCAAAGCGTGGACCTTCGATGAAACCACCGGCACGCTCACCCTGAGTGTGGCTGCGGAGTTCACGTCCTGGATCGCAGGCTTCGGCCTTGATGCCGCCGATCAGGATCCCACCGACGACCCCGATGGCGACGGCGTGAACAACCTGATGGAATACGCCCTGGCCGGTCGCAACCCGTCGGTCTCCGATGGCGCGGCCGGCACCTTCACCGGTGGCCTGCTCAGTTTCGCCAAACGCACCGATGCCAGCGGCATCATCTATGCCATTCAGGAGTCCGATGACCTCGACGCAAGCGACCCGTGGACCACCGTCACCGCCACCACCGACACCGCTGCGGAGATCACTTGGCAAATGCTGCCCGCCGATCGAGCGAAGAGATTCGCCCGCTTGCTGGTCACCCAGACCCCTTGAGCCAGCCTTCCCGAGCCTCCGTGAATCAATGTCGATGGGGAAGATCTCTTCACGGTGGAACTGATCAACGGCAACCTCACGGCGAAGCTGGAGAACGTGGCAGGTGGCGGCGGCGGCACCGCTCTCATCGCCGATGCGGTGCGTCCCGAACTAATCCCCGAACCGGCGACCGCCGTGTTGGGTGGCTTGGGTTTGCTACCCTCCTGCGCTGCCGGCGCCATTGAAAGACATCCCGCGGGTGATCGTCTTGGAACCACCGGCTGCTGAAACCGGTGGTTTGGCGCGTTTTGCCTCCAATCAACCATGACCCATTCCACACGATTCCGGCTCTTCGCCTGCATTGCGTTTTTCGCTGTCGCGCTCCTTGCGCCGCCGGCCGCCGCCGCCGTGCGCATCAATGAAGTCATGGCGGCCAATACCCACACGCTCCAAGATGAAGATGGCTCATGGAGCGATTGGATCGAACTCCACAACTCCGGCCCGGTTTCAGCCGACCTCGGCGGCATGTTTCTCACAGACGACCGCTTGCTCAAAACCAAATGGGCCTTCCCCGCAGGTGTCAGCATCGATCCGGACGGCTACCTCGTCGTGTTTGTGTCGTCGAAGAACCGCCGCATTCCCGGCAGCAACCTGCACACCAATTTCAGATTGGCCAGCGAAGGCGAATATCTCGCCCTTGTCGCCGCCGACGGCGTCACGGTGAGCAATGCGCTGGCACCTTCGTATCCTAACCAGTTTGCCGATGTTTCCTACGGGTTCGGCTTGGGGCCCGCCGTGGGCTCGGTCCCCCTCGTGCCTGCTCATGCCAGCGCCAGATACCTGGTTCCGGCTGGTCCGGTGGACGTTGCCTGGCGCGGTGGCACGGCCTTCGACGACTCGGCGTGGAGGACCGGCGCGTTTGAGTTCGGCTATGACACCCAGCCCGCCACCACCGCCGCCTACGCGATCACCGCAGGCACGGCGGGCAATCAGAACTTCGGTGGTTCGCTCGGCATGGACTTCTTCGCCAATCAGCCGATCGCCGTCACCGAACTCGGCTGCTTTGATGCGGACGGCAATGGGTTCAGCGGCAGTTCCACCACCATCCGGGTTCAGATCTTCGCGCGCAATGACGGCGGCACGCCGGGCAATCCCGACGACGACACCAGCGGCGCGGCATTGCTGGCGGTCCCGGTTTCCTTCACCGCCGCCAGTCCCGGCACCTTGAGCGGCGGCCACCGTTTCAAGACCCTCGCCGCGCCGCTGAACCTCCCACCTGGAGGCTACACTGTGGTCGCGTGGGGTTTCAACGCCGGCAACCTGAACGGCAACAACGCCGGCGGCTTCAACACCACTCACACCGACCATGGCTTGCTCACCTTCGCCGGACGCAGCCGCTGGGGAGACGCCGCCGGATCATTTCCAGGCATCGTGGACAACCATCTCGCCCAATACGGCGCGGGCACCCTCCGCTTCCATGGCGCCAACACCACGAACACCCTCACTGCCATGAAAGCCATCAACGCTTCCCTCCTGACGCGCCACGCTTTCACCGTCCGCCCCAACACCGCGCTCGACGCGCTCACTCTCGACATCACGGCCGACGACGGCTTCGTCGCCTGGCTCAACGGCACCGAAATCGCCCGCTTCAACGCTCCGTCCAACCCGGTTTTCAACTCCACCGCCACCGCTGCGGCGCATGTTCACCAATCCCTAGCCATCCCGGCAGCCGCCCTGCAATCCGGCTCCAACATCCTCGCCATCCAGGGACTCAACCTCGCCGCCAATGACGGCGACTTTCTCCTTGATGCCACCCTCACCGGCCAGGGCGGCACGCCCGCGATAGTGTATTTTTCCTCGCCCACCCCCGGCGCCGCCAACGGCTCCGGCACCCTCGCCAATCATGTCATCATCCACGAGATCCACTGCGACCCTGCGAACTCGCAAAGCCAGTGGGTCGAGTTCATCGAACTCCACAACCCGCTGGCCACCGCCGTCGATGTCTCGGGCTGGGGCTTCACCAAGGGCGTGGCCTACACCTTCCCCGCCGCAACGATCATCCCGGCGGGCGGCTACCTCGTCATCGGCGAAGACCCCGCCGCACTTCAAGCCCATCTAGGTGTCGCTGGCGCGCTCGGGCCATGGGGCGGCAGCCTGAACAATGAGGGCGAGGAGATCATCCTCAGCAATGCCACCGGCACCGTGATTGATAGCGTCACCTTCGAAACCGGCTTTCCCTGGCCCACCGTGGGCGACGATCCGAGCGCCTCGCTCCAACTCATCCACGCCGGCCTCGACTCCAACCTCGGCGGATCGTGGCGCTCCGCCATTCCCAACCCCGGCGCGGCCAATTCCACCGCCAATTCCACCGCCAATTCCACCGCCACCGCCACCTCCGCCGCACCGCCCGCCATCCGCCAGGTGAATCACTTGCCCGAGGTGCCGCTCGCCAACCAAGCCGTCACCGTCACCGCCAAAATCACCGACCCCGATGGGGTTGAGTCCGTTACCCTCGAAACCCAGAGTGTGAGCCCCGGCGCCTACATCCGCTTGACCGATCCCGCGTGGCAAGCCCAATGGACCAGCATCCCCATGCTCGACGACGGCACCGGCGGCGATGCCGTGGCCGATGACGACATCTTCACTGCAACGGTCCCCGGCACCGTCCAACAACACCGCCACCTCATCCGCTACCGCGTCACCGCCCGGGATCGGCTGTTAGACAGTGTCCGCGTTCCCTACGCCGACGACCCGTGCCCCAACTTCGCCTGGTTCTGTTACAATGGCGTCCCGGCCTGGACGGGGGCCGTGCAGCCGGGGACCACGCCCGCGGATACATTCGATGCCGCCACCATGAACAAGGTCCGCCCCTGGCACCTGCTCAGCCGTGAGAGCGATGTGCTCGCCTGCCAATACAGCGGAGTGGACGACGGCATCTATCGCTACGAGGGCGCTTTCGTGATCGACGGCACGGTTTACGACCATGTTCGCTACCGCGTCAAAGGTCAGAACTCCACCTTCATCGTGGGCAAGAACAAGTGGAAGTTCAAGTTCAACCGTGGTCGGGAACTCGAACTCGCCGACGACCTGGGCCGGCCGGCCGGCGCTGTCCGCACGCTCAATCTCTCCTCTCTAACAGAACCGTGGGCGGAGTGGAACCGCGGCCTCGCCGGACTGGACGAGGCGGTGGCGTTCAAACTCCTCAACCTCACGGGCGTCGCCGCGCCCAAGACCCGGTTTGTCCAGTTCCGCGTCATCGACGGTGCCGCCGAGGCCAATCCCGCCAATCAATACGATGGCGATCCTTGGGGGCTTTACCTGGTCTTCGGCAATCTCGACAACCGCTTTAAGGACGCCCACGACCTGCCGGACGGCAACCTCTTCCAGTTGCAGGCCGGGATGAACGAACTCACCGGCCAGGGGCGCGGCCAACCCGGCGACCTGTCCGATCTCAACGCCTTCATCGGCGGCTACTCCGCCGCCGGCCAGACCGAGCCCTGGTTCCGCGCCAATGTGGACCTGTCCAAGTATTCCTCCTGGCGCGCCGTCACCGAGGCGGTCAACAACACCGACCGCCGCGAGCAGGAAAACATGGCCTATTTCCGCAATCCCGCCGACGGCCGTTGGAGCATCCACCCGTGGGACAGCGATTTGTTATACGAACAGCTCGACCGCTGGGGGCCGCAGGGCACCCAGTCCCACGCCGCTTACGAGCGGATTCAAAATTGCCTCAACCATCCCTCTATCCGCATCGAATGGCAGAACCGCTGCCGCGAACTCCAGGACCTCCTGCTCAACGCCGACCAAGCCTGGAAAGTCATGGACGAGATCGTCCACCACACCTCAAACGAGCCGCCACGAGTCATTCCCGCCGATCCCCTGGCTCCCGGCTACGCGGTGAATCCGGGTTTCATCGAAGTGGACCGCCGCATTTGGGACTGGCATCCACGCACCAAAGACAAGGGGATCTTCTACCGTAATCCCTATCCGATCGGCCCGAGCAAGGGAACCCAGGGACCTTATCCCGAGTCTCGGATACTGGCCTCATCCGGTTTCTCCGGCATGTTGAAATGGGCCAAGGACTTCGTCGCCACGGATGCCCACGGTGGCGCCCGCCTCGCCGCCATGGCTGCGGGCACGGTCAATCCGCTGACGCTTGCGACTGGCGGGACAACCGCCGCCATTCCCGCCACGCCCACCATCGGTTACGCCGGGCAGCCCGGATTTCCCGCCAACGCGCTGGTTTTCCAATCCGGATCATTCATCGCCGGCGGCGGCACGGAGTTCGCCGCCATGGAATGGCGCATCGGTGAAATCAGTGATCCTTCGATGGCCGGCTTCAATCCCGCCAACCCGTGGATCTATGAGATCACCCCGGTGTGGACCTCTCCGGTTCTAACCACATTTTCCGCCACCTCCACTCCGCCGGCCACCAACCTCATCGCCGGCCACACCTACCGCGCCCGCGTGCGGCACCGGAACACGGACGGCCACTGGAGCCACTGGAGCGCGCCGCTGGAATTCATTGCTGGCACGGCGGTTCCTGGCAACCTCGCCACCGATCTGGTCATCAGCGAGATCATCTACAACCCGCCGGAAGGCACCAACCTCGAATTCATCGAGCTGCGCAACATCTCCTCCAGCGGCCAGCTCGATCTAACCGGCGTGCGCTTCACCGCCGGCATCGCGTGGTCGTTCCCGGATGGCACCACCCTCACTCCCGGCACCTATCTCCTGGTGGTTAGAAACCGCGCCGCCTTCGTGGCGAAATACGGCGCCGGCCTGCCTATCGCAGGAGAATACTACACGAGCGTCTCCAACTCCCTCGACAACTCCGGCGAGATGCTCACCCTCAGCCTCGGGCTCTCACAGGTGCTGCGCACCATCCCCTACGATGATGCGGATCCCTGGCCCGTCGCCGCGGACGGCTCCGGCTCCAGCCTGGCACTGATCGCGCCGCACACCAACCCCGATCATGCGGTGGCCGCCAGTTGGCGTGCCGGCACCGCCACCCCGGGCTTCACGGATGCCCTCGACTACGCATCCTGGAAGCAGGCCCACACTCTAGCCGATGATGGCGATCCGGATGGCGACGGTGTGCCGAACCTCCTCGAATACGCCCTTGGAGGAGACGCCGCCATCCCCGACAACACGATTCTTCCCGGCCACACCATCGGGAGCGACGGCGCATGGCGGTTCATCTTAACGCGACAACTGCTCGCGGAAGATGTGGAATGGCAACTCATGGAATCAGATGATCTAGCGGCGTGGCGCGCGGCCGAGGGGATCTCCGTTCTATCAAGATCGACCACCCCAACAACCGAGACGATCGAGCTCGCCGTTCCACCATCCGCTTCAAGCCTCAGATTCTTCAGATTCGCCTTCGATGTCAGATAGACCCGTGCGTCAAAGAAATGGGCAAGCCGCGAGCGGCGGCCCTTTCGGGGCGAGTCAGTCAGGCATCGCCGGAGCTTGGCGCGGCGCCCCACATTGCTTGCCACCGCGCGGAAGCGGCCGTCCTGAAAAATGAACGTCAGGACCGCTTTGGCCGCCGCGGCTGGGTTTGCCGCGGCAAGACGTGCCGCCGGCGTGGATCTACCGCCGTCCGCGAGGTTGAATCTGGCCGTCATCGGCCTGGGCGACCAGGGCAGGGGGGCTGCACGCGCCCATTTGGTGCGGGGTGCCCGAATCGAGATTGATGGCGGGATGCCCCTGAAACAGGTGGAGGACCGGACCGGAGGTGCGGGGGAATCGGGGGGACGCTACCGCATCAGCTTGGCGAGCGTCGGGCGCATTTGTTCCGCCCACACTTCGTAGCCTTTCGGCGTCACGTGCCCGACGCGGTCGGCGATGGCTCCCTGTGTGGTTATGAGCGCGTCGTTGATGTTCAGGCAGAAGACCTGTTTTCCGTCATCGAGCTTCGCGATGAGCGGGTTGAGGTCCTCGTTTTTGTCGGCCCCCATGATCCTCGGAAACACACCGAGCAGGAGGATTTTGGCCTGCGGGGCTTTTGCTTTCAGCCGGTCACAGATCGCCGTGATCCCCGCCGCGAAGTCTTCGCCCCTGTGCCGGTTGATTCCCTTGTTGTTCCCGCCGATCATGATGACGACCACTTCCAGCTTCGGAAGCTGGTCGATCTCCCCATTGTCGAGGTGCCAGAGCGCGTGCTGCGTGCTGTCGCAGTTGATCCCGAGATTCAGCGCGTCAGCGGGGCAAACTTCTTCTCCCAGACCTTCAGCCCGCCTTGCTCGTCATCCCAGCCATCCGTGATCGAAACACCGATGAACGCTATCCGCGCCTCTTTTCGCAACGGCGACGAGAGTATCTCTTCGTGGCGCTTCATCCACCAGCCCGCGGGCAGTCTCCTGGTCCACGGGGTGGGCACCGGCGTCGCGGCCGCGCACGCCGGGACTGTTGCCGGAGCGGCTTCCGCGGCGGTCACACGGGCAGGCTGGAACATTCCCAACACGGACCAAGCGACCACGAGAGTCGTCCATTCACGGCATTTCAATTTCATCGGCTGTTAGGAATTGGCTTTTGAGGTGAAGGTTGTTGAGGGGGCTTCGGCGGCGGCAGCAAAGCCAATACGTGAGGGGGCCTGTGCGGTCCAAGGCGACAAGGCGATGACCGCGGGCGGGGGACCCGTTTCGAACGAATCCAATCGACCCGGCATTCCAAGCAATCGGTGATCAGTGATCCGTGGATTTGGAGGCGGGAGCGCTGGCTTTCGGCGGCTCAGGGGCGGGAGCGGGCTTGAACTTGGTGACCATGAAGCCGCCAGCGGCGGCGAGGATGATGCCGAGGATGAAGGGGACCGGGATCGCGGCGAGGCCGCCCTTGGGCGGGTGCATGGCGATGCCGACGATCGCGTTGACGATCGGCGCGCCGGCGAAGACGATGGACATGACCGAAATGGCGACGACGCCGGGATTCATGCCGGCTTTCGCGCCGGAGCCCATCGCGAGCAGGACGAAAAAGGCGCCGATAGCCCCGAGGATGCCGGCGAAGAGGGAAATCCACATGCCTTTCGGCGGCATGTTCCAATCCATGTTCTTCGAGGCCAGCAGGATGACCAGCGGAGCGAGGACGGCGGTCAGGAAGTAGGCGATGCCGACGAAGAAAAAGGCCTTGTAGCGGCCGAGTTCCTTATCGGCCATGCCGACCTGGCCGGCGTGGAGGAAGATGCCGTAGAGGCCCCAACAGGCGACGGTGACGAGGGCGAGGTAGAACCAGTTCATGGATTTCATTGGGGAAAGTGAGCCAAGTGATCAGTGATCAGTGATCAGTGTTAAGAGTTTTTGGCGGAGGGTTTCGGGGAGCGGAACCGCTTTGATGCCGTCGGGGGTGATGGCGACGTGGGCGGCGGCGATGGAGCCTTCGGCGATGAGGGTTTCGTCGCGGACGATTTCGAAGCGGTAGCGCACCGAGCGGGAGCGGACTTCGGCGATGTGGAGGCGGATGGTGAGCAGGTCGCCGAAGCGGGCGGGGGCGCGGTAGTCGCAGCTGGCGTTGACGCGCGGCCAGCCGGTTTCGAGGCCGTCGAGCATGCCGTGCAGCTCATGGTCAAGGCTGCGGACGAAGGCGTGCTCGCAGGTCTCCATGTAGCGGAAGAAATTCGAGAAGTGGACGATGCCCGCCATGTCGGTTTCGTAGAACTCGACGTGGCGCTGGATCTCGAAGACGGGGTTGCTCATGGGACGAGGGGCTGGGCGAGGGCCAGGAAGCGATCGCGCATGGCGGTGACGCTATAGAGTTTCTCGGCGGCGCGGCGACCGTTTTCCCCGAGTTCTTTCAGGCGCTCGGGCCGGGCGAGGAGGTCGTGCCAGGCGGTGGCGAGGGCGGCCGGGTCACCGGGCGGGACGAGGACGCCGGCCTGGCTGGTGGCGACGATCTCTTGAAATGAGGAAGCGTCGGGCTGGACGAGGGGGACGCCGCTGGCGAGGGCTTCGACCGTGTAGAGCCCGAAGGCTTCGGGGTAGGTCGCGGGGACGCTGAAAATGGTGAGCGAGGCGAGCATGTCGGCTTTCTCCTCGCGGGAGATGTTGGGCGACCAGGTGACTTGGTCGGCGAGACCGGCGGCGGCGAGCTTCTGCTGAAGGTCGGCGACGAGCTTCTGGTCGCCGGCGGTGGCGGCACCGGCGATGTGGAGGAGGGCGTCGGGGTGCTGGAGTTGCTTGCGGAGGTGGATGAAGGCTTCGACGAAATGGTGGACACCCTTTTCTCGGATCATCCGGGCGAGGTAGCCGATCACCGGCGGGTTGGTGGGGGGGCGGGCGACGCGGTAGCCCTCGAGGTCGATGCCGTTGGGCATGACTTCGATCCGGAGGTCAGGGGCATCGAAGCGCCGGCGCATCAGGTCGGCGTAGAACCGGCTGGGGGCGACCAGCAGGTCGGCGTCGGCCAGCCGGGTGCGGAGTTCGTTCCAGCAGCTTGTCTTGAAGGGCTCCGGGAGTCCGTCGAGGAAGCTGTCCTCGCCTTGGAAGCAGCAGATGATCTTCACGCCGAGGCGGCGCTTGAGTTCGCGGATCATGCCGGCCTGGAGGGCGGTGCCGAGGCAGAGGATGTCGGGCTTCTCGGTGGCGAGGAATTCGATGAGCTTGTCGAGTTCCTTGCCGAAGTGGCTGTCCTCGATGCGGAGCATGGCGAGGGCCATTTCGCCATGCTCGCGGGCGGAGGTCATGTGGCTGCGCTTCGCGGCGGAGCGGAGCAGGCCGGAGTGGTTGAGGAGCTTGTGGAGCCAGTTCGGGGCGTGGCTGAAGAAGGAGAGCTTCTGCTGGAGGAAGACATTGATCCCGCCGAAGAAGATCGGGTTGCCGGCTTGGGCGTGCTTTTCCTCGTCGAGCTGCAAGGGCAGGTACATCGGCAGCAGCGAGACCTGGTGGCCGGCGGCGTGCAGCGATTTGGCGAGCGCGTTGTCGCGCATGCAGGCCCCGCAGTAGTAGGAGCCGGTGCCGGGGGTGAGGAAGGCGAGGTTCATCGGGAGACCCAAGACTGCAAGACACAAGACGGAAGACAAGATCGCGTGGAGGCTTAATCGAACCGTTTCCTTCGGTCAGCGGGCTAGGGTTACGTGTCGGTTACCTTCTTCCGGATCTCTCCCTTCTCGCTCCTGGTGTTGGGGAAGGGGGGCAATCGGGCAAATGACATTGCCGTGGGAAGTGACGTTCAAGGCTCACACCGCCGCCGGGACCCGGCCGTAGTCGAGGGGTTCGGGGAGCTCGGCCAGTTCCGAAATCGCGCGCATCAGGTCGCTGTAGTCCTTGCCGTCCACATTGCCGATCAGCACGTCGGTCAGGCGGCCACGGAGGTCGGGATGTTTGCGGATCAGCTTGGCGAAGCTGAACTCGGGATCGTAAAAGGCATAGACGATGCGGCGCATGGTCTCGATGTGGCCGCAGAGTTCCTCGCCGTAGGTGGCAAAGGCGGCGGCGGAGGTGTCGCCTTTTTCAAGGGCGGCATCGACGGCGTCGGCGGCCATCTCGGCGGACTTGAACGCGAGGAAGACGCCGGACGAGAAGACGGGATCGAGGAAGGCGAAGGCGTCGCCGACCAGCAGGAGGCCGTCGGTGGCGCAGTGTTCGGCGCGGTAGGAATACTCGCCGGTGACCCAGTATTCGCCGAACTGCCGGCCTTGGGAGAGGTGGTCCTTGATCCAGGCGTTGTTCTCGATCTCACGGGCGTAAATCTCGGCCGGATCGCGGGTTTCGCCGGGGCGGAAGAGGTAGTCGCGTTCGGCGACGATGCCGGGGCTGACGACACCATTGCGCAGCGGGATGTTCCAGAACCAGCCGCCGCCCGGGAGGTAGGCGATGGTGGTGGCGCCCTCGTCGAGGCCGGGGTCGCGCTTGGCGTCTTGATAGAGGGTCCAAATGGAGACCTTGTTGAGCATCGGATCGCGTTTGCGGCTGCCGTGCTTGCGCTGGTAGAGGGCGTCGCGGCCGGTGCAGTCGAGGGTGACCGGGGCGCGGAGTTCGCCGGGTTCGCCCTCGCCGGTGCGGGCGCGGACGCCGGAGACGCGGTCGCCGTCCTTGAGGAAATCGAGGACGGTGGTGTTCTCGCGGACTTCGACGCCCTTCGAGCGGGCGTTGTCGAGGAGCATCAGGTCGAAGTCCTTGCGTTCGACCTGCCAGGTGGTGGCGGCGGGGTGGTCGAAGTGCTGGAAGAAGTAGAACGGCGCGGAGATGCGCCCGTCGGTGGTGGCGAACTGGACCGAGCTCTTGCGGACGAAGCCGATCTCGTTCATGCGATCGATCACGCCGAGGCGGTTGAGCGTGAACCAGCAGAAAGGCATGAGCGACTCGCCGACGTGGTAGCGTGGGAAAGTTTCCTTTTCGAGGATGAGCACGCGGTGACCCTTTTCAGCAAGCAGGGTGGCCGCGGTGGAGCCGGCGGGGCCGCCGCCGATGATGATCGCGTCGTAGTCAGGCATGGTGGTGAGAAGTGCCGAGTGATCCTCCTTCGCCGAGGCTACGGACGACAGGTCGGTGATCAGTGGGAAGAATTTCGAGGATTCTGGCGAGGCAGGTGCTTTCGCCACAGACCAAGTGATTGTAGCGCCCGAAAAGAACCGCGCCACCCGTAGATGGTGAAAAAACGCGGTCGAGGGTTTCACCAGGCACCGTGAAAAAGCCCTGGGGTTCGCTGCGGTAGCCGAGGCCGGAGGCGTTGAGGATGGCCCCGAGGGGAGTCTGGCCGGCGAGGATCAGGGGGCGGAGGTCGGCGGGGAAGGCGGCGAGCTGGATCTCGATCAGGCCATATTCGACCGGGGTGCCGGTGCTGCCGGTACGGAGGACGACCTCGCGGAGATAGGTGTCGCCGGATTGGCGGGAATGGAGGACCTCCAGGGTGATCTCGTCGCGGTGAAAAGCGGCGAGCTCCGAGGTCATGTCGTGGTCGTGGACGAGGAGTTGCTGGTAAGGAGCAGGGACTTCGGCGGATGGGATCCACGCGAGCTGGGTCTCGCCGA
>CAMCYK010000076.1 GCA_945883695.1 Akkermansia muciniphila | reverse complement strand
AGGCGGCTGACGAGCGGGGATTGGCGCCCCATCCATTGCGCGGCGCCGCCGACGCTGGACTGGCGGTTGAAAAACTGGAGGGCGCTGCCGTTGGCGAGGTCCTCCACCTCGGTGGGCTCGATGGTGAAGGAGATGCGGTCGCTGGTACTGAAGGTCAGGGAGCCCTCGCGGTCCCCTGCGGCCGGCGGTGCGATGGGCTGGGAATTGTCGCTGCGGTCGGAGCGGCGGAGGCGGATGTAGAGGTCGGGGTTCCAGCCCGCGACGACCTCGCGGTCCTCCTTGAAGGTGTCGGAGTTGACCAGTTGCCGGAGCTGGGTGTTGGCGAGGGAGAAGACGCGCACCTGGCCGGGTTCGAAGACGATCGGCTTGGTGCCGGAGAAGAAGGCGGTGAACCCGGTGTCGCGGTCACCGCCGCCGGCACCGTTCGAGATCCAGGCGAGGGAGGTGGGCGTGGTGCTGGTGTAGCCGCGGCCCACCTTGGTCCACTTGATGGCGAGGGGGAGGTTGAAGAAGCGGAACTGGGTGGCGTGGTCGGCCCCGAGGTTCATGACGAGGGGGACGTTGTAGGGGTTCCAGTAAGTGATGGCGGGGGTGATGCCGACGTTGAGCTTGTGGGTGTCGGTGTTGAGGGGGTTGTTCTGCTTTTCGGGGACGGTGCGGGCCTCGGCGGAGAGGCTGAGCAGGAACTGCACCTTGATGGGGACGGGCAGGCGGTAGAGGTTGGTGTACTGGCGGGTGAAATCCTGCCCGCCGCGCTTGAAATCCGGGTTCTTGATGTGAATGCCGCCACTCAACTCGGGCGAGCGGTAGGTGACCTGGTTGCGGTAGAGCTGGTAGTAGGCGGAGAGGTCCTGGATGGGGACACGATCGGTGGAGCGACCGAAGCGGTAGAGCATGAAACCGTCGCCGGTTTCGCTGGTGTTGATGGGGCGTTCGAGGAGGCCGCTGAGGTCGCGTTGCAGCCCCCCCTCCCGCACGTCGCAGGCGAGGCCGTAGGAATAGGGGGTGGTGTGGTGGAACTGCGCGGCAAGGGTGCCGGGATCGACCCCCTTGAGGAGCGCGAGGGAGGCGCGGCTGAAAACGCGTCCGAACTCCGCCGGATCGGCGAGATCCTCAAACGGAGCGAGCGACTGGAAGCCGGTGTTGCCCGGGGCCTGGTGCTGGAAGATCCGGTCCGCGATGCTGCGGTTCCAGGTGGTGCGGCGGGAGTCGTCGGCGAGGCGTGCCTTGGTGCTCTCGTCGGCGATCCACCACCCGAAGCGGCCCGGCTTGGCGGGCGTGGCCGCCACCCGGGTGAGTCCGGCGCGGACATGGGAATTCGCCGGAGCCGTTCCGAGGGACCCCTTGCCGAGGACCTTGACGGAATCGGCGTCCTTGCCCGGGCTGAGCCCCCCGTCGAGGGCGAGCGATCTGGCGGAGTCGAGTGACTCCCGCTGCTCCCGGGTGAGCGAGACCAGCCAGGCGCGGAAGTGGTCCCCGCGGCCGGCGGTGTAGGAAGGGCTCATGCCCTCGTTGAGGGTGCCGGGAATGGTGGCGTGGTCGCTGGTGGCGTCCCCGCCGCTTTTCGTGCGGCCCGCCTTCCAGGATTCCCAAACACCGGTCCAGTGCGGGTGGACGACGTCTTGATCGAGGATGCCGGCGTCCGCCGTGACACGCTGATCGGGACCGAGCTGTTTCTGGAGATCGCCGAGGGCGAGGATCAGCGCGAGCCTGGCGTTGGCGCGGGCCTCGGCATGGGCGGAGCTCCGGTTGGCAGAGCGGATGGTGACGGTCGAAAGGGTGAGCAATCCAATCGCCACCAGGAGCAGCAGGACCATCAGGCTGACCGTGATGACGAGGGCGAAACCACCGGGGAGAGGTTGCCGGAACCTGGGTTTGGGCGGACGGTGGATCATCCTCAGACGGTCATAGGGAACGAGGATCGCTTTTCAGTCCGCGATGCCAAGAAACTTTTGGGCACTCAAGGGCCTGATTCACTACCGCATCGAAGCTCGCTTCCCCCCGCCGACCGCCCCCGGCGAACCCCTCGGCTGCGCTATTCGGATATGCTTTGCTCTGGTGGTCCGGACCGGGGCGGTGAAGATTCCGCAGCACCTCACCTCCCCTCCTCCCCGACCGGAACTCCCCTGCCATGAACCTCCCTGCCCCGCTCAAAGCATTCGCCGGCCTCGCCGCCGCCGCGCTGCTCGCCGCACCGGCCCGCGCCCAGGACGATGTCACCCCGGCCGACCCGTCCTCCGTGGCCTTGGCGAAGGAGGAAGCCCGGGCCATCGCCAAGGACGCCTTCATCTACGGCTACCCGATGGTCGACAGCTACCGCATCAACTTCGCCTTCTACCTGTTCCCGGGAAATCCCGAATACAAGGGCCCGCAGAACCAGCTCCTCAGCATGCCGCGGCTCTTCACGCCGGAGGACACCGCGGTGCAGACGCCGAACTCGGACACGCCCTACTCCTTCTTCGGCGCGGACCTCCGCGCGGAGCCCTTCGTGATCACGGTACCGGAGATCGGGAAGGAGCGCTATTTCTCGATCCAGCTGATCGACGCCTACACCCACAACTTCGCCTACATCGGCAGCCGGGCCACCGGCAACGGCGCGGCGAGCTACCTGCTCGCCGGACCCGGCTGGAAGGGTGAAAAGCCGCCCGGCATCAAGGAGGTCATCCCCTGCGAAACCGATCTCGCGCTCGGGATCTACCGCACCCAGCTCTTCAATCCGGATGACATGGAGGCGGTGAAGAAAATCCAGGACGGCTACCGCTTCGAGCCGCTCAGCAAGTTCCTCGGCCAGCAAGCCCCGCCGGCCGCACCGAAGGTCGACTACATCCGTCCCGTCGCCCTCGCCGCCGACAAAACGCCGCTCGAGTTCTTCAAGGTGCTCAATTTCGTCCTCAACTTCTGCCCCACGGTCCCGTCGGAGCGGGACCTGATGGCCCGCTTCGCGAAGATCGGCATCGGTGCCGGCAAGTCCTTCGATCCCGCCGCGCTCAAGCCCGAACTCAAGGAAGCCCTCACCCTCGGCATCGCCGACGGCTGGAACGAATACCTCGCCTTCAAGAGCGGCCAGATCGACAGCGGCAAATTGACCTCCGGCGACCTGTTCGGCACCCGCGGCGAGTTGAAGAACCATTATCTCTACCGCATGGCCGCCGCCATCATCGGCATCTACGGGAACTCGAAGGCGGAGGCGATGTATCCCTTGTATTCGGTCGATGCCACAGGTGGAAAACCCGACGCCTCCAGGCACCGCTACACCCTGCGCTTCGCCCCCGGCCAGCTGCCGCCGGTCCACGCCTTCTGGTCGGTCACCCTGTACGACCTGCCCAAGCAACTGCTGGTGGACAACCCGCTCAACCGCTACCTGATCAACTCGCCGATGCTGCCGGGATTGAAGAAGGACGCCGACGGCGGCCTCACCCTCCACATCCAGCACGAGTCGCCCGGCAAGGAGCTCGAGGCCAACTGGCTGCCCGCCCCGAAAGGCCCCTTCTTCATGGCGATGCGCCTCTACTGGCCGAAGGACGAGGCGCTGGGTGGCACCTGGTCCGCGCCGAAACTCACCCCGCTCGATTGAGAGCGGGCCGCGGGGCGCTTTGAACCAAGGTTCCATGGCGCCATCTTGCCAAGTCCGGTAAAACCTGAAGTCGAACCGCGAAACCATGAAACACCTCCTCCGTTCCCTCCCCACCGCCGCCGCCATGCTGGTCTCGCCGCTCGTGCTGACCCAGTGCGCCACCGGCCCGACCGTCGCCAGCGCCGACTCCACGAGGATCTCCGCCGACTCCCGCGCCGCGCTGCGCAGCCTCTACAGCCAGAACCCGCAGGCCCGCGAGCTCGGCCAGCGCGCCAAGGGGGTCCTGGTCTTCCCCAACATCACCCGCGGCGGCTTCGTCGTCGGCGGCATGGGCGGCAACGGCGCGTTGATCCGCAACGACGGCAGCATCCGCGACTTCTACCAGACCGCCGGCCTGTCATGGGGCCTCCAGGCCGGCGTCCAGCGCCACGGCTACGCGCTCTTCCTGATGGACAGGGCGGCCTTTGCCAATCTCAACCGCGCCGGCGGTTGGGAAATCGGCAGCAGCCCCACCCTGGTCATCTTCGAAGAAGGCATCTCCGCCTCGCTGTCCACCACCACCATCGACAGCGGCACCGTCGCCTTCTTCTTCAACCAGCGCGGCCTGATGGGCGGCCTCGGCCTCCAGGGTTCCAGAATCACCCGCATCCAGCCGAACCGCTGAGCCGCCGGCAGCCGCGCCCGGCGATCCGGAAGCCATGACCATGAAGAAAGTCCTCCGCGTTGCCGGCGTCGCGCTGCTTGCCATCGTTCTCATCCTCGCCTTCGCCTGGGCCTTCGGAGCCCTGCACTTCGATGGCCCGGCGACCTGGTTCGCCGTCGCGAACGCGGCGGCGGTCGCCGCCCTGTTTGTTTTTGTGAAACCGTGGCGGGTGAAATTCGGCGTCTTCGGCGCTTGGTTCGCCCTCGTGCTCGGCTGGTGGCTGACGCTCAAGCCGACCAACACCGCCGACTGGCAGCCCGACGTCGCCCGACTCGCCCGCGCGGAGATCGACGGCGATCTCGTCACCCTGCACAACGTCCGCAACTGCGACTACCGCACGGAAAGCGACTACACGCCGCGCTGGGAAACCCGCACGGTCCGCCTTTCGCAGCTCACCGGCATCGACATGGCCATCGACTACTGGGGCTCGCCCTACATGGCGCATCCCATCGTCAGCTTCCAGTTCGCCGATGCCCCGCCGGTCTGCTTCTCGATCGAGACGCGGAAGAAAAAGGGCCAGAGCTACTCGGCGATCGGCGGGCTCTACCGGCAGTTCGAGCTGGTTTACATCGTCGCCGACGAGCGCGATGTGATCCGCCTGCGCACCAACTACCGCAAGGGCGAGGATATCTATCTTTACCGGCTAACCATCAAGCCGGAGAAAGCCCGCGAACGCTTCCTCGAATACGTGAACGCCCTCAACCGCCTCCACGACGAGCCGCGCTGGTACAATGCCATCACCACCAACTGCACCACCGCGATCCGCAGCCAGCACCCGGCGGGCGAGCGGCTCCCGTGGGACTGGCGCATCCTGGTCAATGGCAAGGGCGACGAGATGTTGTACGAGCGCAAGGCCATCCATACCGCTGGCCTGCCCTTCGCCGAGTTGAAGCGACGCGTCCATATCAACGCCGCCGCCCGCGAGGCCAACGACTCCCCCGGTTTCTCCAAACATATCCGTGCCGGTGTTCCGGGCATGGACACTCCTTGACCAGTCCCCTAACAACGCCGCCATGAGATTCCCCACTTCCGCTCTGTTCGCCGCGCTTGTCCTTGCCGGCTGTGTCAGCCAGCCGCTGCCGCCGGAAGAAGCCGAACACCGCGCCGCCGCGGTCCACCTGAAGGAGGCCGGGGCGCAAGCCACGCCCGCCGAACAGCGCGCCGCCCTTTACCTCGCCTCCGCCGCGGAATCCTTCGACCTGCTCGATTCCCCGAAATCCGGCGAGGCCGCCCGCGTCCTCTACAACCAGGCTGCCACCGACCTCGTCCTGCTACTACGCTCGTCGGAGAACGGCGCGCTGTGGAACCGCCCGCTGACGCTCACCTCCGGCGGCACCACCTGGCGGCTGCGCTATGCCGCGGGCAACCGCCAGGGCACCTGGGATCCCGGCCGCTTCACCTCCTTCGCCCCGGCCGGCGAGGTCGACCTGAAAACCATCGAGCACCGCAACCGCCAGGACGGCATCGGCGGCGCGCTGGTCGGCGTGCGAAAGATGGATCCCGTGGAAACCTTCGCGCCGCCCCGCGCCGGGGTCACCGCGCCGGTCACCGCGGTGCTCGATTTCAAGGGACGCGACGCCACCCTCACGCTGGTCGATCCCGGCATCAAGCCGAAGGCACCGATCAAAGGCGGCGAACGGACGCTCGACGCCGATTTCTCCGCGCCGCTCGCCTACTACCCGCAGCGCTCCGAATTCTGGACCGGCCTGATGGGCGCGCTCCGCGTGTCCCACCACATGGGCACCACCGGGCTCTACATGCTCCAGCCGTACGATCCCGACCGCATCCCGCTGATTTTCGTCCACGGCCTGATCTCCACCCCCCAGATGTGGCGCAACGTCATCAACGAGGTCGAGAAGGACCCGGAACTCCGCGGCCGCTACCAGTGCTGGGTCTTCGGCTACCCCACCGGCAATCCGCCCGCCTACTCGGCGCTGCGCTTCCGCGAGGAGCTCGCGAAAGTCCGCGAACTCTATCCGGACGCCAGGGACTACGTGCTGGTCGGCCACAGCATGGGCGGCCTGGTGTCGCGGATGCAGGCCACGACACTGACCCGCGAATCCTGGAACGTGATTGGCAAGGACAAGGCCGCGGAGTTCTTCTCGAAGGTGAAGGAAGGCGACCTCATCGACCGCGCCACCACCTTCGAGGCCAACCCGAAGGTCGCCCGCCTGGTCTTCATCTGCACCCCGCACCGGGGCAGCGAAATGGCCCTCGGCAGCATCGGCGAGCTCGGCCGCCGCCTGATCGCCCTGCCGGTCGACCTGACCAGCGTGGTCACCAACTCGGTCGGCGACTCGCTTTCCCTCGCGACTGGCGCGCCCGGCCGCATGCCGAACAGCGTGACCGGCCTCGCGCCGACCAATCCCGCGCTCAAGGTGCTGGACTCGGAACCGATGACCGCCCCCTACCACACCATCCTCGGCGACCGCGGCAAGGGCGACGGCGTGCTGAGCTCGGATGGCGTGGTGAAATACTGGAGCTCCCACCTCAAGGCCGCCGAATCCGAAAAGGTCGTCCCCGGTCCCCATGGCTCCTGCGAGCTGCCGGAGACCCTCGAGGAACTCCGCCGCATCCTGCGCCTCCATCTCGAGCAGAGCGGCAACTGAGCGGATCCCGCCCCGCGACCCGGAACCATGAACCTGGTAAGGAAAATGGGGACCACGAAATCAGCGAAACTCCGCGAAAATCAAGGCCTGGTGAAATTGATCGGCACACCCGCAAGGTTGAACTTACCCTTTTCCCAAACCTCTGAAATTTCGTCGATTTCGTCCCTTTCGTTGTTCTCATCTCGGAATTTAGGATGAAGGCACGCCATCTGCCGCTGCACCTCGCCTGGCTCGCCCCGCTCCACGCCGCGGAACCGGCCGGCCGGTGGTTCGAGCGCGCGGCCGAACGGGCGTGGATCGAAAACTACGACCCCACCCTGATCACCCGCCGCGTCCTTTCCGAGCTGAGCTTCGAAGACCGCGGGAGCGACGAGGAGATCTGGAATCACCAGTACGCCCTGTCCTTCGCCGTCGAGGTTCCGCTGACCTCGGAAAGCTTCGACTCCAAGCTCGCCGCCGGCCTCGCCTGGCACTTCTGAGCCGACCCATGAAGCGCTCCTTTTTCCAATTCGCGGCCTCGCTGCTTTTCCTCACAGCCGGCACGCTGCGCGGCGCGGACTCGCTGTCCGGTGACTTCTCCCAGCCCGCGGAAATCACCAAGCGCCTCGAGGACGCCCGCGCCGGAATCGCCAGGCTGGCCGCCGACGCCGATCCCGTCCTGCGCGAGCGGCTCGAGCAGTTCGCCGCGGCCTGCCAGTTTCACCTCGCCAGCCTCGACGTCCTCGCCAAGGCCCGCGCCGAACGCGACAAGGCGGCCGAGGCCAAACTCGCGTGGAACGGACTGACCGAGCCGCCGCCGCATTCCATCCTCCTGCTCGACG
Organism: Akkermansia muciniphila; assembly: GCA_945883695.1. Taxonomy (GTDB): domain Bacteria; phylum Verrucomicrobiota; class Verrucomicrobiia; order Verrucomicrobiales; family Akkermansiaceae; genus Haloferula; species Haloferula muciniphila_A. The sequence continues at coordinate 17,688 of CAMCYK010000076.1, read as the reverse complement.
AGGTCCGCGAAAGCCTGGCCACCCTCGACAGCTCGCGCCGCGCCGGCGAAGCCCAGCTCCGCATCTTCACCTCGCAGGTGGAAGGCGGGCGCGACCGGCTCGACGCCCACCAGCAGGCCGAACGCCGCGCGCGGGAAGAAGCCGAAAGCGCCACCACCCCCGAAGGCCGCGCCGCCGCCGAACGCGCGGTCGAAACGGAGCGCGTCGCCTCGCGCATCGCCGCCGAGGAAATCGGCCGTCAGAACATCCGGATGGAGGCCCAGCAGGCGGAACTCGCCATGATCGCCTCGCGGATCGACCTCGACCGGCTCCGCCTCGGCGCGCTCCAAGGCAAGACCACTTTCACCCGTCAGGACCTCGATGGCATCCAGGCGCGGATCACCCGCGAACGCGCCGATGCCATCGCCGCGCTGACCGCCTCCGGCAAGACCCGTCAGACGCCTGATCCGCTGCTCGCCTGGCGCACCGAATTCCTCGATCTGGAAAAGGAGTTCTGGGACACCCGCTTCGCCGCCACCACCGATGGCGCGGACCGCAAGGCCGCGCTCGCCAGCCTCACCAGCTTCAAGACCCGCGTCGACGATTGGGCGGAGATCGCCCAGCTCCGCCTCGCCAGCGGCTCCTCCGCCGCAGCCGGGATCGACCCCGCCCGCCTCCGCGAGGGCACCCTTCAGGTCGGCGTCATGCAGCGCCGCATCGGCTTCGCCCTCGCCGACCTCGAAGCCGGCCACTTCCAACTCCCGCTGCTCGACACCGTCACCAGCCGCCTCCGCGCGCTGTGGGACGCCGAACTCTACCTCGCCGCCAAGTGGATCGTCGGCCTCGGGCTCGCCCTGCTCGTGATCTACGGACTCAACACCGTCCGCATCCCCTTCACCGTCTTCGCCTTCCTCGGCGGCGCGCTCGCCATCGGCGTCGGCTTCGGCACCCAGACGATGTTGAAGAACTTCATCAGCGGCGTGATCCTCATCTTCGAGCGCCCTTTCAAGGTCGGCGACCAGGTCGAGATCGACGGCGTGGTTGGCAGGATCCGCAGCATCGGCCTGCGCGCCTCGGTCATCGACCACGGCAACGGCATCGACACTCTCATCCCGAACAGCGACCTGCTCGAAAACCAGGTCACCAACTGGACCTTCTCCAACTCGCTGCTCCGCCACTCCGTCCTCATCGCCGTCGATCACGGCTCGCCCACCCGCGAGGTCGCGCACTGCCTGCTCGCCGTCGCCGCCGACCATGGCCTGGTGCTGGATTCCCCGGAACCCGAAGTCCGCTTCGAGGAAATGAGCGACAAGGCCCTGCTCTTCCGCCTCCTCTACTGGTTCGACCTCAAGCGCGTCTCCCGCGACTCCCTCGCCAGCGACCTGCGCTTCATGATTTCCAAATCCCTCGCCGAAGCCGGCATCGCCCTCGCCGGCGTGAACCCGTTGCGCGTGGAAATCGCGCCGCCCGCTGCTTCCGAAAATCCTTCACCTGCCGCCACCGGAAACCCCACACTACCGACATCATGAAACACCGTATCCTGGCCATCGCCCTGCTCGCCGCCCCGCTCTGCCACGCCGGGGAACCCGACCTCGAATCCGCCCCCATCAGTCCCGCTCCCGCCGCCTCGTCGGAGTGGAATTTCCTGCTGGCCCTCTACGCCCCGCTGATGGGGCTCGACGGCACCGTCGGGGTGCGCGGGCTCTCGACGGAAGTCGACATCCCCATCGATGACATTCTCGACAACCTCGACGGTGCCTTCATGGCCGCCTTCGAGGCGCGCCGCGGCCGCTGGTCGGTGATCGGCGACTTCTTCTGGCTCAAGATTTCCGACTCCGCCCCGCTGATCGCCAATTCCTATCTCAAATTCCGCCAGGAGCAGACCCTCGCTTCGCTCGCGCTCGGTTACCAGCTCTACGGCGATGAAAACACCACCTTCGACCTGCTCGGCGGGGCCGCTTTGACCCACCTCGACGTCGATCTCAGCCTGTTCACGCCGCGGCTGCCCGTCACCAACCGCGAGACCTCCGGCTCGCAGACCTGGGTCGATCCCTTCGTCGGATTGAAGGTCCGCCACCGGCTCACCGACCGCTGGTCGGTCTTCGCGACCGGACTTTACGGCGGCTTCGGCGTGGCGTCCGACGAATACTGGCAGGCCCTCGCCGGGGTCAGTTATCGGGTCACCGAGAACGCCCACCTGGCCCTCGCCTATCGCGTGATCGCCACCGATTATCGCGACGGCAACTTCATCTACGACGCGGAAAGCAGCGGCCCGAACATCGGTCTGGTGTTCACCTTCTGATGGCTTTATCACGCCCGCTGTTCTCCAAGCGCCTATCAGGAGGTCGATCCGGCCGCGGGGGCGATGCGGTCATCCTGGCGGTGCCGCGAAGACTCCGTGCCCTGATTTTGCTGCTGGCGTTCGTCCTCCAGGGCGCGGCGGCCGCCAGCCCGAAGCGGGTTTTGATTCTCAATCCATTCGGGCGGGATGTGGAGCCGTTCAGCGCCGCGGTCTCGTCCTTCCGGTCCAAGCTCGCGCGGGATCTCGGCGAGCCGGTGGACTTCCATGAGATCCCCCTCGATCTGGCACGGTTCACCGGACCGGAGGGGGAAGCTCCCTTGATCGACTTCCTCGACGAGCGGATCAGAAGCCAGGTGATCGACCTGGTGGTCCCGATCGGCGGGGCGGGCGTGCAATTCGCCGCCCGCCACCGCGAACGCCTTTTCCCCCGGACCCCGATGCTGGCAGTCGCCGCCGAACCGCGGATGATTCCCACCGGTTTCCTCGGCCCCGACACCACGCTGGTGACCCAGAGGATCGTGCTTCCGGGCATGGTGGAAGATATCTTGCAGATGCAGCCGGATACCGCCCGGATCGCCGTGGTGATGGGGTCCTCGCCCTTGGAGAAGTTTTGGGTGGAAGAATTCCGCCGGGAATTCGAGCCATTCCGCGGGCGGGTCGAGTTCATCTGGCTCACCGATCTCACGCTGGAGCAGACGATCGAGCGCTGTTCCGCGCTGCCGTCCCGCTCGTTCATCCTGCACGGCTTGTTTCTAGTCGATGCCGACGGGGTGCCCTGCGAGAAGGGCGAAGCCTTGCAGCGGCTCCACGAGGCGGCAAGCGCCCCCGTCTTCGCCTACTTTGCCAGCGAGTTCGGCCAGGGAGCGGCCGGCGGCCGGCTGTTCCAGAATTCCGAAATCGGCCGCCTGGGCGCGGACGCGGCCTTGCGGATCCTGCGGGGCGAGAAAGCGGACGAGATCCCGCCGCTGATCCTCGAAGCGGCGGATCACGTCTATGACTGGCGGGAACTCCGGCGCTGGAACATCGACGAGTCGAAGCTCCCCTCCGGCAGCCTCGTGATGTTCCGCGAGCCGGGTTTCTGGGAACGCTACCACTGGGTCGTCACCGGCGTGCTGCTGTTCGGGGTCCTCCAGGCCGGCCTGATCGTCGGCCTGATGGCGAACCGGAGAAAACTCCGCCGCGCCGAGCAGGAAGCCAATCTGCTCGCCGGAATCTCCTCGAAGTTCGTCAACCTTCCGGCCGCGGAGGTCGACCGCGAGATCATGGACGCCGAGCGCCGCATCTGCGAATTGCTGGACCTGGACCTGTCCGCGCTCTGGCAATGGTCGGACGCCGGGGCCGGCACCTTCACCGCCACCCATGTCTACAGCCTGCAATATGGCCCGCAGCCACCGGTCCCGCTGAGCGACGACGACTATCCCTGGGTGCGGCAGCAGATCCTCGCCGGCCGTCTCGTCGCCGCCCGCTCGCTGGATGAGATGCCGCCGGAGGCCGCCAAGGACCGCGAATCCGCCCGGCGCTTGGGGATCCGCTCCCATCTCACCTTGCCGCTCGCGGTGGGCGGCGAACCACCGGTCGGCGTGCTCGGCTTCAATACGATCCGCGAAGAGCGGTCCTGGCCGGAGCCCCTGGTGAAGCGATTGCAACTCGTCGCGCAGATTTTCGCCAACGCGCTCGCCCGCAAACGGGCCGACCACGACCTGCGCGAGAGCGCGAGCAAGATCCGCCAGTTGTCGCACGCGGTCGAGCAGAGCCCGGTGCTGGTCGTGATGACCGATCTCCAGGGCAGGATCACCTACGTCAACCGCAAGTTCACCGAGGTCACCGGCTACACGCCCGAGGAAAGCATCGGCCGCAAGCCGAGCATCCTGAAGTCCGGCGAGGCATCGCCCTCGACCTACAAGGACCTGTGGTCGTGCATTTCGAAAGGCCGCACCTGGCGCGGCGAATTCCACAACCGCAAGAAGAACGGCGAACTCTATTGGGAATGGGCGGTCATCTCGCCCTTGTTCGACGCCGGCGGCAAGGTGACCCACTACGTCGGCGTCAAGGAAGACATCACGGATCAAAAGGAGTCGGCAACCGAAGTCCTCGAACTGCGCGAAACCCTGGCCCACGCCGGCCGGGTCACCCTGCTCGGCAACCTGGCCTCCGCGCTGGCCCACGAGCTCAGCCAGCCGCTCGGCGCGATCCTGCGCAACGCCGAGGCCGCCGAACTCATGCTCGGCGAAGCCACCCCAGACCTGGACGAACTGCGCGCCATCGTCACCGACATCCTGCGCGACGACCAGCGGGCGGGCCAGGTGATCGACCGGCTTCGCTCCCTCCTCAAGCGAGGCAACCTCGACCTGCAGTCGGTCGATCTCCCGGAGGTCATCACCGGAGTGCTGTCGCTGCTCCACGCGGACGCCGCCAGCCGCCAGGTAAAACTCATCCCCCAGCTCGCGCCGGGACTGCCGGTGGTCCGGGGCGACCGGATCCACCTCCAGCAGGTCGTCCTCAACCTGCTGGTCAACGCGATGGACGCGACGGCCGGAGCCGCGCCAGGCGACCGCGTCGTCCAAATCCACGCCCGCCTGGCGGACCCGGCCACGGTGGAGGTCTGCGTGTCCGACACCGGCCCGGGGATCCCGCCCGCCGCCATGGGACGGTTGTTCGAGCCCTTCTTCACGACCAAGGCCACCGGCATGGGCATGGGCCTGCCGGTGTCGAAGACGATCATCGACGCGCACAAGGGCAAGCTGTGGGCGGAAAACGGGCTGGAACGCGGCGCCTGCTTCCGCTTTACCCTTCAAGTCGTCCATGACGAACCGGGAGGCCCCAACGCCCCATGAAAGACGCCGCTTCCGATTCCGCTCCCGCTAACGATCCCCGGGAAATCATCTATCTGGTGGACGACGATGTCTCCCACCTGCGCTCCCTCGCGCGCCTGCTGCGGGCCGCCGGATTCGAGGTGGTCATTCACGATTCGGCGGCGGAGTTCCTCGCCGAGCTCAAACCCGGAATGGATGGCTGCGTGATCACCGATCTGATGATGCCGGGAATCGACGGGATGGACCTGCAACAAGGACTCCTCGCCGCCGGCAACCCCTTGCCGGTCATTTTTCTCTCGGGCCACGGCGACATCCCGACGTCCGTGCAAGCGATGCGTTCCGGCGCGGAGGACTTCCTGACCAAACACGCGCCGAAGGAGAAAATCTTCGAGGCCATCCGCCGCGCGCTCGCCCGAAATGCCACCGACCGGGCCCGGCGCGCGCGCATCGACGACTTGCGCCGGCCCTTTGCACAGTTGACCGAACGCGAGCGCGAAGTCCTCCGCCAGGTGGTGCAAGGCAAGCTCAACAAGCAGATCGCCGCCGACCTCGGGCTCCACGAGCGCACCGTGAAGTTCCACCGTTCCCACCTCACCACCAAGCTCGGCGTGCACTCGGTGGCGGAACTCACCCGGATGGCGGATGAAGCCGGCATCTTCGGGTAATCGGCCATCAGCGCCACAACTCCGCCCAACCTTCCCCAAAGGGCAGTAGCCGGTCACACGGCTCCCGGTGGAAGCTCTCCGTGGTTCGATGAACGTGCGGAGCAACATCTATGTGGCGGTTGTGGACGACGACGAGAGTCTTGGTCGCTCGCTGAGCCGTCTGCTCCGCACCTCGGGCTTCCAGACGATCGCCTATCCCTCCGGAGAAGCCTTTCTCGGGGACCACAAGCGCCCGCGCTTCGATTGCCTGGTGCTCGACTTCCAGATGGAGGGCATGACCGGCATCGAGCTGAGCCGTCGCCTGGCCGCGGTCAACGACACCACGCCGGTCGTCTTCATCACCGCCCAGGACGACCCCGCCGCACAGGCGGAAGCGGAAGCGACCGGGTGCGCGGGCTATTTCCGTAAAGCCGACCCCGGCTCGGTGATCCTGGCCGCGATCCGGAGCGCGATCCAAAAAACGCCTCGCACACAACCTGATCTCCCGACTCCCACCAAAACCAAAGAAAGGAAAACACCATGGCATCCATGACCATCAAAGGAAAAGAAATGCGCTCCGTCGATGTCGACTGGAACGAATTCTACTACACCAACTGCCCGCTGATCTCCGCCAGCAACGTGGACCAGGAACTAGGCTGGGTGAAGGAGGAGTTCAAGAAGATCGGAGTGGCCTACAAATACCTCCGCTCGACCGTCGAGAACGACTGGTATCCGCACTACGTTCACAACCTCGACAACCTGATGCGTTTCGGCGGCTGCCACCCGGCGATCCACGTCCAGGCCGACATCCGCCGCACCCGCCTGATCGGCACCACCCAGGTTTACGAAGGCGGCGTGATGATGGTCCGGTCCCGCGATCCGATCTACAAGATGTCGCACCTCAAAGGCAAGAAGATCGGCCTCTCCAAAAGCCAGAACGTCATCAAGAACGATTGGTGGCGCGTTCAGGAGGAACATGGCATCGAGCTGATGCTCATGCTCAACGACATGACCCGCGATGATGTCGAGATCGTCGAGTTCCCTTATCCGGACGACTGGTATGACAAGCCGGAGATGCTCACCACGATGGAAAACCCCAACGAGTATCAACTCAAACGCGACCACAAGCATGACCTCGCGTTCCGCCCCTTGGAAACCGCACTCGAGAACGGCACCATCGACGCCATGTACAGCCAGAGCAAGGTCTTGAGCGTGCTATCGGAAACCACCGGCAAATTCAAATCCATCGAAGACCTGTCCCGCTACCCGGACTGGACGCTCCAAGGTGCCGCCAACGTCCCGGCCACCCTCACCGTCACCGACGTGGCCTGCGAGAAGCACCCGGAACTCATCGTCGCCCTCCTCAAGGGTCTGATCAAGGTCGGCCGTTGGGCCAACACTCACAAGCACGCCGCCTCGGCCATCCTCAACAAACAGACCTATTACCGGGATGAAGAAGACACGTATGAAAACATCCGGCGGCTCGAGATGGTGCCGGTCCTTTCGCCGATCAACTTGCAGACCCTGCAGATCAACAAGGACTTCATGCTGAGCCACGGCTACATCGAGAACGACTTCGATGTGTTCGAGTGGGCCGCGCCGGAGTTCCTCGAACAAGCGGCCAAGGAGCTGCTGGAGGAAGAATGGAAGACCCGCTCCATGGCCAAGCTTCCCCAGGGCACCACGCTGGCCGACGCCATGAAAGGACGGATCGGCTGAGCGGATCGCCTTGCTCCCACCGGGAGATCCCGGGCGTCAGACGGCATCGGTGTCCGTCTGGCGCCCGCTCCACCCGAGCTTCATGATCGATATGAAACCTGACTCTGAGCCCCAAACTCCGCCTTGTGGATGCTCCGTCGGAGACCCGTCCACGGCAAATGATCTGCCCAAGGAAAAGCAAACCACCCTCGGCCTCTACCTCACCGCCCGGGAAGCTTATGAGAAATGGCAGGCCGATCCGGCGACCGTGGCCATCCTCGATGTTCGCACCCCCGAGGAATACCTCTTTGTCGGCCATCCGCCGATGGCATGGCTGGTTCCGCTCGCCGGTCAAAGTTACGAGTGGGACCCCGCAAAAGGCCAGTTCCCGATGAAGCCCTTGCCCGATTTCGTGGCACGCGTGAAGCAGTTGGCCAAGCCGGACGACACGATCCTGGTCACCTGCCGCTCCGGCGGCCGCAGCGCGATGGCCGTCAACGCCCTCGCCCAAGCCGGCTTCACGCGGGTCCACAACATCACCGACGGCTTCGAAGGCGACGGCAACGGCGACTCCGAAAGCACGCCCCGCGGCGGCTGGAAGAACTCCGGCTGCCCGTGGACCAAGAAACTCACCCCCGAACGGATGATCCTTCCGCAGGCAGTCTTATGAAAACCATTATCATTGGCGGGGTCGCCGGCGGCGCGTCGTGCGCGGCCCGCCTGCGCCGGCTGGACGAGAAAGCGGAGATCCTCATGGTCGAGCGCGGCCCCTATGTCTCTTATGCGAACTGCGGGCTGCCCTATCACATCAGTGGCGTCATCGAAAAGGAATCGAGCCTGTTGGTCGCCTCCGCGGAGATGTTCCGAGCGGTCTTCAACATCGACTGCCGGACGAACTGCGAGGCCGTTTCCATCGACGCGGCGAACAAGACCGTCGACCTGCGCGACGTGCTCACCGGTCACGTGAGCACCGAGCCCTACGACAAGCTGGTGCTCTCGCCGGGCGCGCCGTCGATCCATCCGCCGCTGCCCGGGATCGATCTGCCCGGCATCTTCCAGGTCCGCACGGTGCCCGACGTCCGGGCGATCGTCGAGTGGGTGAACAAAGGCACCGATTTCCTCGCCGGCATGAGCAACTACACCGGCATCCAACAGGCCAAGCCGGTCACCCGCGCGGTGGTCGTGGGCGGCGGGTTCATCGGACTGGAATGCGCCGAGAACCTGATCCACCGCGGCTTCGAGGTGACCCTGATCCAAAAGCCGGACCATGTGCTGACGCCCTTGGACCCGGAGATCGGCAGTCTGGTGCAAGGCCACATCAAGCACCACGGCGTCAAGGTCGTCGCCCATGACGGCGTGAACGGATTCAGGCAGCTCGCCGGCGGAGCGATCGAGGTTCTTACCGAAAGCGGCGGAGCCTATCCCGCCGACGTGGTGATCCTCGCCATCGGCGTGCGGCCCGATACCAGTCTGGCGAAGTCGGCCGGCCTCGCCATCGGCGAACGCGGCGGCATCCTGGTGGACGACCGGATGCGCACCAGCAATCCCGACATCCTCGCCGTCGGCGATGCGATCGAGATCAAGGATTTCGTCACCGGCGAGCAATCCCTCGTCGCCCTCGCCGGCCCGGCCAACCGCCAGGGCCGCATCGCCGCCGATGTCCTCTGCGGGCGCGACTCACGCTACCGCGGGACCCAGGGGACCTCGATCATCGGGCTGTTCGGCGGCGCGGCCGCTTGGACCGGCGTTTCGGAGAAGACCCTCAAGCGCCGGGGCGACACCGATTACGAGAAAGTTTATCTCTTCCCAAACTCCCATGCCGGCTACTACCCCGGCGCGAAGATGATCGGGATGAAGATGATCTTCCGGAAGTCCGACGGGAAGCTGCTCGGTGCCCAGGCGCTCGGCGAGGACGGCCCGGCGGTGGACAAGCGGATCAGCGCCTTCGCCGCCTTTCTGCAGATGGGCGCGACCATCTACGACCTGGAGGAGGCGGAACTCTGCTACTCGCCGCAGTTCGGAAGCGCCAAGGACGCGCTCAACTTCGCCGGCATGATCGCCGGCAACATCCTGCGCGGCGACATGCCGGTGAGCCACTGGGATTCCGTGGACGGCGATTTCCTGCTCGATGTGAGAGCCCCCGGCGAACTCGTCCTCGAAAGCGTGCCCGGCGCGGTCAACATCCCGTTGCCGCAACTTCGCGCCCGCCTCGGTGAGTTGCCGAAGGACCGCGAGATCAAGGTCATCTGCCGCTCTGCCCAGCGCGCCCATTACGCCACCCGTATCCTGCTGCAGAGCGGCTTCACCGCCAGCACCTTGTCCGGCGGCATGCTGGCGCGGGCGATGCGGTCCATCGCATCTAACAAATAACGGGTGATGAATGAGACACTGATGCTCGCCTACAAGGTCTCGCTGGTCATTTTCATGGCCGGCAGCCTGCTGGACATGGGCCTGCGGCTCAATGTCCGAGACGCGCTGAAAGGCCTGCGCGACGGCGTTTTCGTCGCGCACACCCTGTTCTGGTGTTTCGTGTTCTGCCCGGCGTTGGCCTGGGGATTGACGCGGATCATGCCCATCGACGGGCCCTACGCGACCGGCCTGCTCCTGTTAGGAATGGCTCCCTGCGCGCCCTTTGCCCCGATCTTTGTCTCCAAGGCGAAAGGGGATCTGGGTTACACCGCGGCCTTCATGGTGCTCGCCGCGGTGGGCACAGTGATCTTCATGCCGCTGGCACTGCCTTTGATGGTCAAGGGCCTGACCACTACGGCCTGGGCCATCGCCAAGCCTCTGCTGGTCGTGGTGATCCTGCCGATGGCCGCGGGCGTGCTGGTGCAGGGAAAATCCGCCCCGCTCGCCGCGCGGCTTCAGCCCTTCGTGAAGAAGATTACCGGCATGTTCGCGCTGCTCTGGTGCGTCCTCGCGCTCGTGATCTACGGCAAGAGCCTGCTCGGCGTGGCCGGGACCTTCGCGGTCGCCACCCAGTTGCTTTTCTTCAGCGGCATCTTCCTAGCGACGACGCTGTTGTCCTTCGGGCTGAGTCCGGAGCGCAAGGTCGCGCTCGGCGTGGGAACTACCACCCGCAACCTCGGCGCATGCCTGGCTCCCCTGCTCGCGGTGCCCGACATGGACCCGCGCGCTTCCCTGATGATCCTGCTGGGACTGCCGGTGATGGTGCTTGTCATCAGGCTGGGCACCAAACTCCTCGCAGGCAGATCGTTGCCCGCCACAAGCGTTTGAAGACCGCCGATCCACGCCGCCATGAAATTCCTCCAGCGTTACTTCCCGATCCTCACCTGGGGCCGTGAGTACGATCGCCAGACGCTGGGCAACGATCTGGTGGTGGCGGTGATCGTCACCCTGATGCTGATCCCGCAGTCGCTCGCCTACGCGCTGGTGGCCGGGCTGCCGCCGTTCGATCCCGCGTTGTGGGTCAAGATCCTCGTGCCGGCACTGCTGATCTCCATCGTCGGATACGTGGAGTCGATCTCCGTGGCCCTCACTCTGGCCGCCAAGAAGCGCCAGCGGGTGGATCCCGACCAGGAACTGATCGCGCTCGGCTCCGCCAACTTCGGCTCGGCCCTCTCGTCATCTTCAGCTGGCACCGAATGCGCCCGCTGCTACGCCTCGAAGATTCCAGATCATGACGTTTGATTCCATGAACCCGCTGCTCAAGGAAATCCGGCACACCCCGCTGCTCTGGTTGCTGGCCTTCGTGCCCGTCGTCCTGGCAGCCGCCAAGCTGGCACCGGATGCCCACACGATGCTCTTCGTATTGTCCGTGCTGGCCATCGTCCCGCTGGCGGCCCTGCTGAGTCATGCCACGGAATCGGTGGCCGCCAAGACCGGCGACGGGGTCGGCGGTTTGCTCAATGCCACGCTGGGGAACCTGACCGAGTTGATCATCGCCCTGTCCGCCCTGCGCGCCGGGGAATACATGCTGGTAAAAGCGTCCATCGCCGGTGCCATCGTCACCAACACCCTGTTCATGTTAGGCGGGGCATTCCTTCTGGGCGGCCTCAAGCACCACGTCCAGGAGTTCAACCGCGCCAACGCCCGCATCCAGGCGGGCTTGCTCTTCCTTGCCACGACCGCGCTGGTGATCCCATCGGCGATCGCCGGGGAGGACTTCGCGGCGGGGGGGACATTCTCCCACCGGTTGAGCGTCGGCTTGTCGATCCTGCTGATCATCACCTACGGCCTGGGAATGTTGTTTTCCCTCAAGACACACCGCGAGGTGTTTGCCAGCGCGGCCCACGAGGAACACGACGAAGCGCCATGGCCCATCCGGTTGGCTCTGGCCACCTTGGCCGGAGTCACGGTGCTGGTGGCGCTGGTGAGCGAGATCTTCGTGGAGTCCGTGCAAAAGGCGGCGGAGACCTTTGGCATGTCTCCCGCGTTTGTCGGTTTCATCGTCGTGGCGCTGGTCGGAGCCGCGGCGGAAATGGCTTCGGCGTTTTCCGGAGCGCGCAAGAACCGTTTGGACATGAGCGTGGGCATCGCGCTCGGCAGCGCCTCCCAGATCGCGCTGTTCGTGGCGCCGGTGCTCGTGCTCTTGAGCTACGTGCTCGGCCCCGCACCGATGACTCTCCAATTCTGGCCCGGCGCGGTGGTGATGATCTTCATCGCCACCCTCACCGCGGCGCTTGTCACGGCGAACGGCCGCTCGGCATGGTTCATCGGCGTGCTCTTGCTGATGGTCTATCTGATCTTCGCCATGACCCTTTACCTGCTGCCGCCTAAAGTTCTATGAAGACCAATAAACCCACGCGCACGGAGTGGGCCGAGTACTGGCAGCGCCACCCGATGCGCTATGAAGTCCCAGGCCACTCCACCGCCGACCGCGATTTCCTGACGGACACGCGTTCGATGAAAAAGGAGATCGCGCGCATCCGCCGTGCGAACGGCGAGTTCCGCAACGCCGCCGAGAAGCTCATCAACACCGGCCCCGCCGTCACCGTCTTCGGCTCCGCCCGCTTCAAGCCTTCGCATCCCTACTACAAAATGGCCCGGCGCGTCGGCAAGGAGCTGGCCAAGGCGGGATTCGCCACCATGACGGGCGGCGGTCCGGGCATCATGGAGGCCGCCAACCGCGGTGCCCATGAAGCCGGCGGCGCGAGCCTCGGCCTGAACATCATCCTGCCGCACGAACAGGCCGCCAATCCCTACGTCGACCAAAGCATCGAGTTCGAATACTTCTTCACCCGCAAGACCTGCCTCGTGAAGTACTCCTGCGCCTTCATCGTGATGCCCGGCGGCCTTGGCACGATGGACGAGCTTTTCGAAGCGGCCACCCTCGTCCAATGCGGCAAGATCGGACCCTTCCCGATCATCCTGATGGGCACGGAGTTCTGGCAAGGCATGCGGGAATGGGGCGCGAAGCTCAAGGAGGTCGGCGTCTTCACCGCCGAAGAGGTCGAGTTCGGATACTTCACCGATTCGCCGAAAGAGGCCGTCGATTTCATCCTCGCCAGCCTGCCCGAACCGCTACGCCCCCATCCTCCGGGGAGCGCCGTGGTCTAGCCGGCGGCAACCATGGGGAACTGAGGCACCACCAAGGCCCCGGCCAAACGATGACAGGCAGGCGGTGCCATGGGGCGTGACGCGCCCGCCCATCTTCCCCAAAGGGCAGTGGACCCCGCGAGGTGGCTCTCCGCAGGATGACGTCCCTAGAAGTCGTTTTCAGCCGTCCGCCGGAAACCGTCGCCAAACATCCGGTCACCTTATGAAATTCCTCCATCGCTACTTCCCGATCCTCACCTGGGGCCGTGAATATACGCGCCAGACGCTGGGTAACGACCTGGTGGTGGCGGTGATCGTCACGCTGATGCTCATCCCGCAGTCGCTCGCTTACGCGCTGGTGGCCGGGCTGCCGCCGGAGGTCGGACTGTACGCCTCCATGGCGCCGCTGCTGATGTATGCGGTGTTCGGCACATCGCGCGCGCTGGCGGTGGGCCCGGTGGCGGTGGCCAGCCTGATGACCGCCACCGCGATCTCGCAATTCGCGGCCCAGGGGACGCCGGAATACCTCGGCGCCGCCATCGCGATGGCCTTCGTCTCCGGGCTTTTGCTGGTCGTGATGGGACTGCTGCGGCTGGGCTTCATGGCGAACTTCCTCAGCCATCCGGTGGTTTCCGGCTTCATCACCGCCTCCGGCGTCCAGATCGCCGCCGGGCAACTGGCATCCCTGTTAGGCGTCAAGGCGCACGGCGAGACCTTCCTCGACATCGCGAAATCGCTGGTGCCGGAACTCGGCTCCATCCACCCGCAGACGGCGATCCTCGGCATCGGGTCGCGGGCATTCCTGTTCTGGGTCCGCGGCGGACTCAAACCCTTGCTCAAGCGCTGCGGCATCGCGGACAAGACCGCCGGCCTGATGGCGAAACTCGGACCGGTCGCGGCGATCGTCCTGACCACCGTCGCCGTGTGGTCGCTCGGACTCGGCGACAAGGGGGTCAAGATCGTGGGTGAGGTGCCGCGGGGACTGCCGAAGATCGCCCTCGCGACGCTGTTCCTCACGCCGCTCCTGTTCTTCCTGCCGAAGGCGACGCTGGCCGCCACCATCATCGCGGCGGTGCTGTCGCTGGTCGATTTCGGCGCGATGCGGCGCGTTTTCTCGTATTCCCTGACGGATTTCGCCGCGATGGCGGCGACGATCCTGCTCACCCTGATCGACGGCGTGGAAGCCGGGCTGATCGCCGGCGTGGGCCTCTCGATCTTCCTCCACCTCTACCGGACCTCGAAGCCTCACGTCGCCGTCGTCGGCCAGCTTCCCGGCACCATGAACTTCCGCAACGTGGAGCGCCACCAGGTGGTGACCGATCCGGCGCTGCTTTCGCTGCGGGTGGATGCCAGCTTCTATTTCCCCAACGCCCGCTTCCTCGAGGACACCGTCAACAACGCCATCGCCGGCCACCCCGGGATCCGCCATGTCATCCTCGAATGCCCGGCGGTCAACACCATCAACATCTCCGGCTTGGAGAGCCTCGAAGCCATCAACGCCCGCCTCAAGGACGCCGGTATCAGCCTCCATCTGTCCGAGGTAAAGGGCCCGGTGATGGACCGCTTGAAACGCTCGGATCTCCTCGAACACCTGACGGGGAAAGTCCATCTGACCCACTACGATGCCGTCGCGAGCATCGCGCCCGGTCTGGCGAGGAAAACCCTTGAAAGCCCGCGAACCTGATTCCGCGCCCCGCATCGTTCAATTGAAATGCCTCGTCCGACTCCCCGCCCCTCTCTCATCCAACGAACACCACCGCTACCGAATCCCCATCAGCGCCGACTTGATCGATGCCTTCGACGGCATCGTTACCCTTGAATTGACCGGTGACCTGTCTCCGCGCGATCTCGCCGCCGCCCACGCCGAGGCCGACGCCCATCTCCGCGAATGGCAGGTCGGCAAACTTCCCATCCTCGCCGAGGATTTCGCCTGGCACGCCTCATCCCATCGAAGCCTTGGCCCGCGTCGCCGCGCTGGCCAGCAACTCGCCGCCCTGTCATTCATACCGCCGCATGACGATTTCGAAAGCCATTGTTCATTCCCGCAGCGCGCTGCTTGGCGTGCTGCTGGCCAGCCTCCCGTGGTCCGCGGCGGCCCAGATTCCCGGATTGAAAGCCGCCGCCGGCAAGGCCGAAGAAGCCCCGGCGGCCCCGGAGACCCCGGAGCAAGCCCGCAAGCGGATCAAGGGCTGGGTCGCCGATTGGAAAGCGCAGGCGGAAGCCCTCGCCAGCCCCACCGCCCTGCCCGCGGGCATCAGCGAAAAGGAAGTTGCCGCCCGCCGCTCCGACGCGCTGCTCGGCATCTTCAGCGCGGAGAATTCCCTGCGCTCCCTCGACACCAAGGCCAACCTCGAACAAACCGTGGCCCTGTCGAAATCCCAGACCGCGGCTTGGGAGGGCTTCAAGGAGCCGGGACCCTACTCCTTCGTCCTTCACGACGAACTGCGGCGGCAGCAGGAAGCCGTCATCACCCGGATCGCGGCGTACGAGTCGGCCACCTTGATGCTCGATCGCGAGATTTCCTCCCGCCAGGACGAGATCAAAAAAGCCGAAGAAGCGCTCCGCCGCGCCGCCGATGACGCGGACCGCGCCCCCCCGGCGGAACTCGACGCCGCGGCATGGCGGCTGGACGCCGCCCGGCTCCGCGTGAAGATCCTCGGGGCCTCCGCCACGATGTTCCAACTCTCGCGCGAGAACATGCGGATCCGGACCGCGGCGACCAGCCACGAGGCCGAACTGCTGAACCGGAAAGTCACCGCGCTCGGAACGCCCATTGCCTTCCCCGAAGCCGACGTCGAACAACTCAAGAAGTCGACCATCGAACGCGCCAAGCAGATCACCAAGGAACTGGCGCTCCTCGAGAAGTCGCAGCACACTGCCATGGTCGCACGGCAAAAGCTGATCGCCGAGGTGGAGCGCCTGCAAGCCGTGGAGCCCGCCACCGCCGAATCGGCCGACCGGCTCGCCGAAGCGGAAAGCCGCCTGCGCTTCGCCGAGACTGAAACCCAGAGCCTCGCCGACCGCTTCGAGATCCTTGGCGGCCGCCAGCGCTTCCTCAGCGAGTATGTCACCGTCCAGAAGGCACGCATGACCTTGCTCACCTCCGACTCCGCCGGCGACCGGGCGGAAGCCTATGACAACCTCGCGGCCGAGCTTTCCCGCGCGACCGCCTTCAACTCGCTGGTCGATGTCCGCCGCAATGCGGCTCTGTCCGAGATGCAGGAGCACGAGGCGAAGCTCGCGCTCATGGATAAAGCCTCCCCGCTCCGCGCGGCCGGCGACAGGGCGCTCGATGCCCAGCGGGCCGAGCTCGATTCCATCGAACGCTTCGGCCAGGAAGTCTCCTCGGTGCGCCTCGACATCGCCCGCTGGCTCGGCGACTCGCGGGAACAAGCGAAGACGATGGCATGGGGCGAACGCTTCCGCGGCTACGGCTCGCGGATTGCCGACGGGGCGAAGAAGGTCTGGAATTACGAAGTCTATCCCTACGAAGACAAGACCGAGGTTGAAGGCGAGATCATCAGGGTGAAGCGCAGCCTGGTGCTCGGCTGGCTGCTCGGCGCGCTGTTGTTTTTCTATCTCACCTACCGTGCCGGCTCATGGCTGCTGAAGCGCGGCTTCAGAACGCTGGTTGCCAAGGGACGGGTCGAGGAAGGCCAGGCTCAGACCCTCCGTCGCTGGACCCGTATCGCCATGGGCATCGTGCTCGCGCTGGTCACCTTGCACTTGCTGAGGATCCCGCTCACCGCGTTCGCCTTCCTCGGCGGCGCGCTCGCCATCGGCGTCGGCTTCGGCACCCAGACGCTTTTCAAGAACTTCATCAGCGGCATCATCGTCCTGTTCGAACGCAAGGTCCGCGTCGGCGACATCCTCGACGTGGATGGCGTCGCCGGCACGGTCACTTCCATCGACACCCGCTCGTCGATGATCCGCACTTTCGACGGCGTCGAAATCATCCTGCCAAACTCGCTTTTGCTGGAAAACAAGGTGACCAACTGGACCCACGACGCGCCCACCGTCCGCCGCGTGGTGCGGGTCGGCGTCTCCTACGGGTCGCCGCTGCGGATGGTTTCCTCGATCCTTGCCGAGTGCGCGGCGGAGCACGGGGTCGTTGTGAGAAGTCCGGAGCCCCAGGTGGTCCTCGAGGACTTCGGCCCCGATTCGCTGGTGTTTGCGCTCTACTACTGGATCGACCTCCGCGGCCAGACGGGCGCGATGGTGGTCGGCAGCGACCTGCGCTTCATGATCGAAAAGCGCCTGACCGAGGCAGGCATCTCGATCGCCTTCCCGCAACGCGAGATCCACCTTAGCGCCGACAAGCCACTGCGGGTTTCCATGGAACCCCGGCCACCCGAACCGGCTTGATTTGACCGCTTTACGGACCCCTTTGGCGAACCCAGCGCCGAACCGCCGATTCGTCAAGTCACCGAATCCACCCGCAGCCCGCGCAGCGCGTGCAGCCCGCCGGCGGCGTCCTCCCGCACTTTCCGCGCGCCGTCCTTGCGCTTCGCCCCGAAGTGTCCGCGGCACTTCGTGAAAATCCCCTCCACGAAGCTCCTGCTGCCGATCGCCACCCCGTCGCTGAACCACCGCACCCGGCACCTCAGCAGCTCCGCCCGCGACAGCTTCCCGCCGCTCCGCAGCACCGCCTCCACCCGTTCCTTCGAAAAGCCGGTCCTCTTCGCTGCGACCTTCAAAGTCGCTTTGACCGGGTCGTTTACCGGGACCGCAACCGGAGCAACGCGGAGATGGA
>CAMCYK010000075.1 GCA_945883695.1 Akkermansia muciniphila | reverse complement strand
GGCAGTCGGCAGGGTGATCTCGTCGAGCGGGGAGAGTTCCTTCAAGTCGCTGGCATTCATCGGAGAGGAGGGGCGGACGAAAGGAAGGAAAGCGGGCCGGGGGCAGGATGTCAATTACAGCTTGCCTGACGAATAAAACTCCGATCGAATTCGTCGATTTGAAGAGGTTCGGCAAAGTCGGAGTAGGGACTTCTGCTTAAATACCGTTCAGATCACACCGAGTTCCTTCCCCACCGCGATGAAGGCCTCGACCCCTTGGTCGAGCTGCTCCTTGGTGTGGGCCGCGCTGATCTGGGTGCGGATGCGGGCCTTGCCCTGGGGGACGACGGGGAAAAAGAAGCCCATGGCGTAGACACCGTGGTCGAGCAGCTTGTCGGCGAAGGTCTGCGCCAGCGCCGCGTCGCCGAGCATGACGGGGGAGATCGGGTGGTCTTTGCCGGCGATGGTGAACCCGGTGCCGGCCATGGCTTCCCGGAAGTAGGCGGTGTTTGCCTTCACGCGGTCGGCAAGTTCGGTCGAGGTTTCGAGCATTTCGAAGACCTTGAGCGAGGCGGCGACGATCGGCGGGGCGATGGTGTTGGAGAACAGATAGGGCCGGGAGCGCTGGCGCAGGAGATCGATGATCTCCTGCTTGCCGGACGTGTAGCCGCCGGACGCGCCGCCGAGGGCCTTGCCGAGCGTGCCGGTGGTGAGGTCGATCCTGCCGAAGAGTCCGCGGTGCTCGTGGGTGCCGCGGCCGCGGGTGCCGAGGAAGCCGGTGGCGTGGCAATCGTCGAAATGGACCAGCGCGTTGTACCGGTCGGCAAGGGCGTGAACTTGGTCGAGGTCGCAGATGATGCCGTCCATCGAGAACACGCCGTCGGTGGTGATCAACTTGAAGCGCGCGCCGGCGGCATCGGCGGCCTGGAGCTGGGCTTCCAGGTCGGCCATGTCGTTGTTGCTGTAGCGGAAGCGCTTGGCCTTGCAGAGGCGCACGCCGTCGATGATCGAGGCGTGGTTGAGCGCGTCGGAAATGACCGCGTCCTGGTCGCTGAGCAGCACCTCGAAGAGGCCGCCGTTGGCATCGAAGCAGGAGGGGTAAAGGATGGTGTCCTCGGTGCCGAGGAAGCGGCTGATGGTTTCCTCGAGCTGCTTGTGCAGCGTCTGGGTGCCGCAGATGAAGCGCACGCTGGCCATGCCGAAGCCCCAGCGGTCGAGCGCGGCCTTGGCGGCGGCGACGACCTCCGGGTGGTCGGCGAGGCCGAGATAATTGTTGGCGCACAGGTTGATGACCTCGCGCCCGTCCTGGAGGCGGACGGTCGAGTTCTGGGTCGAGTCGATCAACCGCTCGCGCTTGTAAAGGCCGGCGGCTTCGATTTCGGACAACGTGGTGCGGAGGTGGGAGGCGAGCGCGTCGGAATACATGGCGCGCATGTTTAACCGGGAACGGGGGCGGGCGGACGAGAATTTTGCGCGGGAGATTTGCGGAAACGGGCGCGGGAATCCCGGGTGAATGGAATCGGCTCGCCAGGCGTCGGAGACCGGATAGCCATGAGAGCGATGGAATGGAGAAACGCGATGTTGGGCGGGCTGCTGCTGGTCCCGTGGGTGGTGAAGGCGGAAGAGGCCGCGCCAGCCCCCGCGGCGGAGCATGCTCCGGTGGATACCGCAGCGGCCGACGTCGCCGCGGAGGATCCTTTCGCGCCCCAGGGTTTTGGTTCGAACCTGCCGAAGATTCCCGCGGCGCGGCTCGGCGAAGCGCGCGACACCCTGGCGCTGCGGGTCGAGGTGTGGGAGGTGGCCACGAGGGACTGGGTGGTGGCGATGGATCGCCTCGCGAAACCCGCGGACATCGAGACCTGGCGTCGGGACCGCCTGGCCGACGGGACACCACTGGTTCACGCGCCCGTCCTGGCGGTGGAGGCGAAATCACGGAACTCCACGGAATCGATCATCGAGAAGATCTACCCGACCGAATACGAGCCGCCGGAAATGCTGCCCGCGGCGGCGGCGGAAGAGGTGATGCGGAAGAATCCGCCCCAGTCCTTGAACGATTTCATCACCCGCCTCACGTCCGGGGCCACGCCGACCTCGTTCGAGACCCGCAACACCGGCGTGACGCTCGAGGCGGAAATCCAGCCGGTCACCGTCGGCGAGGGCACCTGGGACATCTCGATCTCCTTCGACGATGTGGTGCTGGCAAAGATGGACACTTTCGCCCCGGAAGCCTTGGGGGTGACGATGCCACAGTTCCACAACTTCCGCGCCGGTGGCTTGCTGCGGGTGAAAGAGAGCCAGTGGCAAATCCTGGCCGCCGCCGCACCGCCGGCGGCGACCGATGCCTCACGGTCGTGGATCGTCCTGGTTCGCGTGGACCGCGCGCGCTGAACATCCGCCCGCCATGAAGCCTTTCCTCGCCGCACTGCTGCTGGCCATCAGCCCGGCCGACGCCACGGAGTCACGGCAATGCCGGGTCCGGGCGGAGGTCTGGGAAGTCGGCAACGCGGCTTGGGCGAGCGCCTTGGACACCATGGAAAGTCCGGGAGCCTGGCGGCGGACGCTGTTGCTCGCTCCCGGCAGCCGCCTCTCGGGATCCTGGGTTCTTTCTTTCGCGCCCGGCTCCGCAGCCGAGGCTCATTCGACCCGCGAGCGGATCTATCCGGTCGAATACGTCGCCGGAGGCGGTCTTTCCGGATCCGAACCCCGCGAACCCCGGGTACCGGCCCAACCGGACTCCCTGCTGGGCATGTTCGAAGGCTGGCTACAGGCGAAGGCCTACAAGGACTTCGAGGTCCGCGACGAAGGATGGGATTTCCGCGCAAGCTGCCGGGCCGTCGGCAAGGATCGGTGCCTGCTCAAGATCGAACTTTCGGAAGTCAAGCTGCGCGGTTTCGCATCCTTCGGGATCAACCCGTTTGCAATGCCTCAGGCGGAGTTCCAGCGCTTTTCCGTATCGGTCACCCGAAGCCTGCATTCCGGACGATGGGAAATTCTCTCCGCCCAGGAAGCCCCGGCGACGGCCGACGGCACGCGCGGCGGCTCGCAACGGGTGGTGCTCGTCCATTGCGATCTCTTGCCCTGGAAGCCGAGAGCCTAGAATGACGGCCTTGGATCGCGTTCGTGGCCGGCCCGCGAGGCGACCCGTCACCGTCGCCAAAGCCGCGTCGTGCCGCGGCACTCCCCTGCATCCCCCCGGACCCCGCGGCACCACAAAAAAGCCGTCACCCCGCGGGATGCGGGTGACGGCTCTGGGAAAAACCAACGCGGCTCACTTGGCTTTCGCGACGCCCTTGAGGGCATCCTTGACCGAGTCCTCGAACTCGTCGTCCGCCGGGTGGCCGTGCCAGACGAGCTTGCCATCGGCCCCGAAGACCATGGCGTGCGGGATGCCGTCGCTGGGGACCGGACCGGAACCGCCGGCCATCACCGGATACTTGACCTTGGCGTCCTTGA
The DNA here is from genome assembly GCA_945883695.1 of Akkermansia muciniphila. Lineage (GTDB taxonomy): Bacteria > Verrucomicrobiota > Verrucomicrobiia > Verrucomicrobiales > Akkermansiaceae > Haloferula > Haloferula muciniphila_A. The sequence goes on along the minus strand of CAMCYK010000075.1, from coordinate 21,995 downwards.
GAACCTCGAGAATGTCTTCCTTGGAGCTGCCCTGGCGCTCGAGGCCGACCACCACGAGACCCTTCTTCTCATAGCGCTTCGCCAACTTGGCCAGGTCCGGCAGGCTGGCGATGCAGGGGCCGCAATTGACACCCCACTCTTCGATCACCACCACCTTGCCGGCGAGGGATTCCTTGTCGAAGGGGACTTCATTGACGACCTCGGCCCATTTGACCTGATCGACGGAGGCGTCGGGGACGGCGTCCTTTTCCTTGTCTTTTTTGGCCGCGAAGGCGGGAAGGGCAAGCGCGACAAGCGCGACGAAGATGGAGGGAATCGATTTCATGGAGGTGGTTGCTGGACAAGTTACAGGAGCGGTCCCCGGTAGCGAATTCGTCTAAAAATGCAAATCGTCATGCCGCTCACGAAGCGCGAGACTTCCTCCGAACGCGCGTTCCCCGAGATCCTGATGAAGACATCTTCCCTGTTGCTTGCCCTGCTGCTGCCGCTTTCCGCCGCCGACGAGCCGCTGCGGGTGCTGGTGTGGAACACCGAGCGCGGCTCGAATCCCTACGGCCCGGACGGCAAGCAGCGGGTGCTCAAGGTGATCCGCGACAGCCGCGCGGACGTCGTGCTGTGGCAGGAAAGCTACCTGCTGGAGGGCACGCAACAGACGCTGGGGACCTGGGTCGCGGATCAACTCGGCTGGCAGAGCTGGCAGCATGAAAGCCCGCATCTCGCGGTGGCGAGCCGCTTCCAGCGGGTCGACGGGGATTTCCATCACCCGTGGCACGGGCTGGGCGCGCGGCTCAGGGACGAGCGGGGCCGCGAGTTCCTGGCGTGGAGCATCTGGCTCGACTCCCGGTCGCCACCGCAATGGGCGACGCTGGCCGAGCCGCCGCCGGGCGACGCGGAAGTGTTGGCCGGCGAGGCCACGCGCTTCAAGCAGGCGCAGGCCTTGCTCGACACGCTGGACGCGCGGGGCCACCTCGCGGCGGACGTGCCGCTGCTGGTCGGCGGGGATTGGAATACCTCGTCGCACCTCGACTGGACGGCGGCCACCGCGGCGGTGTTTCCACAGCGCCGCGCGCTGCCGCTGCCGGTCAGCCGGCTGCTGCACGGCGCGGGCTTGGCCGACAGCTTCCGCGCCGTCCACCCGGATCCGGTGAAGGTTCCGGGCAATACCTGGACTCCGCTTTGGACGACCGACCCGGACAGCGGGCAGGCCGACCCGCCGGAACGGATCGACCGCCTTTATCTCCGCAATCCGCTCGGCCGCGCCGGCCTGCACCCGGTGCGGGCCACCGTGCTGCCGGAGGACCCCGCCGACGCGCGGCTGCCGCGGGAAAGCAGCCCTTTCCCGAGCGACCACGCCGCCACCTTGATTGAGTTCGAGTGGCGCGAAACCACCAGTGCCACGCCCGGGGCCTGCCTGCCCGAGCCCGCCGCCGCCTCGCCCGGACTCGACCATCGGCCGCCGCAAGCCGACGAGCCCGGCTTCACGCTCGAGCGGCTGGCTTTCGGGTCCTGCTACCAGGAAACGCAAGCCTGCCCCGCGCTCGACCGGCTGGTTCTGGAAAAGCCCCAGCTCTACCTCGCGCTCGGCGACAACATCTACGGCGACACCGCCGACGCGGGCTTGCTGCGCCGGAAATATCGCCGGCTGTCCCGCCAGCCGGCCTGGCAGGCGCTGGCCCGCGATACCCGGGTGCTGGCGACCTGGGACGATCACGACTACGGGGCCGACGATTCCGGCCGCGATTACCCGGCGCTCGAGGCGTCGAAAGAGATCTTCCTCGATTTCTTCGACGAGCCCGCCGGCAGCCCGCGGCGCTCGCGGAAAGGGATCCACGCCGCCACCCTGTTAGGTCCGCCGGACCGGCGGGTGCAGATCCTGATGCTCGATCTGAGGACCTTCCGCTCGCCGCTCCGCAAGGCGGCCGTGAGAACCTATCGCGAGCTCGGCGGCTACGAGCCGCTGGGCGCGGAGGACGAGCAGGTGTTGTTGGGCGAAGAACAATGGAAGTGGCTCGAGGGGGAACTGAAGAAGCCGGCCCGGCTGCGTTTCATCGGGCTGTCCACCCAGCTCGGCAGCGCGTTCAACGGCTACGAGGCGTGGGCGAATCTGCCGCGGGAGCGCGAGCGCTTCTTCGAGCTGGTGAAGAGCACCCGCGCCGAGGGCGTGATCCTGCTCTCCGGCGACACCCATTGGGGAGAGCTGAGCTTGGAGGAAAGGCCCGGATTGTACCCCATCCACGACCTCACCTCGAGCGGGCTTAACCAAGGCTGGCCGCAACTCGGCGCGAATCCGAACCGGATCGGCCGCGGCTATAAGCATGCCAATGCCGGGCTGATCGACATCGACTGGTCCACGCCCGACCCGCGGGTCCGGCTGCGGGTGCTCGATGTCGGCGGGCGGGCGGTCATCGACTTCCCGCTGGCGCTGTCGGAGCTGACTTTCGCCGCCGCGGAACAGCCGGCCGATCCGCTGGCGACGCTGGGCGCGGGGAGCTGGCAATCGGCGTTCGGCGAGTTGAGCTTCCGCCGCGGGGAGGGCAAGGCCTGGACCGCCCGCTATCCGGAGGGAACCTGCGAATTGTTGGAACAGGACGGCGTGCTGAGCGGGACCTGGCGCGAGGGAGAGAATGAAGGAGCGGTGGAAAAGAGGGGAGCCTGCCGCTTCGTCCCCAGCCGCTGCGGCCGGTTCGTGCGCGGCGGCTACGGCCGCGGGGACGGGCCGCCGCTGCTCGCCTGGCCGGCTTGGCGCGCGGATGTTCCAGGCGTGGAGTTCGCCGATTGAGCGCGGGCGCGTCGTCCCCGGGACCGCGGGTCTTCAGGCCCGCGGCGGGGATCGGTCGGGCCGGTCTGAAGACCGGCGGTCCCAGGGATGGCACGTCGTCCCTCCCTGGCGTCCGCAGGTCGCCTCCCCCACTTGGATCTCCATCCGCCTGGCCTTCCGCCTTCATCGCTTTCGTCAATCTTCGACCGCGGAAATGCGATGATCGCCGATCTTGGTAAGCGGCGTTTTATCAGCTGATATCCATTTGTGATGAAAGCCGACCACGAGCATCTGCGGCGCGAACTTGAACGACTGCGCGAGCAGTTGGCCGAGCTGGCCTGCGGGCAGGAGGTGCAGATCAGGCGCTTGCGGGCGTCCTTCGACGCCTTGGAGCGGCAGCTCCAGCGGCCGACCGGCACGATCGTCATTGCGCCAGAACCTCCGCCTTTTCCCTTGCCAGTCGCCGATCTGGACGCGTCTCCGGAATTCCTCGGGGAAACGGAGCCCGTCGCGGTAACGGCCGAGCTTCCCGCGCCGCCACCACCTCCGCCCGCCCCACCCCCGCCGCCCGCCGGCTCCTTCGAACTGCGCTTCGGGCGGATCTGGCTGGTCCGGCTGGGGATCGCGCTGCTGGTCACCGGCGGGGTGCTGTTAGGGAACTACGCCTATCAGAACTGGATCCGCGACCTGTCGGCCGGGATCCGGCTGGCGGCCTTGTACGCGGGTGCGCTGCTGCTCTGCGGCAGCGGGATCTTCTTCGCGCGGCGGGACGGGATGCGACGCTTCGGCGAGGTGCTGCTGGCGGGCGGGCTGGCGTTTTTCTACTGGTGCACCTTTGCCGCCCATCACGTGCCGCGGCTGCGGGTGGTCGATTCGCCGGTGGCGGCGGGCGTGCTACTGCTCGGCGCGGCGGCGGTGATCGTCGCGGTCTCGCTGCGCCGCGACTCGCGGGCGACCGCGGCGATTGGACTACTATTGGCCTCGTACTCGACCGTGCTGCAACCGCTCGGCTGGCTGTCGGCGCTGTCCAACGTGGTGCTGGCGGCCGCCGGGATCGCGCTGACCCGGCGTCCCGGCTGGGCCTCGCCGGGGATCGCGTCGATGGCCGGGACCTATGCCGCCTTTCTCGGCTGGCAGCTCGCGGGCGGCATCGGCGGCCGGCCGGAGGACCCGGCGGCGCTGTGGTTCCTGCCGCCGGTCTGGGCGCTGTTCGCGCTGCCGGGCGTGGTCGGGGTGTCGCGCCACTTCGGCGGGTTGACGGAGCGGGCGCGGACGATCTTTGCGGCGGCCAACAACGCGGCGTTCTTCCTTTTGTTCTCCGCGCTGTGGTGGCAGCAGCGGGGCGGCGACGACTACTGGACGGTGCCGGCGGTGTTCGGTACGGTGCTGCTGGCGCTCGGCGCGGCCGGCCGCTCGCGCGATGCCGCGGGCGGCGTGCACCTCGCGCAGGGTCTCGGCGCGCTGACGCTGGCGATGGCGCTGAAGCTCGAGGGCTATCATCTCGCGCTCGGGTTCGCCGGGCAGACCTTCGCGCTGGCACTGGCCTTCCGGCGCTTCGGCGGGAAGAGCGAACTCGGTTTCGCGCTGCTGGCCACGGCGCTGGCGGTCTATCATTCGTTGAGTCCCGAAGGGCTGGCCTCCGGCATCCCGCTGTGGAGCCGCGTGCTGGTCGCGGGCCTGCTGGTCGCGGCCGCCTTTCCGCTGCGCAGCGGCTGCGACGGTTGCGCCGCGGGCAGTGAAATGTCCCGCGTCTCGCGCCTGGTGACCGCCCTGGTATTCGTCGCCGGCAGCGCGCTCGCATGGTTCGTTGCCAGCCACCATCTCGGCGTCGAATGGCGGGCCCCGGCCTGCGCCGCGGTGGCGCTCGGGCTGTCGGTCTTCACGCTGCGGCACGATCCCGCGCGGCGGCTGCTGGAAGCGGCCTGGGTGGCGGCGGTGTTCGGGTTCACGGTGCTCGTGATGATCTTCCCGTCGGAAGCGCTTCCGCCTTGGTGGTCGCCGGCGCTGGCGGGCGGGCTGGCCTTGGCGGGGCACACGTTGTGGCTGAGACAGCGGCCCGAGCCGGAAAATTCCACCTACCCGCGGCCGGAAATTTTCACCTGGCTGACCGCGCTGACCGTGGCGGCCGGGATCTGCAAGATGCTGCTGACCTTCGAGCTGGAAACCTTGCACCACCTGCTGGCCTTCGCCGCCGCCGCGCTGGGCGTGGCCGCGCTCGGCCGCCAGGTCATCCCATCGCGACCCTTGCAAGTCGCCGCGGCCTTGCTGCTGCCACAGGCCGTGGGCAGCCAGCTGCTGTTGCCGGCGGGCTCCGGGCTCTTGAACTTCCTGCCCGCCGCCGCCGCGCTGGGCGTGGTGGCGCTGGCCGGTGCGAGATCCCCCGCCGGGATCCTGGCGCGGGTCATCGCGGCGGTTTCCTGGCTCCTCGCCTGGCACGAAATCGCGCCCGAAGGCTGGGGCGATTTCATCGCGGCCAGCGGCCTGCTGCTGGCGGTCGCGACGACTTGGCGGAAAGCGCCGTTCCTCGCCGAATCCGCCGTCTTCCTGGCGATCGCGGCGACCACGACCCTCGCCCACGCGGCCCAGCATCCGTGGCACGAGATCGACCCCGCCCCCTTCCCTTACGGCGGGCTGGCAATTGCCTGCTGCTTCGCGACGCTGCTCCTGGTGCCGGTGACCGGTCCGCGACCCAAACAGCTCCGCCACGGCCTGCTGCTCGCCGCCTGTGCCTTGCTCGCGCTGTGGGCGAGCCAACTCACCATCTGGCATGCCGGTTGGAAACCGGTCGCCATCCTGTGGACCGTCCTCGGTTTCACCCTCGTCAGCGCCGGCCTCTGGCGGAAGCTCGCGGCGCTGCGCCACGCCGGCTTCGCCTTGCTCGCGATCTCGCTGGTGAAGTTGTTCGCCGTCGACGTCTGGGACTTCGGCGCCTTCACCCGGGTCGCCGCCTTCCTCGCCCTCGGCGTGGCGCTGGTGGTCCTGGGCTTCTTCTACAACCGCTTCGCCGAGGTGCTGAAGAAGATCCTGGAGGGGGACGGGGAGTGAGGGTTTCAGCGGATCTGGCAGTCTCGATGCCATTTTGAGGCGCAAAATGGAATTTTGCCTGCCATGCCGGGGAATTTCTTAGAGCGCTGGTGTAACCGGTTTCCGGAATAATGCCGCGCCCCTTGGCTTGCCGGGTTTGGGATGAAGCGGTATGCATGGTCCGACCTTCAACGCCCTCAATCTTGGATGGAAACCCCACAGCCCAGCTCAGCATCGACTTCCGGACCGGTCGTCCCACGGCCATCCATTCGGGAAACTCCTGCGCGGACCAGCGAGCAGCTTGCGTTGCCATTAACCGAGAGCGAACGCGCGGCATCCTGGAAGCAACTCAGCGAGCTGCATCCCGGGAACCGCTTTCGCCTGATGGTTGGCTTGCCGATGTTGCCGGACGGGCCGCCCTCCGCGACGTCCCGCTGATCCCGCTGGAAAAGCTCGGCATCCATCACGATGAGGATGGCCTGCGGAGTTCCGACCTCTTGGTTGCACTCACTCCCGGCGCGGAAGCCAGCCCTTATTTAGCGACCTTCATGACCGCAACATCATGCGCGATGCCGATGGAAATCCGACGATCATCGATGCCTTGATCGGCCCGGTTCAGCCGGAAGCTTTGCGCCGTCTCAAGTGGCTGCGGGATGCGGTGGAGGATGCGCGGGCCTTGCGGGAAGGCAGGGCTCTGGAGAAGCGGCGCCGGTTTGAGGAGGTGGATGACGACACCCTGTGACCGCGGATGGGGGGATTGACTTGTGCGCGGCTGAAGGGCCCGCCGCGCTGATGCCGATGTCGGTCGGTCGGGTGATTGAAGTGCGTCAGCGCCCGATTATCCGCTTTGCCGGAACATGAATGACATCGCCAGGTTCAAGCTTGATTTCCGCATGCTCCGGCCTCTTCAGGTCATACACTAGGACCTTGTCTTTCCGCAGGATTTCGACCCGACTCGTTGCTCCGAACTCAGTCGGCGTGGCTTCAGCCAGGCAATCGCCGAGGGAGGACGCGGGATGATCTCCCGTTTTTTCCACTCGGCCGAGCACGTGAACCTTGCCGTCCTTGACGAGCTTCTCGGTGTCCACTTCCGCTTGCTGAAATGTGATTTTCCCGTCGAGCCAAGGATAAGCCTTCTCCAAAAAGGGCATGATCTCCTCAACCTTGGCGTCCGGAAGTTTCTCCCCGGGGTCAACGGGCCGGAGGTCGAAAAGGCCCTCTTCGTCGCAGCGAAGAACGTAGGTACCTTGAGGCCCGCTTCGCTCCGCATATTCAATGTTAAGGAAGACGAATTGCTCTCCTTGCATTGCCTGGATCAACCAAGCGGAAAGTGCGATGATCAAGCATTTCAGCATGTGATCAGCCTCCCCCGGGACGGCCGAAGACTCAAGGCGATAGTCTGATCGACTAACTTTCCGGGCAACTTACTCTTCCAGACCCAGCTGCTCGCGCTTGCGGGAAATCGGCGTGTGGGGAATCGAAGTCTCGTCTGGCGGTGATCCGGCATTCAGGTTAGGCTCCCTCCATGAAAGGAATCTCCTTGGAAATCCCCGGCGAGGTTTTGAGTGCCGTCCGGATTCCCCGGGCAGAGCTTGAAAGCGAACTCCGCAGGCGCTTGGCCGCGGCTTTGTTCGCGGATGGCGTGCTCGGCGGCGCCGCCGCATGCAAGCTGGCGGGCTTGGGCAAGGCGGAGTTCCAATACTGGCTGGGTGAACATGGGATCGAGCAACCGCTGGATCTCGCCGATTACGAGAGCGACTGCAACCAACTGGAGGAATGGCTCCGGAACGCCTGATCGTTTGCAATACTTCGCCGGTGATCAATCTGGCGGAAACCGGCTTGCTTGATCTCCTTGATGAGCTCCCGGGAATCCCGTGCATCCCTCCGGCAGTCCGTGCAGAGCTTCTGGCCAAGTCCGGGCTCTTTCCCGCTGCGGCACTGGCGGCAGAAACCTCACAGTTCCGCCTCGTGACGCCCGCAAACGAGCTGCTGGTGCGCAGTTTTGCTTCCTCATTGCATCACGGCGAATCGGAGTGCCTTGCCTTGGCCATGGAACTTCCGGGTTGCCTACTGGTGTTGGATGACCTGTCCGCCCGAACCGTCGCAGCGGCCAACAGCCTTCCAGTCACCGGCACGCTTGGAATTCTTGCACTTGCCAAACGGTCAGGCCGCCTGCCTTTGCTTGCTCCCGTTCTAAAGATCCTCAGAAGCCGGGCCCGATTCTGGATCAGCCCGAAGCTGGAGCGGCGGATGCTGGAAGATGCGGGCGAGGGCGGTTGATGCCGGTCCTCAATCCCCGCTCTTCAGCACCTTGATGAAAGCGTCCTGCGGGATGTTCACCTTGCCGATGGCCTTCATCTTCTTTTTCCCTTCCTTCTGCTTCTCCAGCAGCTTGCGCTTGCGGGAAATGTCGCCGCCGTAGCACTTGGCGGTGACGTCCTTGCGCATCGCGGAGATGCTTTCGCGGGCGATGATCTTGCCGCCGATGCAGGCCTGGATGGCGACGACGAAGAGCTGGTTCGGGATGACTTCCTTCAAGCGCGCGGCGAGCGAGCGGCCGTAGCCTTCGGCCTTGTCGCGGTGGACGATGGTCGCGAAAGCCTCGATCGGGTCGCCGGCGATCATCATTTCCATCTTCACCATGTTCGCGGGGCGGTAGCCGGCGTGCTCGTAGTCCATCGAGCCGTAGCCGCGGGTGCAGGACTTCAGGCGGTCGTTGAAATCGACGAGGATCTCGGCCAGCGGCAGCAGGCAGGACAGCATCACGCGGGTGTCGTCGATGGTCTCGGTGTTGGTCACCTCGCCGCGCTTCTCCATGACCAATGACATGATGTCGCCGATGTACTCGCCGGGGATCATGATGAAGACCTTGACCAGCGGCTCGCGGACTTCGGCGATGGTCTGCTGCTCGGGGAAGAACGACGGGTTGTCGACGATGAGTTCCTCGCCGTTGGTCTTGGTGACCTGATAGATGACCGACGGATAGGTCGAGATCACGTCCATGTTGAACTCCCGGCGCAGGCGCTCCTGGATGATCTCCATGTGGAGCAGGCCGAGGAATCCGCAGCGGAAGCCGAAGCCCAGCGCGATCGAGCTTTCCGACATGTAGGTGAAGGCCGCGTCGTTGATCTGCAGCTTGCCCATCGCGGTCTTGAGCGCCTCGTAGTCGGAGGCATCGATCGGATAGATGCCGGAGTAGACCATCGGCTGGATCTCCTTGTAGCCGGGCAGGGCCTCGGGGCAGGGGTGGGTGTTGTCGGTGAGGGTGTCGCCGATCTTCGCCTCGTCGGCGGATTTCATGTTGGCGATGACGTAGCCGACGTCGCCGGCGACCAGCTTGTCGCGGGCGCTCATCTTCGGGGTGAAGACGCCGGTTTCCTTGACCTCGTAGGTCTAGCCGGTGGCGAATAACTTCACCCGCTGGCCCTTTTTCACGGTCCCGGAAAAAACGCGGACGTAGGAAACGACGCCGCGGTAGGTGTCGTAGATCGAATCGAAAACGGTGGCGCGGAGCAGCTTGTCGGGGTTTTCCACCGGGGCGGGCACGCGTTTGACGATGGCTTCCAGGATGTCCTCGATGCCGATGCCCTGCTTGGCGGAGGCGGGGATCGCGTCCTCGGCGGGGATGGCCAGGATTTCCTCGAGCTGCTTTTTGCACTTTTCGACGTCGGCCGCAGGCAGGTCGATCTTGTTGAGGACCGGAATGATGACCAGGTTCTGCTGGAGCGCGAGGTGGAGGTTGGCGACCGTCTGCGCCTCCACGCCCTGGGCGGCGTCGATCATCAGGATGGCTCCCTCGCAGGCGGCCAGCGAGCGGGCGACCTCGTAGGAGAAATCGACGTGGCCGGGGGTGTCGAGGAGGTTGAGCTTGTAGGTGATGCCGTCCTTCGCGGTGTATTCCATCGCCACCGGGTGGGATTTGATGGTGATGCCCTTCTCGCGTTCGAGGTCCATCGCATCGAGGAGCTGCGCCTGCTGATCGCGCTGAGCCACGGTGTTCGTGATATTCATCAGGCAGTCGGAAAGCGTGGTCTTCCCGTGGTCGATGTGGGCGATGATCGAGAAGTTGCGGGTCAGGGACGTGGACATGGCGGTCGGGAAAGCGGGCGGACGGGGCGGATGGAAACCACGGAAAGACGCCGAAAGCACGGAAAAAGAAAGGGCGGAGTTGGCAGCGGGGCGGGGAGCCGGAAGCGGCTGGCCGGCATGAAGTTCGCGAGGTTCCGGGATTTCCCGGGCGGCGGTCCCTGGCGGGCGGGTCCAGTCGGGCGGGGAATCGCGGCATTTGATCGGGGCCCGGGCGCGACCGGGATTGCAGGACCGGCGGGATTTCGCTAGCCCTTGACGAGTGACCCGCCGCTACGAGATCCAGGAGATGCTTTCGCAGGACGCCCATGGGGTGGTGTTCCTGGCGACGGACCGCGATTCGGGGGTGGACGTCGTGCTGCGCCGCTTCTTTCCCTTCGGCCCGGGCGGGGGCGGCCTGGAGGGCGAGGAGCGGACCGCCTACATGGCGGCGCTGGAACGACTTAAGGGCGTCAGCCACCCGGCGATGCGGACGATTCTCGAGGGCGGCTGCGACCCGGTCGACGGGATGCCGTACCTGGTGACCGAGTGGGTGGAAGGGCCGCGCTTGTCGGAGCATTTGAAGGGCAAGCCGCTGAGTTCGGGCTCGACCAAGGCGCTGCTCGACCACGCGCTGGAGGTGTCCCAGGTGCTCGCCGGCGCGCTGGGAGAGGAGGCGGTGTGGGTGGAAACCGCCCCCGAAGCGGTGGTTCTCTCGCAGGGCCAGGAAGGCCGGAGCGTCACGTTCTGGATTTCCCCGCTGCGCTGGCTGGGGCAAGCCGAGGAGCGTCACGGGCTGCTGCCGCTGGTCGCGCTGGTGGAGGCCGCGATGCACTGGCAAGGCCGCGTCATTTCCGACCAGGCGGGCGAGGGCCTCGGCGCCTGGTTCAAGGCGATCAAGGCCGATCCCGACCGCTGGACGCTGGAGGAGGCCCGGGTCACCCTCCACGCCGCGGTAACCCTGGCCGGTGAACCGATGCCGAACCTGGGGCGGTCCCAGCCGAGCGTGCCGACCGTCGCCCTGCCGCCACCCACCGCCCCGCGGCCGGTGGTCCTGCGGCAGGAATCCGCCCGCTGGCCCTGGGTGTTCGCCGCCCTGTTGGTCTTCAGCGCCAGCGGACTGCTCGTGTGGAAAAAAATGGCGCGCGGACCGGCGCTCGTCGCCACCGAAGCGGCGGCCCCCGCTCCCGCCGCTCCCGCCGCCCCCGCCCGCAAGCCACCGCCGGCCCAGGCCGCCGCCCCGGCTCCCGCGCCGGTCGCACCCGCCGAGCCGGAAATGGACGCCGCCGCCCGCATTTCGGCCCGCGCCGCCGAACTGGCGAAGGAAATCAAGGATTACCCGGTCATTCCCTCCGCACCCGGTGGCGGGGACACCGCGGGCATCGACGCCCAACTGGTCGAGATCGGCAGCCGCTTGCGCAACCAGATCGGCAGCAAGGTGACCTTCACGGGCCCGCTGTTCAGCGTGCGCGACAGCGACAGCGGCAAAACCCGCTACATCGAATTCGGCACCTCCAAGGACCCCAACGCCGTGTGCGTCCGCTACCAGACCAAGGACGGCGCTCCCGACATGTCGAAAGAGGAACTGCTGAAGCTGGTGGGCAGGCAGGTCACCATCAACGGCGACGTGGTGGCCGATCCCAGCGGCCGCATCGCCATCGACATCAAAAGCCGCGACCAGATCACCGTGTCCGATTCCTGAACCGGCCCCACTTTTGAAAGCCGGACCGGACACCGACCTCGCCGCGCTCGATTTCCTCGATCCCAAGGAGGTCCTCGCCCTCGCCGCCGCCGGCCCGCGCTCGGCCGGCGACCTGCTGATGTGGCTGCCACGGAGGTACGAGGATCGTCGTAGGTTCGATGCCTTCCCCGCCCAACCCGGCGGCCCGGCGGTCTGCCTGCGCGGGACGGTGATCGATGCCTCCAAACGCCACTTCGGCGGCAAGCGCGGCTTTTACGAGATCGTCGTCGAAGACAAAAGCGGCGGCGTCTTCGGATCGTCCAAGGTCTCCTGCCGCTGGTTCAACATGCCCTTCATCCACCGGATGGTCCTCGCCGGCCACGAGATCATCCTCCACGGCAAGCCGAAGGACTCGAACGGCCGGCTGGTGATCGACCACCCGGAATTCGAAATCGTCCGCGACGACGGCGGTCCGTCGATCCACCTGGAGCGGATCGTGCCGATCTACCGGAATGTCTCCGGCATCGCCCAGCGGCGGCTGCGGGAAATCCAGCACCGGCTTCTGTTAGAGATCGAGCCCGCTTCCTTCGGCGCGCCCTACGATGTCGATCCGAGCTACCCGCGCCACGAGGCGTTGAAAGAGGTGCATTTCCCCGAGGCGGTCGAGCAGGCCGAGGCCGCGCGCCGCCGTTTCGCGCTGGAGGAATTCTTCGCGCTCCAGCTCAACGTCGTCTGGCGCCGCGCGCGCAACCAGGAGCACCACGGCCGGGTGCTCGGCCGCAAGACGACCCTGCTCAAGCGCTTTTACGAAAGCCTGCCCTTCGACCTGACCGGCGCGCAGAAGCGCTCGATCAAGGAGATCGTCGAAGACCTCCGCGCGCCGCGGCCGATGAACCGCTTGCTGCAAGGCGACGTCGGCAGCGGCAAAACCTTCGTCGCGATGGCGTCGATGCTGCTGGCGATCGACTCCGGCTGCCAGGCCGCGCTGATGGCGCCGACGCAGATCCTCGCCGAGCAGCACTACCTCACCTTCAAAAAGTGGCTCGAGCCGCTCGGCGTCCGCGTGATGCTGCGCACCGCGGCGAAGGAGGAGCGCTCCCACCTGCCGCTGGAAGGCGAGCCGCAGGTGCTCATCGGCACCCACGCCCTGCTCTACGACAAGGTCGCCTTCACCGACCTCGGGCTGATCGTCATCGACGAGCAGCACAAGTTCGGCGTCGCCCAGCGCGGCAGGCTGATCGAGCAAGGTACGATGCCCGACGTACTCGTGATGACCGCCACGCCGATCCCGCGGACCTTGACCATGACGATCTACGGCGACCTCGACGTCTCGATCCTCGACGAGCGCCCCGCCGGCCGCGGGAAGATGATCACCGCCTTGCGTAGCGCCGCCAAGCAGGCCGACATCACGAAATTCGTGAAAGAGCAGCTCAAGGCCGGCCGCCAGGCCTATCTCGTCTATCCGCTGGTCGAGGAGAGCGACACGCTGAAGGCCGAGTCCGCCACCGAGGCCTTCGAGAAATGGCGGAAGCGGCTTTCCGGCCACGCGGTCGGCATGGTCCACGGCAAGCTCGACGCGCTGGAGAAGGAGTCGGTCATGCGCCGTTTCCGCGACGGCGAAATCCATGCCCTGGTCGCCACCTCGGTGATCGAGGTCGGCGTCGATGTCCCCAACGCCAACCTGATGATCATCCACCACGCCGAGCGCTTCGGCCTCGCGCAGCTCCACCAGCTCCGCGGGCGGATCGGCCGTGGCGAGCACAAGAGCTACTGCGTTCTTCTAACCGACGGCAAGAGCGCCGAGGCGATGGAGAAACTGGCCGTGATGGAGAAGACCGCCGACGGCTTCCTCATCGCCGAGGAAGACCTCCGCCTGCGCGGTCCCGGCGACGTGTTGGGGACGATGCAAAGCGGCCTTGGCGACCTGAAGTTCGCGGATTTCCTCGCGGACACCGTGCTGCTAAGGGAGGCTCGGGCATTGGCGGACCGGGTGATCGCGGAGGATCCGGGATTGTCATCAATCCATGCCACGCTGCGCGGGCTGGTCCACGAGGACGTTCCGGCGGCGATCCAGAGGGGGTGAGTTCTGTCCTTGGAACTAGATAAGAACCCGAACAATCACTTGCGGTTCATCTTTTCGTCCTTAGGACGAAAGGATGAACCGCGAGCAATGCCTCTGCAAGAAAAAATTTCATTTGACTCGGACATGCTTCCATTGCAAGAACGTCCTAAGGACGTTCTTGCAACGGAAGCATGGTCAATACACAAGCAGTCTCCCTTTCTTTGGGCGAAATCACGGAACCCGTGATGACACGCTACCGTTTGGGCCTGCTGCTGCACGGTCTCTACGCCAACAAGCAATTTCAAGGCGAGCCACTGGATGGATTGACCCGCGATCTGCCGACCCGGGCGGACTTCGAATTCCATCTGAACGAACTGGTGCGCATGGGGATCCTGAAGGCTCATCCGAATTTCCCGGGCAAGGCTTTCCGCCTGCTCGGCCGCAAGGAGGAAAACGGCGAGGATGTGGCCTGCACGATCGACCCGTTCTGCTATATGTCTCATCTGAGCGCGATGGCTCACCACGGCTTGACCAACCGCCTACCCGCGAAGCTCTTCGTTTCCTCCCCCGCCCCTTCCCAGTGGAAGGCGGAAGCGGAAGCTCGCATGAAGAAGGACCTCGGGGCGGACTACAATGCTTATCACGAGAGCGGCATGCCTCGCCTGAGCCGAATCAAGTTCACCAGGATCGGTCGCATGGATGTCCATTGCTTCAACGCGAGCCACCGGGGAGCCTACATCAACATCCGGGGTAGAACCCTCCGGGTATCGTCCATTGGCCGCACATTCCTGGACATGCTCAGGAATCCGGAACTCTGCGGAGGCATGCGGCACGTGGTGGAGGTCTTCGAAGCACATGCCGAGACTTATCGGCCGTTGATCACCGGGGAAGTGGACCGGAACGGCAAGCCGATCGACAAGGTGAGGGCCGGCTATCTTCTGGATGAGAAGCTTGGGCTTGGAAACGACGTGATCGGAGCCTGGGCGGCATTCGCGCAGCGAGGCGGATCGAGGAAGCTCGATGCATCCGGGCCCTATGTTCCGGTGTGGTCTCCGAAATGGTGCCTTTCACTCAACCTCGACGGATGACGCCGGTGGACTCGATCGGAATGGATGCCTGGGTGAGCGAAGGCCCCGAAGACCAGCGCGAATTTCGCGAGGCGGTGCATGTCGTGATTACTGCCGTCACGCGCGATCCGGGCTTGCGGGAGTTCATGGTCATGAAGGGAGGACTTCTGATGGGGATCCGCTACCATAGTCCCCGCTTCACGACCGACATCGACTTCTCCTCATCCCTCTCGCTGTCCGACCTTGATCCCGAGAGAATCCGCCGTTCTTTTGACGCGGGCATGGCAATAGCTTCTGCCGGGTCTGAATCCAATCTGGAATGCAGGGTTCAGAGCCTGAGGGTCAATCCGCCGAACCGTCCGGATGCAAGCTTTCCGTCCATCGAACTGAACATCGGGTATGCCTACAAGGGAACCCCGAAGCACCGGCGACTGATGCAGGGCCAGTCTCCGAGCGTGCTTTCCATCGACCTCAGCTTGAACGAGACGATCATAGAGATCGATGCTTTGAAGATCGATGGCGACGATGTTCTCCGTGCCTATTCGATCAACGATCTGGTTGCGGAGAAGATTGGTTCCCTCCTCCAGCAGATCGTTAGAAATCGCTACCGACGTCAGGACGTCTTTGACCTCAACCTCCTCTTGAATCTGAGGTCCGACGGGATTGATCCGAAATCCGTCCTGCAGAGCTTGAGAGAGAAAGCCCGCGCGAGAGGCATCGAGGTGCGGCCCGATTCACTGGATGACCCGGAAGTCAAAAGGCGGGCGTTCAAGGACTACCACACTTTGGAGAGCGAAATAGCAGGGCCGCTTCCGGACTTTGAATCTGCCTATGACCGCCTGTTGACGTTCTACCGATCATTGCCGTGGGGATCGGGATCGGCTTGATTCAAAAATCATTCCCTTGGGATCGAAACGGAGCCCGGCACACTAGGCCTCCCCACGCCATTTTGCCAACCGCCGGGCCAGCGGTTCCAGATCCCGCTCCGTGGAAAACAAGGGCGGGAAGTCCCGCCGCAGTTCCTCCAAGGTCGGCACCGCGCCCCAAGCGGTGACGCGGAAGACCTCCACGGCGCGTTCCGTCGCGAGGCCCAGCTCGCGATTCTTGCGCTTGGAGCGGGCGCGCAGCGTGGTCGTCCATTCTTCCAGCGAATCCGGCACCGCCATCTGGTGACGGCCGACCCACGGCAGCCACTCGCGGATCTGCGACTGATGGCACCAAGCGAGTCCCGCGATGACGTCGAACACTTTCTCGACGTCCACCGCGAGGTCGCAGGCGTTCGCGCCGTGCATGTAGGAATCGTGGACGTTGAGGATGACGGGCACCTTGCACGGCACCGACGCCGTTTCGTCCGCCGGATACTCCGGGGTGAACGCGTGCGGCACGTTGATCATGTACGCCACCCGCCGTACCGCCTCGGCCACCGTTTCGTGGTCGTTGTGGATGCCGGCCAGGGGATCGCTGCCGAGCGGCGGGCAGAAGAGATAGTCCGGTTCGAAATCGCGGATCGCCTTCCATAGCGCGGCGAGCAACTCAGGCGTCACCTGCAGGCAGGCCTCGCGCGGGAAGGTGCCGTCGGGCAAACGCAGCGGCACGAATTCATAACGACCGAGCCGGGCCGACGCCTCCTGTTCGGCGAGGCGGATACGGCCCGTTTCCTCCCGCGTGCGGAAATGATGGCCTGCTTGACCGTCACAACACACCACCACCCGGCCGCGGAATCTTTCTCCGAGTTTCCGCCGCCAGAGTTCGAAGGTTCCAGCGGTGGTGAATTCGTAGTCGTCGAAATGCGCGTGGATGAACAGGGCTTTCATGGAACTCGTGCGGTTCACGGATTGGCGGGCCTCCGGCCGTTTCCGGCGCGAGGATGCCACGACATTTTGCGGTCGGAACCTGGGCAATCCTCCGCCGGCTGCCAAGCCCGATGCGGGCTTACGCCGCCGCCGGAGAAAAGAGCGGCGGTCGGCGTGTTGGGGATCTCGCCGGGTGAATGCCTGGTCCCCTTGCTGGGCGAGGGGGATTGGCAGCCCGCAGCGGCCGGAGCGGATTCCGGATCTCAAGAGGCTTGAGTTCATCGTTTGAACTTATTCTCTCGCTTCGCCGGCCCGCCCGGGCTAAAGCGCGCGGTCGGACCTCGCCACTTCGGGAGGTCCGCCCCTGCATTCCGTGAAAATCACGCTCAATACCACTTCCATCCCGGAACCGCGGCGGCCGCAGATCGAGGCCCTCGTGAAATCCTTCGCCAAGGCCACCGAAATCGTCTGGCTGCCCAGCCGCTTTCCCCGTTTCGTGATGCTGGTGGAGCCCGGTCCGGATGACAAATCCCAGTCCGAGGGCGGCTCGATCTTCGAATCGCCGCTCGCGGGCACCCGTTCGCTGGCCTCGGTCACCGAGTTCCTCGAGGTCCGGATCAAGGAATCGCTGGCCGGTCCGGCGGCTTGACGGAGCGTGGCAGTAGCCTCCCGCCGCAAATCATTCGACCGGGAGAATGCCGTCTTGCGGCAAGATGCCGCCGACACGGTTTTGGATATCCTTTGACGCGGGGCGGAGCGCGGCTAGGCTCACCCGTTTCGTAGGAGGCCGTCTGGGCTTCTTGTCGGGGTCCTTGAAACCCCGCTGCCATGGTGCGCGCGAGATCGTTTTGATTTCCGCAGGCCATGACAAGCTCCCAGCCCACCCGGCACATCGCCTTTATCGGCAACTATGCACCCCGCCGTTGCGGGATCGCGACGTTCACCACCGACATCTGCGAGGCGATCGCCGACGAATTCCCCGCCGCGAGCTGCTTTGCCGGCGCGATGAACGACCGGCCCGAAGGCTACGACTACCCGCCGCGCGTCCGCTTCGAGATCGCCCAGAACGATCCCGACTCCTACACCCGGGCCGCCGAGTTCATCCACATCAACAACGTCGAGGTGGTCTCGGTGCAGCACGAGTTCGGCATCTACGGCGGACCCGCGGGCTCTTACCTGCTGGGCTTTCTGGAGCAGTTGAAAAAGCCGGTCGTCACCACGTTGCACACCGTCCTGAAGTCGCCCGACGAGGTCCAGCGGGACGTGATGGCGCGCCTCGACCAGTTGTCGGAGCGCTTCATCGTGATGGCGGAGCGCGGGCGCAGCCTGCTGGTCGAGGTGTATGGCGTGGACCCGGGGAAGATCGACCTGATCCCGCACGGGGTGATCGACATGCCTTTCGTCGACTCGAACTTCTACAAGGACGTCTTCGACGCGGAGGGCAAGACGGTGCTGCTGACCTTCGGCTTGCTTTCGCCGAACAAGGGCATCGAGACCGCGATCCGCGCGCTGCCGGCGATTCTCGCGAACCATCCGGATGTCCTTTACCTGATCGTCGGCGCCACCCATCCGCATCTCATCGCGACCCAAGGCGAGGCCTATCGCGAAAGCCTGCAAGCCCTCGCGGTCGAACTCGGCGTGGCGGAGCAGGTGGTCTTCCACAACCGGTTCGTCTCGATGGACGAGCTGAAGGAATTCATCGGCGGATCCGACATTTACCTCACGCCCTACCGCAACGAGGAACAAATCACCTCCGGCACGCTGGCCTACACCTTCGGGGCGGGAAAGGCGATCGTCTCGACGCCGTACTGGCATGCCAAGGAACTGCTGGCTGAAGAACGCGGTGTGCTGGTGCCCTTCGCCGACGCCGCGGCGATCGCCGCGGCGGTGAATGACCTGTTAGAACATCCGACCCGGATGACGGCGATGCGCAAGCGCGCCTGGAAGGAAGGCCGCAAGATGACCTGGCCGGAGGTCGCACGGCGCTACATGGAGAGCTTCGACCGCGCTCGCGCCGGCCTGAGCGTGCCGACCGCCGCGGTGATGGAGGAGCGGGACTATCCGATCCCCGCCCCGAAGCTCGACCACCTGTTCCGGATGTCCGACCACACCGGGATCTTCCAGCATGCGATCTATAGCGTGCCGAACTACCACGAGGCCTACTGCACCGACGACAACGCGCGGGCTTTCATCTACACCGTCTTTCACGAGCAGGAACATGGCCCGGATCCGGCGATCGACCGGCTGGCCAGCTCCTACCTCGCGTTCCTCTGGTATGCCTTCGATGCCAACACGCGGCGCTTCCGGAACTTCATGAGCCACGAGCGGCACTGGCTGGAAAGCAAGGGTTCCGAGGACAGCCACGCCCGCGCGCTGTGGGCGGTCGGCACGGCGCTCGGCCACTCGACCAACGAGGGTTTCCGCAACCTTTCCGCGTTGCTGTTCCAACGCGGGCTCGAGCCGGTGAAGCGTTTCAGCTCGCCGCGCGCCTGGGCCTTCACGTTGGTGGCGATCCACGAATACCTCCGCGCCTTCGCCGGCGACCGCGCGGTGGCCAAGATGCGGCGCCTGCTGGTCGCGCGGCTGATGGCGCTGTTCAACGCGAACTCGTCTCCGGGCTGGCTGTGGTTCGAACGCATCGCAACCTATGACAACGCGAAACTCTCCCACGCGCTGATCCTGTCCGGCGAACATCCCGCGATCGAGACGGGCCTGATTTCGCTGAAATGGCTGCTCGACGAGCAAACCGGCGATGGCGGCCAGTTCTCGCCGATCGGCTGCCACGGTTTCTGGCCGCAAGGCTCCGAAAAGGCACGTTTCGACCAACAACCGGTGGAGGCGCACGCCATGGTCTCCGCGTGCATGGCCGCCTTCGACATCACCGGCGAGCAGAGCTGGGCCGACCACGCGCGACGTTGTTTCGAGTGGTTCCTCGGCCGCAACGACCTCGGCGTGCCCCTTTACGACATGAGCACCGGCGGTTGCCGGGACGCCTTGCTGCAGGACCACATCAACCAGAACCAGGGCGCGGAATCCACCCTTGCCTTTCACCTTTCCCGTTCCGAACTCACGCGCCGCGCGGCCGGTGCCATCCACCCTTCATGATCCATCCCGTCCCCACTCCCACCGGCATCCACCTCCGGCCCGACAATTCCCGAGTTCTGGTCCGGTCCTTCATCCCCGGCGAACGCGCGTCGGTCCTGCGGATCATCGAGCGCGCCCTGCTGCTGACGGCGGATGAGATCATGGACCGCCTCGTCCTCCTCCACGCCCACTTCGACTCCCGCCACAAGCGGGTCGATCTCGCGTGGCGGCGGCACTACGACTCGGTCCGCCACCATGTCCCGCACGAGGCATCGATCACCGACGACTGCCGGCTCTACATCGGAGCGCTGTTCTCCGGCGAATACGCGCTGGAATCGGCCGCGCTGTTCAATCCGTCGATCGTCCCTCATCCCGACCAGTCCGGGCTCCCGCCCGGCGAGCTGCGCTTCATCATGAGCCTGCGGGCGACCGGGGAAGGCCACATCTCTTCGATCGCCTTCCGCACCGGGGTCATCGGCGCGGACCATTCGATCGTGCTCGAGCAGCCGTCGCGCTTCGTCACCGCGCCGGAGCTCAATCCGGATCCCTCGTTCCGCCGCGGCGTGTTCTTCCGGAAGCTGCGCGAGATGGAGTTCGAGAACGACTGGTCGCGGACACTGATGAATTCGCTCGCCGACCGCTTTACCCGCAGCGAGTTGAACAGCGCCATCCGCATCGCCCGGGGGGTCACCCGGCCCTTCGCCCGCGAAGCGAAGCGCACCACCGAGTGCATCCGCTGGCTGGCCGAGGCGAACTACGAGGTCCACTTCGACCCCGCCGTGCCGGTCTCCGAAAGGATCATCTTCCCGGTCTCGCCGAACGAGAGCAACGGAATGGAAGACGCCCGCTTCGTGCTGTTCCGCGACGACGACGGCAGCGTCACCTACTACGCCACCTACACCGCTTACAACGGCCGCTCGATCCTGCCACAGCTCCTGGAGACCACCGACTTCCTCAGCTTCCGCGCTTACATCCTGCATGGCGCGGCGGTCCGCAACAAGGGCATGGCGCTCTTTCCCCGCAAGGTCGGCGGGAAGTATGCGATGATCTCCCGCCAGGATGATGAAAACCTCTACCTGATGCTCTCCGACGACCCGCACGTCTGGGAGGACGCCCGCCTGCTGCGGCGGCCGGTGGAGGCCTGGGAGGCGGTGAAGATCGGCAACTGCGGCTCGCCGATCGAGACCCCGGCCGGCTGGCTGCTGATCACCCACGGCGTCGGCCCGATGCGCCGCTACTGCATCGGCGCGCTGCTGCTCGACCTGGAGGACCCGTCGATCGTCCTCGGCCACCTCGCCGCGCCCTTGATCGAGCCCGACGAACCGCTGCGCAACGGCTACGTCCCCAACGTCGTCTATTCCTGCGGCGCGCTGGTCCATGGCGGCTGCCTGATCCTGCCCTACGGCCTGAGCGACACCACCATCACCTTCTCGACCGTCCCGCTTGAGGTCCTGCTGGCGGCCTTGGACCCGCGGCGGGAGTGACTTTCCACCCAACCACCACCACACGAAACCATGGGCGACAAATCCCCGAAATCGAAGCAGAAGAACCAGAGCCAGAAGCAGGGCAAATCCGACGCCGCCAGTCAGGCGAAGCAGCGCCAGATCGCCAGCAAGGCGGAGGCCAGGACCACCCCGCCGCCGAAGAAAAAGTAGGAAATGAAAAAGGCGGCGCCCCGCGAGGAGCGCCGCCATCAAATTCGTTCGCGCGGAACCGGCTTAGTAGCGGCGACCGCCGCCACCCGATGGCTTGCCGCCGCCGTATCCGCCGCCACCGCCGCCCCGTTCTTCGCGGGCCTGGGCTTCGTTGACCTTGAGATTCCGGCCCCCGAGATCCTGGCCGTTGGTCGCGCCGATCGCCTTGTTCATGGAGTCGTTCGAGTCCATGGTCACGAAAGCGAAACCGCGCGGCTGGCCGCTCTCACGGTCCACCGGAAGGTGCACGTCGGTTACTTGACCATGCTGGGAGAACAGGTCCTGAAGATCCTGCTTGGTCGTCTGGAACGACAGGTTGCCTACATACATTTTCATAATCGTCAGGTGGTCCTCGCCAGACATTCTCGTCCGAGACTGTTCCCGTGAATCGGGTTTCAGATCACCACCGAATTTGTCAAACTCACCTGGCAACACTCCAGACCTTGATCTTGCCAAGAAAGGAACCAACTCCGCACCCTACTCCAGCAACCAGTTCGGAACGACAATATTCTCGAAATTGTCCCGACCTCAAGGCGGCTCGCAAACGATGCTAATTAGACCAGTAAATTGGAACAAGACGTAGAAAATGCTGCAATAAATTCGTCAGGCAAGCTGTAATTGACATCCCGCCCCCGGCCCGCTTTCCTTCCTTTCGTCCGCCCCTCCTCTCCGATGAATGCCAGCGACTTGAAGGAACTCTCCCCGCTCGACGAGATCACCCTGCCGACTGCCCCCACTCCGGGGCGGATGGAGGTCATCGGACGCTC
>CAMCYK010000074.1 GCA_945883695.1 Akkermansia muciniphila | reverse complement strand
CCGGTCCCGGTCACGCTTCGGTCGCGGAAGGGGTTTTCGAAAGAACAGGTGGAGGCGGTGCTGCGGAGCGGCGGGAAGCTGTCGCGGGCGGAGCTGCTGCGCTGCCGGGTGCGCTGGTTCAGCGACGGGGTGGCGATCGGCAGCAAGGGTTTCGTGGAGGGGATTTTCACGAAGTGCCGCGGACACTTCGGGGCGAAGCGCAAGGACGGCGCGCGGAAGCTGCGGGAGGACGCGGCGGGTAGCCTGCACGCGCTGCGCGGGCTGCGGGTGGATGCGGTGGACTGGCAGCATCATCCCTCGTGAGAATGTTAGAATTCGCGACGGTTCTGGGTAAGCCAACGTGAGGAAGGTAGAAGGTGGCTACGGTGGAGATCTCCATGGAGCGCGGCCGGAACGCGGCGCCGCCGTCATGCCACGTGTCGCAAGGCCAGGGACCCAGTCGTTGTCATTGCGGAGCAGGGACTGTCTTCTGGAGTCGGTGAAGCACCAGCGGATGGAGCAGATTCGCGGCGAGGATGGTCAGCATGCCGGCGTAAAACAGCGGGTGGAGCTGCTTGTGCTCACCGAATATCATGGCCGCGGCAAGGATACCGTAGATCGGCTCGAAGTTCATCGCGAGGTTCGCGGTGTAAGCGCTAAGCCGGCGAAGCAGGTGGATGTGGAAGGCGTGGGCGAAGACGGTGCAGACCAGGGCGAGCAGCAGCAGCCACAGCCAGTCTAGCCCCTGCCAGGCGATTAGCGGGACACCGCCGCCAAGCAGCGGGTAAAGGAGCAACGCGGCGCAGCAGGCACCGGCCATTTCCCAGACGACCATCATCAGGGGATCGCCGCCGGTGGTGACCAACTGGCGGTTGAGCACGGGGAAAATCGCCGCGAGCAGGGCTCCGACCAGCGCGACACCGAGGCCTAACAGCCGGCCGCGCTCGAAGCCGGCGACCAGTGCGATGCCGGCGACGACCAGCAGGCCGAGCAGGACTTCGAAGGGACGGACGCGGCGCTTTTCCAACAGCGGCTCGGTGAAGGCGGTGAAGAACGAGATGGTCGCCATGCCGGCGAGGCAGATGGAGATGTTCGCCAGCCGGATCGCCCCGAAGAAACACAACCAGTGGAGGCCGATGATCAGTCCGATGCCAAAAAACGCCGCGGCGCGGCGACGGCCGGGCCAGATCGACTGGCGTCGGATGGCGAGCACCCAGGCCGCCGCGGCCAGCGAGGCGATGCCGGTCCGCCAGGCGACCAGCCCGGCCGCGGGAAGCGAGATCAGCTGGCCGAGCACCGCCGTCGTCGCCAGCAGGAAGATCAGCAGGTGAAGCTGGACGTAGAGTTTCACGCCTCGCCGGCGATCAGGTCGTCGAGGGTCTGGCGCTGCCGTACGATGCGCGCAGTACTTCCATCGACGATGATCTCGGCAGGCAGCGGGCGCGAGTTGTAGTTCGACGCCATGACGAAACCGTAGGCACCGGCGCTGAGCAGGGCGACGGTCTCCCCGGGCTGGAAGTCCGGCAGCACGCGGTCCTGGCAGAAGAAGTCGCCGCTTTCACAGATCGGGCCGACGACGTCGACCTTGCGCATCTCGCCGGTCGGCTGCTGGAGCGGTGCGATCTCGTGGTGGCCTTCGTAGAGGGCGGGGCGGATCAGGTCGTTCATGCCGGCATCGACGACCTTGAAGGTCTTCGCCTTGCCGCGTTTCTCGTAGAGGCAGCGGGTCAGCAGCACGCCGGCGTTGCCCACGATGTAGCGGCCGGGCTCGAGGAGGATCTTGAGGCCGAGGTTCTGGAGGCGCGGGACGAGGGCTTCGCCGTATTCCGCGATGGTCAGCGGCCGCTCGCCCTCGGGCTTGGCGGCCCACCAGGCCGGGGTTCCGGAGTCGAGGGAGTCGTGATAAACGATGCCGATGCCGCCGCCGATGGACCAGAACTCGATGCCGTGGGTGACTTTCAGGTGGGTGGCGAGGGGCGCCACCTTCTCGACCGCTTCGATGAAGGGCTGGATCGAGGTGAGTTGCGAGCCGATGTGCATCTGCAAGCCGCGCAGTTTCACGTGGGCGAGTTCCTTGGCGGCGCGGGCGTAGAGGTCGGGGATGGCGTCGAAGTCGACGCCGAACTTGGTCTCAGACTTGCCGGTGGAGATGTACTTGTGGGTCTTGGCGTCGACGTTCGGGTTGACCCGGACCGCGGCGGGGGCGATCAAGCCGAGGTCGGCGGCGACCTCGTTGAGGTAGCGGAGTTCTTCCTCGCTCTCGACGTTGAAGGAGTAGATCCCCTGCCGCAGGGCGTATTCGATTTCGGCGCGGGTCTTGCCGACCCCGGCGAAGGTGCACTTGGCGGGATCGCCGCCGGCCTTGATCACGCGGAACAGCTCGCCGCCGGAGACGATGTCGAAGCCGGCGTGCTCCGCGGCGAGGAGGCGGAGCACGGAGAGGTTGGAGTTCGCTTTCACCGCGTAGGCCACCTCGTGGTCGATCGAGCCGAGCGCCTGGTCGAGGCGGCGGTAGTGGTCGCGGATGGTGTTGGCGGAATAGACGTAAAGCGGAGTGCCGTGTTCGGCGGCGAGGTCCTGGAGATTGACATCCTCGCAGTGGAGCGAGCCGTGGCGGTAGGCGAAGCCGTGCATGCCGCTGCCTTTAGACGCTGGACGGGCGGCGGGCAAGGGCGGGGTTTGGGGCTCCTTGGATTACGCCAAGGTGCCTTCGGTGACGCCGAGCTTTTCGAAGGCCTTGACGTTGTCGAGGAGAGTGGCGGCGCCGGTCCTGCCGGCGAGCAGGTCCTGGTAGGCGGTGATGGTGCGGAGGGCGCCGAGGTCGTCCTCGTCGAGCAACTCGACGCGGAATTTCGAGAGACCGGTGGCGTGGAGGTCCTGGTAGAAGCGGGCGCCGGTCTGGGCGCGGCCGTTGAAGAGGGTGTTGCGGCAGCCGACGTCGGCGGTGAGGCGGTGGAGCTGGCCGACGCGGTCGCGGAGGTGGACGACGTGGCTTTCGCAGGGCCGGCCGCAGTCCTTCCAGGTGGTCCCGCTGCTGAGGAAGGTGCAGAAGACGCAGTGCTCCATATGGAACATCGGCATGTGCTGGTGGAGCGTGAGCTCGAACCACTCGGGCGGCGCGGCGGCGAGGAGATCGAGCACCTGGCCGATGTTGAGATCGTAGGAAATGGTGAGGGTGTCGAGCTGCGCGGCCTCCTTGAGCAGCCTCGCGGTGATCGGGTTGGCGACGTTGAGGGAGAAATCGGCGACTTTCTTCAGGTCGCTACGGTCTTTGTAGTAGTCGAGGGCGGCGAGGTTGCGGAGGAGGATGCCGTCGGGTTCGGCGCGCTCGATCAGCTTGAGGTAGCCGGTCTCGCCGGGCTTCATGATCCGCGGGGTGGCCAGGAGGATGGCGGGAGGCGGATTGACGACTGAGGATTGAGGATTTTTGATTGCCGATTGTTTGAGAGCGACGGCATCGCGGTAGCGGCGGGGGTCTTCGAAGTCGCAGTAGATGACGGGGACCTGGCGGTCGAGGGCGGCCTGGACCTGCGGGAGGGTGCGGCAGAGGACGGACAATTGAGGATTGTCGATTGTCGATTGTTGATTGGCAGGCGGGAGGAGGTCGTGGACGGTGATGGTGGAGGGGCTGCGGGCGAGCCGCCCGCGCCCCTCTTGTTGGGGGAGCGCGTCGACGAGTTCGCGGCGCAGGCGGTTGAGCTCGGAAAGCGGGAGGTGGCAGTCGCCTTCGAGCTGGAAGTCGAGGGAGGCGAGTTCGTAGGGCGTGTCGCCGAGGCGGCCGAGCTGGGCGCGCAGGGTTTCGGCGGTGAGCGGGTGCTTGGCGGCGGGGGCGAGTGGCATTTCGCTGAGGACGGTGTGCGGGCCGCTCGTAAGTTTCAACGGCTCGCCGGGTTTGCCGGTGGCGGTGAGGTGGAGGGCGTGCTTGACCTCGCGCAGTTTGGCGGTCTGCCAGAAGCGGCGGATGTCGGACTCCAGCTTTTCGTCGGAGGTTTTGTAGAGTGTCTGGCCGGGCTTGAGGCGGCTGAAATTGATGCCGCTGAAGGTGCGGTGGAAGACGATGCGCTCGCCTTCGATTTTCCAGATCTTGGCACCTTGTTCGAGGTCGCGGTTTTCGCCGGCGTCGAAGACCACGCCGTCGCCGGCTTTGATCGGGATGGCGGTGCGGTCGGTGAGTTCGATCCAGGTGCCGCCGCAGGCGCGGATGGTGCCGAGCAACGGACCGCGCTTTTTGCCGAAGCGGCCGTGGGTGAGGTAGGGGTGGTTGGTGCCGGCGAGCCAGCCGGTGGTGAGTCCGCGGGAGAAGGTCATCTCCAGTTCGTAGCGGTCGGCGGGGGTGATGGGTGATTGAGGATTGCCGATTGTTGATTGAGGATTTTCGATTGTTGATTGTTGATTGTTGAGAGCGGCGTCCAATGCCTTGCGATAGACTCGGGTGACGGCGGCGACGTATTCGGGGGTTTTGAGGCGGCCTTCGATTTTGAAGGATTTGACGCCGGCGCGGACGAGGTCGGGGATGAGGTCGACGGCGGCGAGGTCCTGGGGGCTGAGGAGGTAGCGGTGCTCGCCGAGGTCGCGGGTTGCGCCATCGACGACGAGTTCGTAGGGCATGCGGCAGGCCTGGGCGCATTCGCCGCGGTTGGCGGAGCGCTGGCCGAGCGATTCGCTGGTGAGGCACTGGCCGGAGTAGGCGACGCAGAGGGCGCCGTGGACGAAGACTTCGAGCGGAGTTGAGATGGGAGATGGCAGATGGGAGATGGCGGATGAGGTGAAGCGCTCGATTTCTTTGACCGAGAGCTCGCGGGCGAGGACGGCGCGTTCGAGGGGGAAGAGGGACTCGATGAAGCGGAGGCCTTCGGGGGAGGTGATGGTCATCTGGGTCGAGGCATGGAGCTCGACCCCGGGGGCGATCTCGCGGGCCATCTTCGCCAGGCCGAGGTCCTGGATGATCAGGGCATCGACGCCGGCCTCGGCGATGAGGCGGAGCTGGCGCTCGGCGGATTCGAGTTCGCCGGTGAAGATCAGGGTGTTCATCGCGACGAAGCCTTTCACGCCGTGCTGGTGGAGGAAGGCCATCAGCTCGGGGAGGTCGGCTTCGGTGAAGTTGTCGGCGCGCAGGCGGGCGTTGAATTTCGGCATGCCGAAGTAGATCGCGTCGGCCCCGGCGGCGACGGCGGCGCGGGCGCAGTCCCAATTGCCGGCGGGGCTGAGGAGTTCGGGTGTGGGGTCGGCGTGCATGCGGGGAGCTAGCCGGGGAAACGGGGAATGTCGAATCCGGGGATGGGAAACCGCTCGACAGGGGGCGCGGGGCTTTCTTCCCTTGCGGGCGATGAAGGAATCTCTGGCGTGATGGACCGCGTGCGCGTGGACAAGTGGATGTGGGCGGTGCGGCTGTTCAAGACGCGCGGGCTGGCGGCGAAGGCTTGCGAGAGCGGGCGGGTGCGGACCGGGGAGCGGGTTTTCAAGGCGGCGTCCGAGCTGAAGGGCGGGGAGCTGTTAGAGCTGCCGTTTCCCGAAGGGCCGGGGACGCGGGTGGTACGGGTGCTCGGGCTGATCGACCAGCGGGTGGGCGCGCCGGAAGCACGGGCGGCCTGCGAGGAAATCACGCCGCCGGAGGTGGTCGAGCAGCGGAAGATCTGGAGTGAAAGCCGGGCGCAGCGGCTGATCGGCGAGCAGGGCCGGCCGACGAAGAAGAACCGGCGCGCGATGGACGAGAAGCGCGGGTTTTTCGAGTGATGCACGGTGGGAAGGCGGGCGGCAGGATGCCACCGCCACGGGAAAGAAAAGGCCGCCCGGCGGAACCGGGCGGCCTGGAGGAACTTATACGGACTCCGATCAGGGGATATCGACCCGGAGGCGGGCGAACAGCTTGGCTCCGGTGGCCAGCGCCCGCGGGATGCGGACGGTGACGCGGTCGATGCCGGTTCCGAAGAAGTTGTTATCCTCGCTGATCAGCACCGGATTCACGACGGGTTCGCCGGTCTTGGCTTCGGTCCAGCCGGTCAGGGTGGATCCGTATTCGACGTAGGGATCGTAGGCGGCCGAGGCGTCGGTGCGGCGGAACACGTAGGTCAGGTAGGTGGCGTCGAGCGCGACGGGTTGCAGCAGGCCGTTGGAATCCGAGCCGGGGCCGGAGGGGTCGCCGCCGATCACGAACTCGATGCCGTTCACGATGCCGTCGCCGTCGGAGTCGGTATTCGGGCCCGCGCCGGCGATGCCGTTGGCGATTTCCCAATCGCCGTAGCCGTTGGCGGAGACGCTGGTGACCTCGACCTGTTTGGCGGCGTCGTTGTAAACCACCGAGTAGCCGGCGGGCAGGCCGCTGACCGTGGCGAAGCTGCCGTTGCGGACGCCGGTGTAGGTGGCGACGACGTAGGTGGCCTGGGTGGCGCCGCCGCCGAGGGTGGCGAGGGCCAGGGTGCTGCCGGCACCGAGGGTGAGATCCCCGGTGACTGCGAGCAGGTCGCTGGTCGCGCCGTCGATCTCGCAGGCATAAATGCCGTCGAGGGTGGTGGCTCCGGCGGCGAAGGGGCCGGCGGAAGCGCCCGGGGCGAGGGTGCCGGTGGTGCCGACGGTCAGCGGGCCGGCGATCGATCCGGAGGCGAGCAGGACGCCCTCGGTGACGGTGGTCGCTCCGGTGTAGGAGTGGGCGATCCCGCCGGCGAGCTGCATCGTTCCGGGGCCGGACTTGGTGAGGGCTCCGGCACCGTTGTCCGGATTCTCGAGTTCGGTGGAGACGACCAGGTCGGGAGCGGTGTTGCCGGTGACATCGGCCACGGTGAAGACCTTGGCGCCGTTGAGGATGCCGAGGGCGACACCGCTGTTGGCGTTGGTGCGGCTGGCTTCGCGGGTGATCAGGGCGGCGGCGGAGCCACCGGCGACGGTGACGTTGCCGTTGAGCTGGTAGTTCTCGCCGTTGTAGCTGCCGGTGCCGGGGCCGGTGGTCACGGTGGCGCCGCCGCTCAGGTTGAGGGTGCCGAGGTGGGCGTGAGTGCTGGTGCCGGTGTTGGTCAGGGTGGCACCGGTGGCGATGTTCATCACCGGGGAGCTGGCGGCGGTGCCGGTCGGGTTGGTGGCGCCGAAGACCAGGCTGCCCTGGTTGATGTTGATGACGCCGCTAAAGCCGCCGCCGGCGTTCAGGGTGACGGCGGTGGTGGCGTCGCCGTTGATGTTGAGGATCCCGGCCCCGAGCGCCGCGCTGTTGAGCGCGCCTTCCTGGATGACCGCGCCGGTGCGGTTGTAGGTCAAGGTGGCACCCGCTGCGATCGACACGGCCCCGGTCCCGAGGTCGCCGCTGGCAACGCCGGCACCGACCTGCAGGACGCCGCCGCTGACCGTGGTAACCCCGCTGTAGCTGCTGTTGCCACTGATGATCTGGGTTCCCGCGCCGATCTTGGCAAAGGCCAGGATGTTCGAGGCGGCGTTGCCGGTGAGCAGGCCGGGGAAATCGCCGTTCGCGCCCCCGAAGCCGACCGTCAGGGTGCCGGTGCCGCCGTTCGGGGCATTGGTGTTGACCGTGCCTGCGCCGAAGAGTCCGGCGATGGTCTCAGCGGTGGTGGAGAGGCGGGCGAGGCCGCCGGCTTCGACGGTGAGGTTGCTGGTATCCGGAATGCGGTTGCCGGCGGTGCTGCCGACGCCGATCTGGAGCGAGGCCAGCGCGCCGGAAGTGGCGACCGTGACATTGCCCACCCAGTTCGCCGGCGTGGTCGGGAAGATGGTGCGGCCCG
This sequence comes from Akkermansia muciniphila, assembly GCA_945883695.1. Lineage (GTDB taxonomy): Bacteria > Verrucomicrobiota > Verrucomicrobiia > Verrucomicrobiales > Akkermansiaceae > Haloferula > Haloferula muciniphila_A. The sequence goes on along the minus strand of CAMCYK010000074.1, from coordinate 17,759 downwards.
CGCCGATGATCCGGATGTTGCCGGCGCCGGTGATGTTCTCGTAGTCGGTCCGGTCGACGCCGTTCGAGTCGAAAACGACGTCGCGCTGGAGGACGATGTTGGTGAACTGGTTGTTGTCGCCGCTGCCGGTCACCGTGGCCCGGCTGCCGAGGGTGGCGGTGCCGGTGCCGTTGTTGGAAACGATCACCGGACGGCCGAAGTTGACGCGCGCCGAGTCGAGGTAGAGCGCCACGTTGGAGGTTCCGGTCGCGGCGTCGCCGAGGGTGACGCTGCCGGTGCCAAGGGCACCCGCCTGGCGGATGTCGATGGTGCCTTCACTGATCACGGTGCCGCCGGCGAAGGTGTTCGGGGCGTTCATGGTCAGGATCGAGCTGCCTTTTTTCAGCAGGCTGCCGCCGCCCGCGATGAAGGAGGTCGGGTAGCCGGCGGTGGTGTCGCTGCTGGTGGCCGCCGGCGTGATGCCGGGGTTTGGCGTGCCGTTGGCGAGCTCGATGTTGAGGGTCGGGTCGTTCGGGAGGAAGCGGGAGTTGAGGTCGGTCTTGCGGGTCAGGATGATGGCGGTGCCGGCGCCGCCGACGGTGAAGCGCTCGCTGATGGTCGCGTTCGCGGTCAGGGCGGTGCGGACCTTGCCGGCCCAGATCACGTCGGTGTCACCGGTGAGCACGGCCACCGGGAGCGAGAGCGGGGAACCCGTCATGCCGGAGCTGGTCACGGTGACCACGACCTCGCCATCGGCGGTGGCCGCGCCCGTCGCGTTCGCGGTTTCGACCTGGGCGGTTCCGCCGTTGATGAAGGAATAATTGTTGGTGTCGGAGTCGACGATCATCCGGCCGGGCTGCAGCTCGCCGAAGATCCCGACGTTGGTGACCGCGGAGCTGTCGTCGAAGGTGATCAGGTCGCCCCAGTAGAAGCTCGACGCGGCGCCGTCGCTCCAGTTCGAGGAGGTGCCGACATCCCAGCGCCCGCCGGTGCCGTCCCAGACGAGGTTCTTGGTGTCGAGGGTGAGGTTGATCCGGGTGTTTGGAACGTCGTCGGCGAAGGTGGCCGAGCGGTAGGAAGCCGGGCTGTCGAGGCCAAATCCGGTGGCGACGCTGCCGGCGAGAGTGCCGTAATCGACGACCCCGATCACGGGATCGACGGTGGTGATCGGGCTGCTGAAAGCGACCCGGGTGGTGCCGGTGAGGGTGAGCTTGCCGGTGACCGTGAGCATGCCGGCGGTGGCGGGATCGATCAGCAGGGTGGTGCCGATGACGGTTCCGAGTTCGAGATCGCCTCCCACGGTGCCCTCGCCGGAAAGGATCGCCAAGTCCTCGGCGTTGACATCGCCGGCGACCGAGCCGCTGATCTGGAGAGTGCCCGCGGCCGCGGTGATCAGGCCGCTGTAGGGGCTGGTTCCGCTAAGGTTGACCGTGCCGGTGCCGGTTTTGAAGATCGGGACCGATCCGGCGAGCGCGGCGGAGATGGTGGTGTTGCCGGCGCCGCCGCCGAGGCCGAGGGTCCCCGCGGAGGCCGGATTCGCGATGCCGAAGGTATCGGTGAGGTTGATGGCGGCGGTGCCGGTGATGGTTCCGCCGAGGATCGGATTGAAGCCGTCGACGTCGAGGCTGGTCGCGGCGCTGGCGAGCATCGGCGCCGCCCAGGTCGAGTTGGCGGTCGCCTTGACGCTGCCGCCGTTGAGGAGGATGGCGTCGTTTCCGACCTGGCCGATGGTCCCGCGGCTGCCGATTTCGACCACGCCGTTCGGCGAGATGGTGAGGGTGGAAGCGAAGTTTGCGGTGCCGGCGCGGTTGCGGTCGAGCTGGATGCCGACGGCCTTCAGGGTGGCGGTGCCGGCACCGCCGCCGACGGTCATGGTTCCCTGGCCGTCCCAGCCGACGCTGATGAGCTGGGCTTCACCGGTGTTGCCGGCGGCGGCGGTGCCGTCGAAGGTGCCGCCGGAGAGGTTGTAGATCGAGCCTGGCGTGAGACCATTGTTCCAGTGGCCGAGGCGGAAGCCTGCGGCTCCGGACTCGATGGTCACGGTGCCGCCGGTCTGGGCCACGGTGCCGGCGGTAGCGTTCCCGTCGCCGATATTGAAGTAGCGCGCGGCGAACTGGGCGCCGCTCCCGATCTTGAAGTTCCCGACCAGGGCGGTCGGGCTGTTGGCGGGGTCCGAGGTCAGCGAGAGGATGTTTACCTTGACGTTGGCACCGGAAGCCAGGGTCAAGTCGCCGCCGCGGCTGCGGAGGATGCCGTTCACGGTGTCGGCACCGAAGGTCGTGTTGAAAACGAGCTCGTCGGCCGCGTCGCCGAACTGCTCGAGCACGGCCCCGGCGTTCAGGAAGTTGATCGGCGCGCTGTTGGTGATGGCTGCGATGTTGGACGATCCGTCGAGCCGGTTGCGGAGGATGCCGGCTCCGCCGGCGTCGCCGAGGTTGATCGTGGTGACGGCGGCGAGTTTGCCGGTGGTGCCGCCGTTGCCCAGGGTGACGATCCCGCGCTGCACGTTGAGCGTGCCGGAGAAGGTCGGGTCCGTGTTCAGGATGATATTCCCGCCGTCGGTGCGGTTGATCGTGGTGCTGCCGGAGATCACGCCGTTGAGGGTGAGGGCGGTGGCTCCGTAGGTCCGCAGCGTGCCGCCGTTGGCCCCGATCACGATGTCGCGGTTCAAGGTGGCGGCGGCGACGGTGGTGAGCAGGCCGCCGCCGTTGAGGACGATCTTGTTGGCCGCGTCGCCGAAGGAATTCTCGGTGTTCCAGGTGACGAGGCCGGCGGTGACGGTGAGGTCGCCGGTGAAGGTATTGATACCGGAGAGCGTGAGGTCGGAGTTCGATCCGCCACCGGTGGGGGAGAGGTCGCCATTGGCGGCAATGGTAAGGCCGCCGGCACCCGCGATGACCGACGTGATATTGACGTTGCGGTCGGTGACCACCCCGAGCGCGGAGCTGTTGATCGAGCCTCCACCGCTCTCGATGGTCCCGCCGGCGAGGGTCACCGTGTTGCCGGCTTCCTCGATGATGATCGCGGGCGTGACGACCGTTCCGGTGATCGTGGCGGTGAGATTGACTCCGTCCGTGCCGGCCGAGAAGACGGCGGTCTCGCCGTCGGACCAGGCGACCGGGGCGCTCGTGCCGGCGGCGTCGGTGGTCCAGTTGGTGCCGGCATTCCAGCTCCCGGAAGCGTTGCCGGAGCCGGCGGTCGCGCCGTTGGTATCCCAGTAAAGATTTGCCGCGTGCAGCGCGGGGCCTTGCGTGATCGCGGTCACCAGCGCGGCATTGAGGAGAGCGGATCGCAGGTTGGATGTCGGATTTTTCATGAGGAGCGAAAAGGATTTCCCCCCGAGAATGCATCCTCCCCCCCAAGCGTGCAAATAATTAAGGTTAAATGCTAGAAAATGATATTTTTGTTCTTTTGGCCAAGCGTGATTAGATGAATTGCCCCCACAAAAGCGGATTTAATGATGCGGGAGTCAGATCCGAGAGCGCCTTGCCCGCGTTTTCCGCGGAGGCCCGGAGGTGGTTTCCCGCTTAGGGTGGGGGACTCAAGGTGGTTGCGATCTCGAGCCACTCTTCCTCCAGCGGCTTGCTGCGGGATGGCGCGGCTCGGCCGGCGCGGGAATACCAGTAGGTGGCGTTGCCGAAATCGCCCTCCTCGCGGTGCAGCCAGGCATGGATCCACGCCCCGGCGGGGTCGGGCAGATCCTGGCAGCCGTCGTGGGCTTCGTCCCAGCGACCGGCGCGGGCCAGCCAGAGGACCCGCTGCTCCGGGGTCAGCTCCGCGGGCGGTGCGGTGTCGCTGCGGGCGGAACGGGCGAGTGCGGTGGCATCCATGACGGAGAAAACGACTGGCAAAACGGCGGGCTTCCGTCTTTCTTCATTCTCGTCATGAAAGGAAAACTCCCCGCCTTGCTCGCTCTCCTGCCCTTGCTCGCCCTCCGTGGCGACGAACTGCCACAGCTCAACGTGAAGCCGTGGATCGGCAATTACGCCGGCTACGAACGCCGGAGCTTCCAGTTCCTGATCAGCCCTTCCGGCGTCGGCCAGTTGACCGGGATGGGCGACAAGGGCGTGATGATGAGCAGCCGTTACGCGATCAAGATTCAACCGCTGGTCGAGGAGGTCCTGCCGAACGGCGGGGTGGTCGCCAAAATGCCGGTCAAGGACGGCTGGGAGGCGGTCACGCCCGCTGCCATCAATCCCGAGAAAGTGGTTTACCGCGGCACGGTGGCGGGCGGCGCGCGCTTCGAGGTGAACTTCGAATTCGACGGCGACCAGATCACCGCCGGCGGCAGGTTGCTCGACAAGGGGACCCTCGCCAATCCGCGCTTCGTCCTGCGCTTCCAGGTGCCGGACGCCTATTACCACGAGAGCGACATCGGCAAGCGGAACGACAAGGCGAAACGGGACCGGGTCGACTTGGTCCGCACCGATGGCAAGAAGCTGAAACTCGACCTGTTGGAGCCGCTCGACGCCGAAACGGAGCCGTTCAGCGGTCCGGGTGTCAGCCAGGCCCGCTTGGACATCGCGGGCTTCAAGGGCCACCGCTTCGACTTTGATGCCGGCCCGAATGCCGCCTTCGAGCTCTGGAACAAGGGCTCGGTGGCACTGATCGAGGGCTTCACCCTCGGCTGGAAGCCCGACCCGGCCAAAGATCCGGAAGGAAAGGCGCGCGCCGTGGTGAAGGTGCGGTAGGAGAAGTCGTCGAGCGCTTCGGTTTTTGCCCTGTCGGGACAAGAGGTGATCGCCCGGGGCACGCAACGCGAAGCCCCGCGGCCCGACGCGGCCTTCCACCGCGCAAAAAGTACACCGGAGAACACCGGCTGGACTTCCAATACACTCCGTGGTAGGGACTTGTCCGTAACCGGCTGAGTCCCGGGTTTTCATGGTTAAATTTTCGAAAAAATCAGGTTCGATCAGCCGAAATCTCGCCTGGAAAAGCCCCGGTGAAGGGTTTGAAATTTGGCTCAATCACTTGGATATTAGCGTTTTAAAATTTTATTTAAGCCACCCGGAATTTAAATTGACGATTTGAGTGTACTTTGGTGTAGTTGGGGGCACTTCAGCGGTTTGTCCGCACTCGATGTCTTCCTCCGCCAAAGTTCACGAAAGTCATGTTGACCACAAGATGGACCCGAAATTCCGGGTTTCCATCCCGGTTGAGTGGCGGCCGGCGACCGACAAGACCCCGATCCGTCTCCAGCTCTCGAAGGAGCACGATCTGCCGGTCATCAAGGTCTACAGCGAGGAAGAGTTCGACCTGAAGTTCGAGCAGGTGGCCAACAGCACCCTGTCTCAAGCCAGGCAGAAGCAGATCGTCGGTCACCTCCGGATGATGTCCAAAAAGGCCGTCGTCAGCGAGCAGGGCAAACTGACCGTGCCGAAGGACTGGAGCGAGCAGATCGGCCTCGAGGCGGAGGGACTGGTCATCCTCGCCGGCCGCGGACCCTACTACATGCTCTGTGCCCCTTCGATTTTCGAGCAAATCAAACAGATCGAGCAAGGCATGGACGACGGCGACCTCGGCGTCCTGTGAATTTTCCACTTTCCCGCCCACACCACGCAGAAAGCGACAACATGCTGTTCGCCCATCCAACTCCCGTATCGGCACAAGCCAGCCTCGCGACACCCATCGCGGCGCTCGGTCAGGTGCGGGAGTTGGGCTACGTTTTCCCATCCGAACGGACCGGCGCACTCGGGACAGCGCGCCGCTCCGTTCACTCCCATACGGCTGTCCGTCCTGCATTCCATGGCTGGTTGGCAGGGCGGCGGCCGATGATTTTCCAGGCTGGGCGGGAGGGGTCACTCGGGACAGTACCTCTTTCGCTCTTGAACTCGGTGGTCCGTGCCGCTGCTGGCTGGTTGTCGGCGCGGACCGCCGGAGATTTTCCATGCGAACGGACCGGAGCACTCGGGACAGCGCTCCGCTCCGTTCATTCCCATACGGCTGTCCGCCCTGCGTTCCATGGCTGGTTGGCAGGGCGGCGGCCGATGGATTTTTTTCATGCGAGCGCCGCTCCCGGCGGCGCGGCCGGCTATCATCTTTCCGTGCTCCCGGCCGAGGTGAGCGCGTGGATGCGCGCGGGCGAGGGGATGCGCCTGATCGACGGCACCCTCGGCGGCGGCGGTCACAGCGAGGCTTTCCTGAAAGCCGGCGCGAACGTCCTCGGGGTGGACCGCGATCCCGAAGCGCTGGCTTTCGCGGCACAACGGCTGGCCGCCTTCGGCAACCGCTTCCGCACCTGGCAGGGAAATTTCGCCGATCTCCGGGACATCCCCGAGGTCCGGGGGGACTGGCGGGCCGATGGCCTGCTTTTGGACCTCGGGGTATCATCCCGGCAACTCGACGCCGCGGAACGGGGATTCTCGTTCCGCGGCGCCGGCCCCCTCGACATGCGGATGGGCCCCGCCTGCCCCTTCGACGCGGCGGAAGTGGTCAACACCTGGCCGGAAGACCAACTCGTGCGCATTTTCCGCGAGCTCGGCGAGGAACCGCGGGCCCGCCGGATCGCCGCGGCGATCGTCCAACGCCGTGCCACCCGCCTTTTTGACACCACCACCGACCTCGCCGGGTGCATTGAAAAAACGATCGGCCGCAGCGGCCGCATCCACCCGGCGACCAAGGCGTTCCAAGCCATCCGGATGGTGGTCAACGACGAGCTCGGCTCGCTCGAGCGCGCGCTGGAGGCATCGGTCGATGTCCTCAAACCCGGCGGCCGCTTGCTGGTGATCACCTTCCACAGCCTGGAGGACCGGATGGTGAAGCGTTTCATGCAGCACCGCTCGAAGCCCTTTCTCGACCAACCCGGCTGGCCCGAACCGCGGCCGAATCCCGACTGGTGCTTCCGGCTGCCCGTCCGCAAGGCGATCGCCGCCAGCGACGAAGAGATCCGAGTCAACCCGCGGGCCCGCAGTGCGAAACTGCGGGTCGCCGAGCTTCTGGACCCCGCCACCCCTCCCCGATGAACCGACTCCGCTCCGAACCCAAGACCCACGCGTCCGTCTTCATCTCGCTGATCCTCGCCGCCCTGGTGGTGGTGGCCGGTGGCGTGATGCACGCGGTTTACAAGAATTCGCAGGTCAAGACCGCGCGGCTGATCGACCAGGCCGAGACGCGGATGGACCAGACCCGCCTGAAGATCCGCATGATCGAGGTCAACACCGACGAGCTGCTCGACCGCTTCGACATGCGCGAACGGCTGCGCGAGAACGGCAGCGGCCTGATCGACATCACCCCCGCCGACATCGAGGAGGTGGCCCCCGCCCGCCCGTCGCCCGAAGTGGCATCCGCCCGCGATTCGACATGACCCCGCGTGCCTTCCAGATCCGCTGTCTCCTGCTGTGCTCGGTCCTGGTGGCCGGGCTCAGTTTGCTTTCGGTCCGCCTGATCCAGATCCAGGTGTGGGACCGCAAGGACCTCGCCGCCAAATCGCGCCGGAGCTTCGACCACCGGGAGACCCTGCCCGGCCTGCGCGGCAAGATCGTCGACCGCAACGAGGAGGTGCTCGCCAAGAGCATGCCGGTGGCCACCGTCTTCGTGGATGTCGACCACCTGACGGATCCGCTGATGCTGTCCTATCCGCTCGCCCACGAGCGGGTCAGCCGGGTCGAAGGCTGGGAGCTGCTCGACGCGCCGGCCCGCAAGCGGCGGATCCTCGCCGAGCGCGACGTGGTCCTCAAGGAATTCGACGAGATGCCGCCCGCGGCGGTCTTTGAAAAAGGGCTCGCCCAGGCGGTGAACATCCTCGCCCGGCCGCTCGGCCTGAAGCGCGAGGACATGCGGGACCGGATCAAAAAGGCCATCGCGAGCGGCGCCCGCTCGTTCCCCTTGGTCAAGAATCTCAAGGCTGACGCCGCGGAGGGGGTCCGTGAATTGATCGCGAAACACTGGCTCGAGGGTTTCTTGATGCGCGGGTCGTACAAGCGCTGGTACACCTCGCCGGACCTCGCAACCCATGTCATCGGCTACACCGGCGAGATCACGGAGGTCGACGAAACGGGCGCGAAAGTGTTCCGCCAGGTTGGCAAGTTCGGGATCGAGGCCGCCCTGGAAGACTATCTCGCCGGCAGCGACGGCTGGCAGGAACATCCGCGGGCCGCCAACGGCGCCCGCATCCCGGGCAGCTCGTCGAGCCTGCTGGCACCGCGCTCCGGGCTCAATGTCCAGCTCACCCTCGACATGGGCGTGCAGGCGATCATCGAGGAGGAACTCGACGCCGGCCTCGCCGAGTTCGAGAGCGAGCGCGGCTGCGTGATCGTGATGGATCCGAAGACCGGCGAGATCCTCGGCATGGCGAGCCGGCCGGACTTCAACCTCAACCTGCTCGAGGACCTCGACAAGAACGCTTCCAACTTCGCCCTCCAGGCGAACTACGAGCCGGGTAGTACGATCAAGATCGTAGCCGCCGCCGGCGCGCTCAACGAACGGCTGGTCAGCCCGCAAACCTCGATCTTCTGCCACAACGGCCTCTACCAGCAGGGCAAGGTACGGGTTCCCGACCATCATCCCTACGGCTACCTCACGGTCGAAGGCGTGCTCGCGAAATCCAGCAACATCGGAGCCTACAAGCTCGGCCTGCAGCTCGGCAGCAACCGCTACTACGACTACATGGACCGCTGGGGTTTCGGCGCGAGGACCGGCATCCTGCTCAGCGGCGAAAGCCGCGGGGTGGTCCGCGACACCGGCAACGCCGTCGATTTCTCCCGCGCCACCTACGGCTACGCGCTGGCCGTCACGCCGCTGCAGATGGCGAGCGCCTACTGCGTGATCGCCGGCGACGGCAAGCTGCGCAAGCCGCGGATCGTCAAGTCGGTGATCGCCAACGATGGCACCCTGGTCGAGCGCTTCGAGCCGGAAGAAGTCGCCACCGTCCTGCGCCCGGAGACCGCCAAGGCGATGCGGGCGGCGCTCGAGAAAGTGGTCGACGTCAAGGGCACCGCGCTGTTGGCGAAGGTCCCCGGCTACCTCGCCGGCGGCAAGACCGGCACCGCGATCCGGATCAAGGACGGCCGCTACCAGACCGGCCACTACACCGTGTCCTTCGCCGGCATGCTGCCCGCCAAGGACCCCGCTTTCGTCTGCATCGTCGTGATCGACGATCCGCTGACCACCAAGGTCACCCGCTACGGCGGCACCATCGCCGCGCCGGTCTTCGGCAAGATCGGCACGCGGCTCGCCGCCCACATGAATCTCACCCCCACCGAACCGGTGGAGGAAGAGGCCAAGCTCGCCGGAACCCAGAAACCGTGATTTTACGCGACCTCATCGCCTCATTGAACCGCCCGCTGGCCGTGGGTCCGCTTGACGTCGAGATCCGCGCCGTCACCGCCGACTCGCGCCTGGTCGAACCCGGCACCGCCTTCGTCGCGATCCGCGGCGACAGCCGCGACGGCCGGATGTTCATCCCGATGGCCCTGGAAAACGGGGCCGCCGCGATTATCTCCGACTCGGCCGCCGAGACCGGGCATCCGGAAAACGTGCCCTACATCCACGTCAGCGACACCCGCCACGCGCTGGCCGCGTTCGCCCGGGTGCTGGCCGGCGATCCCGCGCAAAAACTCAAGCTGGCCGGCGTCACCGGCACCAACGGCAAGACCACCAGCGCCTTCCTGCTCCATCACCTGATGAAGCGCGTCTGGCATCGCGCCGGGCTGTTAGGCACGGTGCTGGTCGACGACGGCGAGGAGGCGAAGCCCGCCGCCCACACCACGCCCGGACCGGTCGAGCTCAACCGCCTGCTCGCCCGGATGGCGGACCACGGTTGCCGCGGCGCCGCGATGGAGGTTTCGTCGCACGGCATCGACCAGAAGCGCGTGGACGGCATCGCCTTCGACGCGGCCGTCTTCACCAATCTCACCCAGGACCACCTCGACTACCACGGCACGCTCGACGCTTACGCGGCGACCAAGTTCTCGTGGTTCGAAGCGCTCGCCGCCGACCCGCACGGCAAGAAGCCGGTGGCGGTGGTGAATTTCGACGACGGCCATGGCGAGAAGCTGGTCGCGCTGTTAGGCCACCGCCTGCCGGTGATCCGCTACGGCTTCAATGTCCACTGCGACTTCCGCGCGAACAACTTCAAGCAAAGCGCCCGCGGGATGGAGTTCGAACTCACCGCGAAGGGGAAGTCCTACCTGGTCCGCGCCCCCTTGATCGGGCGCTTCAATGTCTACAACTCGCTCGCCGCGCTGGCCGCCGCCAGCGCGCTCAAGGTCCCGCTGCGCGAGGCGGTGGCCGCCCTCGCCGACGCGCCGCAGGTGCCCGGCCGGATGGAGTTCTGCGGCAGCCGCGACGGCGTGACCGTGTTCGTCGACTACGCCCACACACCCGACGCCTTGGAAAACGTCTGCCGCACCCTCAAGGAGCTGCGGCCCAACCGGCTGATCACGGTGTTCGGCTGCGGCGGCGACCGCGACAAGACCAAGCGCCCGCTGATGGGCAAGGCCGCGTCCGAGCTCAGCGACGCCTGCATCGTGACCTCCGACAACCCTCGTGGCGAGGAGCCGGAAGCCATTCTCAAGGACATCGAAGCCGGCATGGCCGGCGCGCGCTACAAGACCGTGGTCGACCGCGCCGAGGCGATCCGCATCGCGATCCATGCCGCCGGCAAGGGCGACATCGTGCTGATCGCCGGCAAGGGCCACGAGACCTACCAGCAGTTCGCCGACCGCACCGTTGACTTCGACGACCGCCGCGAGGCGCGCCGCGCCCTCGAGGAACGGCCCGAAGAACCACCCCGCAAGCGATGAGTCCGCTCGATGCCAGCACCCTGGCCCGGCATGCCGGCGGCGAACTCGCCGCCGGACGCGGCGACGTGCTCGCGACTTCGGTCTCGACCGATACCCGCACGATCCCCGCCGGCTCGGTGTTCTTCGCCCTGCGCGGGGAGCGTTTTGACGCGAACGACTTCGCGCACCAGGCGATCGCCGCCGGGGCCTCGATCGTGGTGGTCGAGCGTTGGGACGGCCCGGAGCCGGAGCACGCCGCCGTGGTCCGGGTGCCGGACACCTTGGTCGCGCTGCAGCGGCTCGCGGCCTGGCACCGCCGCCAGCGCGAGCTGCCGGTGGTCGGCATCACCGGCTCGAACGGCAAGACCAGCACCAAGGATTTCACCGCCGCGGTGCTCGGCCGCGCGTACTCGGTCTGCGCCACCCGCGGCAACCTCAACAACCACATCGGCCTCCCGCTCAGCGTCCTCGCGCTTGAGGAAAGCCACGATGCGGCGGTGTTCGAGATGGGGATGAACCATCCCGGCGAGATCGCCCCGCTGTGCGAGATCGCGCGGCCCGGCCTGGGCATCATCACCAACATCGGCACCGCCCACATCGAGTTCATGGGCAGCCGCGAATCGATCGCCGAGGAAAAGGGGGCGCTCGCCCGCTGCCTGCCGGAGGATGGCGCGCTGTTCGTCCCGGCCGGCTGCGATTTCCACGACTACTTCAAACGTCGTACCAAAGCCCGCGTGTTCACCGCCGGCAACGGCCGCGGCATGATCCGCGCCGAGAACCTCCACCAGCACGAAGGCCGCTCGACCTTCACGCTGGTCATCGACAACGATGCGGTCGCGGAAGTCGAGCTGCCGGTCACCGGCCGCCACATGGTGACCAATTCCCTGCTCGCCGCCGGTGCCGGCTGGTTCCTCGGCATCGCGCCGCGGGAGATTGCCGCCGGCCTTGCCGCAACCGTGCTGACCAGCGGCCGCCTGCGCCGCTTCGTCACCGGCGGCATCACGGTGATCGACGATACCTACAACGCGAATCCCGAGTCGATGTTCGCCGCGTTCGACACCCTGGCCGAAATGGCCGTGCCCGCCGGCGGCCGCCGGATCGCGGTGCTGGGGCGGATGGCCGAGCTCGGCACCCACGCCCCCGAGGCCCATCTCCAGGTCGGCCGCCACGCCGCCGACCGCGGATTGGTGGTGCTCGCGGTGGGCGAAGGCTCCCAGGGCATCGCCGACGGGGCCGGCAAGGCCGAACATTTCCCCGACGAGGCCGCGGCCGTGGCGTGGCTGGCCGGCCACGCGAAGCCGGGTGACGTCGTCCTCTTCAAAGGCAGCCGCAGCGCCGCGATCGAACGCGTGATGCACCAGGCTTATCCCTCCCACGACTGATGCTCTATCTGATCTACGAATGGTGGCAGGCGGCCTTCGACGCGGAGAAAGCGGCGGGCGTCCAGGAATGGGCGCACACGTTCAGCTTTTTCAACCTGCTGCAGTACATCACCTTCCGCGCCGCCGTCGGCTGCCTGCTGGCGTTCTTCCTCAGCGTGGTCGCCGGGCCGCGGGTGATCCGCCGGCTGATCTCGCTCAAGGTCGGCCAGCCGATCCGCACCGCCGCCGAAGTCCACAAATTGGCCGAACTCCACGGCGGAAAGGTCGGCACGCCGACCATGGGCGGCGTGCTGATCATCGGCTCGGTGCTGATCACCACCCTGGTCTGCGCGCGGCCGCTCAATCCCTTCGTCGCCGTCTGCGCCTGCACGATGACCGCGCTCGGCCTGCTCGGCTTCTGCGACGATTACAAGAAGGTGAAGCAGAAGAAGTCCGACGGCGTCAGCGCCCGGACGAAGTTGTTCTGGCAACTCGTGGTGGCGCTGGTCGCCGGGTGCTTCATCTATTTCAAGAAGGAAATTTCCGGCTACGGCGCGACCGCGGAAGAACTGCAAAAGGGCTTCGCCGGCTTCCGTCTGGGCGACGAACCGATCGGCATCGGCTCGATCTGCTTCCCGCTCTTCAAGTTCCCGCTGGTCGACCTCGGCTGGCTGTGCATCCCGTTCTTCGCGATGGTGATCATCGGCTGCTCGAACGCGGTGAACCTGACCGACGGCCTCGACGGCCTCGCCACCGGCTGCACCATCACCGTGGCCCTCGCCTACGGCATCCTCGCGTATCTCGCGGGCCACTATTACATGGCCACCGACTACCTGCTCATCCCGCACAACCGCTTCGTCAACGAACTCACCGTCTTCGTGCTCGCCCTCGCCGGCGCCGGCTTCGGCTTCCTGTGGTTCAACTGCCACCCGGCCAAGGTCTTCATGGGCGACACCGGGTCGCTGGCCATCGGCGGCGCGCTCGGCACCGCGGCGATCTGCGTGAAGCAGGAACTGCTGCTGGTCATCATCGGCGGCGTCTTCGTGATGGAGGCGCTCTCGGTGATGCTGCCGGTCGGCAGCTTCAAGCTCCGCAAGAAGCGCATCTTCGCGATGGCGCCCATCCACCACCACTTCGAACTCCGCGGCTGGCACGAGAGCCAGGTGATCATCCGATTCTGGATCATCTCCATCATGCTCGCGCTCGCCGGCCTTGCCCTTCTCAAGATCGCCTGATGACCCTCGCTGGAAAAACCGTCGTTGTCCTCGGGGCCGGCCGCAGCGGCCGCGCCGCCGCCGCGCTCGCGCTGCGCGAGGGGGCCGCCGTGCACGCCCACGACACGGCCGACAGCATCGGCGGGATGCCGGAAGGGACCGTGCTGCACCCGTCCGCCGACGAGGCCGCCGGCCGCGCCACCGCCTGCGACCTGCTGGTGGTCAGCCCCGGCATCGACACCTACGGCCCGCTGGTCGCCGCCTATGCCGCCAGCGCGGGCGAGCTGGTCGGCGAGACCGAATTCGCCTCCCGCTACTACAAAGGTCGTATCATCGGCATCACCGGCACCAACGGCAAGACCACCACCACCGAACTGGTGGAGCGGATCCTCCGCGCCGGCGGCCACGACGCCGTGGCTTGCGGCAACTACGGCGTGCCGTTCAGCGAGGTGGTGCTGCGCGATCCCGTGCCGACCGCGGTGGCGCTCGAGCTCAGCTCGTTCCAACTGGAAACCATCCGGCGTTTCCGTCCGGACGTTTCGGTCTGGCTGAATTTCGCGCCCGACCACATGGACCGCTATCCGACGGTCCAAGCCTACTTCAACGCGAAGTTCCGCATTTTCGAGAATCAAACCAGCAGCGACATCGCGGTGGTCCGCGCCGGCGAAAAGCTGCCTGCGGTGACCCCGCGGGTCGTCACGTTCTCGACCGAGGACCCGTCGGCCGACTGGTTCTCCGACGGCCGCGTCATCACGCGCGGCGGCGCGACCTTGCTCGATCTCGAAGCCTCCACCCGGATGCGCGGCCTGCACAACGCGGAGAACGCGATGGCCGCCATCGCCGCCTGCGAGGCGCTCGGGATTCCGGTTGAGGTCGCCGGCCGCGCGCTCGACGGCTACGCGCCGCCGCTCCACCGCTGCGAGCTGGTCCGCACGCTCGACGGCGTGGAATACCTCAACGACTCGAAGGCAACCAACCTGCACGCCCTCGAAAGCGCGCTGCGTTCGCAGACCCGGCCGGTGGTGCTGATCGCCGGCGGCAAGGAGAAGGGCCTCGATTACGCGCCGGTCGTCCCGCTGCTCGCCAGGAAAGCGGTGGCCGCCGTCACCTTCGGCCAGATCGCCGCACCGCTTGCCGCCGTGTTTTCCGCCGCCGTGCCGGTCGAGCAAAGCGTGACGCTCGCCGAGGCCATCACCGCCGCCCGCCGCCTCGCCCCGCGCGGCGCGACCGTGCTGTTGTCGCCGGGCACTTCCTCTGTCGACCAGTTCTCCGGCTCTGAACAGCGCGGGGATGTCTTCCGTGAACTCGTTCTCAACCTTCGTTGATCCTCACCCATGAAACTGTCCAGCTTGTCCGTCAAACGCCGCCCGGTGACGAAGGGCGCCTTCCGCACCCTGTTCGCCAACGTTGCCCGCAAAAAGCACCGCGCCACCACCTCCTCCACCGCGCCGCTCCCCGAAATGGAGGGTGACGTGCCGAATCTCGGCATCGCCCGCGCGCTGGTCGTCATCCTGGTCATCCACGTGGTGGCCATCGCCGGAATCTTCGCGCACAGCCACCTGTTCGAGGGCGATGCCCCGCAGGCCGCCGTCGCTGAAAAGGAATTGCTCCAGCCAGCGAAGCCCCTGCCGGACGCCCAGGCGAGCTTGCCCCAGCTCGCCAGCGGCGAGGACTCCGTCCACTTCGTCAAGGTCGGCGACAGCTACGAGAAAATCGCGCTCGCCCACGGCGTGGAGGTGGCCGCGCTGCGCGCCGAGAACGACAACATCGAGCTGCGCGCCAATCGCATTCTCCGCATCCCGGCCCGGACCATCGTGGCCCAGGAGCCCGAGGAACTGATCCGCCTCCGCAACGGCAGCGCCGTTCTGGAAACGCCCGTCGAAGCCGCGATCGAACTCGTGCCCGTCGATGATCTCCGCAGCGCGCCGATGGTGGAAACCGAAGCCGCCGCGGTGCTGGTTCGCCCCGACGTCACCCGCCGGGTCGAGCAGGCCGCGGGCCCTGCGGTTTCATCGGTCGCGGGCAAGAAATACACCGTCAAGGACGGCGATACGTTCTGGAAGATCGCCAGGATCCATGGCACCACGTCGGAAGCCGTGATGAAGGCCAACCGCATCAGCGACCCCCGCAAGCTGCGGCCCGGCATGCGGCTGGACATTCCCTGACCTCCCCATTCATGAACCGCAGTGCCTCCATCATTCTCTGCGCCGCCGTCGCCGCCCTGGTGACCCTCGGCCTCATCATGCTCGCCAGCACCAGCGCGTGGGTGAGGAATGTGGAGCTGCCCTACAAGCTGCTCACGGGACAGGCGAAGATGGCGGCTTTGGGGCTCGCTGGCGCGCTCGTCTTGTCCCGGCTCGACCCGGTCTGGCTGCGGCGGCTGTGGCCCTGGGCGCTGGCCGGCGCCTGTTTCCTGTTGGCGCTTTGCTTTGTCCCCGGAGTAGGCGTGGAGGTCTACGGCTCCAAGCGCTGGATCAAGTTGCTGGGCTTTCAGTTCCAGCCTTCGGAAGCCGCCAAGATTGTCGGGGTGATCGCGCTGTCCGGCTGGTTCGCCCGGTGGCAGACCGAAACCCATACTTTCTGGCGCGGCTTCGTCCTACCCGGCATGTTGATCGCGCTTCCGCTGGGTTTGATCGCCATCGAGACCGATGTCGGCTCGGCCCTCGCGCTCGCGGTCACCGCGGCCGCCATCTTTTTCTGTGTTGGCACCCGCCTGTTCTATCTGGTTCCGACGGCGGTGGTTGCCATGGCAGGGGCGGGATGGTTCATCCGCTCCGACGACAACCGCTGGTCGCGGATCGTCGCCTGGTTGAACCTGGATGACCCTGTCCATCAGCTCGACAAAGGCCGTCAACAATACCGGGCCTTGCTTGCCTTCGGGAACGGCGGGCCGTCCGGCGTCGGTCTCGGCAACGGGTCGGAGAAATTCGGCACGCTGACCTTCGCCCACAGTGACTTCATTTTCCCGGTCGTGGGCGAGGAACTCGGTCTGCTGTTCACCTTGGGGACGGTGCTTTGCTTCGTCCTGATCGCGGTCAGCGGCTGCTTGATTGCTTGCCAAGCCTCCAACCTCTTCGACCGTTGCCTCGCCCTCGGCCTGGCCTGCGTGATCGTTGTTCCGGCCATGGTCAACATCGCGGTCACCACCGCGGTGCTGCCCAACGACGGCCTGCCGCTGCCCTTCGTCAGTTTCGGCGGCACCAGCTTGGTCTTTTCACTGGGTGCCGTCGGCCTGCTTTGCGGCGTCCACCGGCGCTCCCGCGTCACCGACGAGCGCCCCCTGCCGGTGGCCGGGGCGAAGTCATATGCGGTAAAGCTCTAGGAACGGATGGCTCGCGGACGAAGAAGGAAACAGAGGGGCTGCTAAACGCTTCGCTGGGAGGAGAAGTGAATCAAAGGATTCCAGGGAGAAGAAATGGTTGGCCTCCAGAAACTGCAAGTTTTCTTCAAAGTTTTCGACAAGAGTTTTTGCAAATTTGTTGCCAGGCAAGCAGTGATTGACATCCCGCTCCTGGCGCGCTTTCCTTCCTTTCGTCAGCCCCTCCTTTCCGATGAATCCCAGCGACTTGAAGGAACTCTCCCCGCTCGACGAGATCACCCTGCCGACTGCCCCCACTCCGGGGCGGATGGAGGTCATCGGACGCTCGATGAAGCGCCCGCCGCGGCGCCTGCTCGGCCAGTTCGGCGGCGAGCATGCCGGTGGCCAGGCCTATCACGTGATGAGCCGCACCGCCGGCGGCGCGAAGCTGTTCGGCGACACCGAGAAGGAGGCTTTCCTCCGGTTGATGTGGCGGATGGCGAAATTCTCCGGCGTGGAAATCCTCACCTACGCGGTGATGGCCAACCACTTCCATATCCTGGTGAAAGTCCCGGAGCGGGCGAAATTCCTGAAACGCTTCGAAGGCGAGGGCGGCGAGGAACGGCTGCTGGAGCACCTGTCGCTGCTGTATTCGAGAGGCTACCTCGCTGCGGTCCGCCAGGAACTGGCGCGGGTGCGGGAGGCGGGGCGGGAAAGCGAAGCGGAGGCGATTCTCGACACCTTCCGCAAGCGCTTCTGCGACCTTTCCTGCTTCGTCAAGGAGCTGAAAGAGCGCTTCAGCCGCTGGTTCAACAAGCACCACGAGCGGCGCGGGACCTTGTGGATGGAACGCTTCAAGAGCGTGCTGGTGGAGGACGGCGAGGCGCTGCGGACGATGGCGCTCTACATTGATCTGAATCCGGTGCGCGCCGGGCTGGTGGAGGACCCGAAGGACTACCGCTGGACCGGCTACGGCCAGGCCACGGGCGGCAGCACGCGGGCGCGGCGGGGGATGTGCAAGGTGAGGGAAGCGCCGCTGGACTCGTGGGACGAGCGGCGGGGTGCGGGCACGCCGGCGGAGGCGTATCGCTGCTGGTTGTTCGGGGAAGGGCTGGAGACGGGGCGGGAGGGCGAGGAGGCGCTGGAGGTGAAGCGGAGCGGGTTGGAGGCTTCAGGCGGACTAAAG
>CAMCYK010000073.1 GCA_945883695.1 Akkermansia muciniphila | reverse complement strand
ACCGTAAGTCCTACCTCGTCATGAAACCAATCATCTCCTTTGCGCTGCTCGGAGCGCTTTTTGCTGTCGGAGCGGCCAACGCCGCTGTCACGGATCCAGTCGGTTACGTCACCCTCGGTGACACGACCGCCGGCCAGCCGTCGATCAAGGCACAGACTGACATTGTTGCCTCCATCCCCTTAGACCAAGCGTCAGTTTTTGCCGGCACGGTTGCCTCGGTCGCTGGCAACATCATCACGATTTCTGGAACGCCCGCTCTTGGCTCGTTCACGGGGACCCCGCATGTTGCGAAAATTGAAGGAGGAGCTAAAAGCGGCTTGGTCTCCCTCATTACCGCAAATGACGCTACCACCGTGACCGTCACGGTGCCCACCGGTGATTCGCTCGCTGGAATTGTGGCTGGCGACGCCATCACAATTCGTCCGGCTTGGACTTTGCTGAAATTGGCCACGGGTAACACCTTGCCGGCTGGTACCCAGCTTCTCGCTTTCGGTGGTTCGACGCCTGGCATCAACCTCGCCTCCGACGCCGCCTATGAGTGGGACGGAACCGCTTGGACTGACTTGAACTCGTTTGATCTAGCCAACAATGTTGTGCTTTTCACCGGTGAGTCCTTTGTTATTCGGAATGGAACTAATACGCCAGTGACCTCATTTGTGGTGACCGGTGAGGTCCCGACGTCGAATAGCCGAGTCGTCGTGTCGAAGCTGGCCGCTGGTGTTGGTCAGGATAATCGTCTCGCCTACGTTAGCCCGGTCAGTGAAGTGATTGGGGTTTCTGGCCTCGGGGCCGCACTTGTGAGTGGCGACCAGTTGCTCGTTTTCAACAACGGTTCCGCTGGTATCAACAAGGCCGCAAGTTCCGTGATTGAGTGGGACGGGTCAGCTTGGACAGACCTTGACACTTTCGATAACGTTACCAATACGTTTTCTCTTGTCGGAGGGAATGGATACGTCATTCGGAAGGGATCAGCGGCAGCGGTCTCGGACGTGGTATGGTCTGATGCTCCGACTTACGTTCCCACTCTCTAATTCCCCAGGAACTCCAAAAAAAATAGTAAATGAAAGCAAAAATCGTATCCCTTCTCCTCCTTGCTGCAGGGAGTGCATTTGGAACTGTCTCCCTCCAATTCAGCACCACCGTCAATTCATTGGCAAACTTTGCTAATGGAGCCGGCGCTGGTGGAAGTAACCTCCTGTGGGGCGTTGTAATTGATGCCGGTGGCAACGGGTTCAGCAGCACCTATGAACCCGGCCTGGGTTACTCGACTGGAACATTGCAAACTCTTGTAGGCACAGACGACGTTTTCTGGATTCAGGGATCCATGAACATCTTCAATGCAACCCAAGTGGCAAACAACCAGGCTGACGGTCAGGTTGCCGGTGACAATCGTGTTACCTCCGCTAACAGCATTCCTTTTGGTATCAATGGTGTCAGCACGGGTGATGTCTTCCGCGTCATCTGGTTCGACAAGACCGCCGTGGGTGGAGCGGCAATTAACGGAGACAAATTTGGGGTTTTTAGTAATGCCAATTTCCAAATCCCAGGCGATGGAGCCACGGTTCCTCTCTCTTCGTTCTTTGCTGGCGCGGAGCCACTGAAGCCGATGACCGGGACTTTCGGCGTCATCCCTGAGCCTTCCACGGCTCTCCTTGGACTCCTCGGTGTCCTCGGTCTGGTTCGTCGTCGCCGCTAATTGATCGGATACGACTGATTATTTGAGGATGGGCGGAGCGCAAGCTCCGCCCATTTTTTGTGCAGGTCCAAGGAAGCCCTGCGAAGCTGGCGCTGTTTCCTTTTCGGAATTCCGGAAAGCGAGTCCCGACAAGCGGAGGAGGTGGCCAAGGAAGACAAGGCGGAAATTTTCCGGCAGAGGATTCCGAGGGAAAAGGCCCTGGAGGTTTTGGCGAAGGGCGGCAAGCTGTCGCAAGCGGATGATCTCCGCTGCAAGGTGCGCTATTTCAGTGACGGGGCCGTGTTGGGTGGAAAGAACTTCGTGGAAGGGATCTTCCAAGCCTGCCGCGGGCGCTTCGGCCCGAAGCGCAAGGACGGCGCGAGGCCGCTGCGCGGACTCGCGGCAGACGACGACTCGCCGGAACAGCGCCTGTTCAACTTTCGTCAGTTGCGCAATGAGGTGTTCGGGTAGCGTGGCTTTTTGACCCGCCAACAAGTGAGCCCAACCTTGACAAACGTGCGCTTTTACGGACGTTAATCCGTCATGACGAGTATCACCGCGACCAAGGCACGGGGTAGTCTCTACTCCCTCATCAACGAGGTAAGGGAGTCCCACGAACCGATTCAAATAACCGGGAAACAGGGGAATGCGGTTTTGATTTCGGAGGAAGACTGGCGCTCCATTCGGGAAACGCTGTTCCTGCATTCGATCCCCGATCTCGTCGAATCGATCAAGCAGGCAAGGGCCGAAGGACTGGATCAAGCGTCCAGCGAACTCCCTTGGTAAGTCATGTTCGAAATCGTCTATTCCCGGCAAGCTTGCAAGGACGCGAGGAAACTGGTGGCGAGTCATCTCAAGGATCAGGCGCAATCCCTTTTAACGATCCTCGCGACGGACCCATTCCAGTCGCCGCCACGCTACGAGACTCTGTGCGGGGACCTGGCCGGATGCTTCTCTCGCCGGATCAACCTCCAACACCGGCTGGTTTACGAGGTCTTTCTGGAAGACAAGAAGGTGCTGATCCTGCGGATGTGGTCTCACTACAGGGATTGAGGGTTGGAGCGCCCTCCCGGAATCGTCCTCGCGGGTTGACCAGGGGGCCGGGAGAGGGGAAACTTCCTCCGTGTCCCTCCCTCCCAAGCGCGTTTCGTGGATCACTCATGCCACCCCGACCCGGACCGGCCGGCCGGACGTCGGGGAGCCGGATGAGGATGCGGTTTTCGAAGATCTCGACGAACCGTCGGGGGAAGTCCGGAGGGAAGTCCGGAGGGAAGTCCGGAGGGAAGCGGGAGTCGAGGTGCGGGCGGGAGTTCGCGGAGCAGCGGCGGGCGGCGGGAACCACGCATCGGTGGAGGGAGTCGCCGGTGAACTCGCCGCCTTGCTCGGGCCTGGAAAGGTTTCAATACGGGGTGACGATCTTGAAGCGCATGCGGCGGACAAGTGGTATGCGCGGCAATTGCCGGACCTCGTGGTGTTCGCGGAATCCACCCTCGATGTTTCCAAGACGCTGGAATTCGCGTCGCGGAGGAGCATCCCGGTGACGACCCGCGGGGCGGGCGTGGGTTATGTCGGCGGCTGCGTGCCGGTGGAGGGCGGCATCGTGCTGTCGGTGGCCCGGATGAACCGGATCCTCGAATTGAATCCGGCGGACGGGGTGGCGGTGGTGCAGCCGGGCGTGATCACCGGCGGGTTGCAAGCCGCGGCGCGGGCGAGCGGCTGGGATTACCCGCCGGATCCGGCGTCGCTCAAGGAATGCTCGATCGGCGGCAACATCGCGACCAATGCCGGCGGCCCGCGCTGCCTGAAGTACGGCGTGACCCGGAACTACGTCCTGGGACTGGAGGTGGTGCTGGCGGACGGCCGGGTGCTGCGCTGCGGCGGGCGGGTCCACAAGAACAAGACCGGCTTCGACCTGTGCGGACTGTTCACCGGTTCGGAGGGGATGCTGGGCGTGGTGACGGAGGTCACCTTGCGCTTGATCCCGAAGCCCCCGGCGCGGGCAATGCTGGCGGCGGTCTTTTCCGAGTTCGCGGCGGCGGCGGGGGCGGTGCAGGAGATCCTGAACCGGGGCCACTTGCCCTCCGCCCTGGAGATCACCGACGGCTTCACGCTGGCCGCCGCGCGGAAGCGGCTGGGTCCGGAGATGCTACCCGATGGTCAGGCGCATCTCATCGTCGAGATCGATGGCCGCCCGGCGGCGGTCGATAGCGAGATCGTGGAAATCGAGGCCCTGCTGCGGGAAGTCGGGGCCACCCGGATTGACCGCGCGGCGGACGAGCCGGCCTGCGAGGAGATCTGGCGGCTGCGCCGGGAGTTCTCGTATTCGTTGCGGGACACCGGGCTGACCAAGCTCAACGAGGACATCGTGGTGCCGCGCTCGAAGCTGGTGGCTTTGGTCGAGTTTGCCCGCCGGCTGGAGGAGGACAGCGGGATTCCGATCGCGTGCTTCGGCCATGCCGGCGACGGCAATATCCACACCAACCTGATGGTCGCGAATTTCGAGGATCCGGCGACCCGGGAACGGGCCGAGCGGGCGCTCGACCAGTTGTTCGGCTGGGTGCTGGACCACGGCGGGGCGATCACCGGCGAACACGGTGTGGGGCTGGCGAAGAAGCCGTGGATCCGCCGGGCGCTGGGGCCGGTCGGCTTCGACGCGCATCAGGCGCTCAAGGACGCGCTGGATCCGCAGGGGATCCTCAATCCGGGGAAGTTCCTGGATTGAAAGAAAAGCCCCCGCCAGCAGGCTGGCGGGGGAGAGCGGCAGCAGGCTGCGCGCAGTCCAAAGAGCCCTAGGCCCGGCGGCGGGCCGTCCTGGGCCTGTTCACTTGTCCTTCTTGGGAGCCGGGGCCTTCTTTTCGGGCTCCTTTTTCTCGGGCGCGGCGGCGGGTTCCGTCTTTGGCACGTATTTGAGCAGGTCCTTGAACTCCGGCGGCAGCGGGGTGCCGCCGCCGAGCGTCAGTTCGAAGAGTTCGGCCAAGGCGGCGGCTTCCAACAAACGGGCGTGGCCGGTCGAATTCGGAACTTCGTCGGGTGTCCCCCACAGCTTGATCGCGGTCTGCACCTCGGGGTCCTTCTTGTAGAGCCGCATCGAGTTCAAGGCGGCATTGCGGGTGATGTCCTCGGAGGCGCCGGTGTCGGCGGTCATCGTGATGTTGTAGGCGTTGATCGCGGGGACGATCTTGTCCTGGGAATCCAGCGCGAGTCCGAGGCAGTAGCCGACCTGGGCCCGCTGGAACCCGGGCATCCGCTCCTTGAGGCGCTCGTTGCAGATGTTTTCAAGCCGGCCCCAGTCCTTGGTGCGGACGGCGTCCCACATCGCGTAGAGTTCGATCTGGCGAAGCTGGAACTCGCGGGTCAGGCCGGCCTTGTCGAAGGATTCGAGCGCCTTGGCCAGGCCGTCGAGATCGCCGGTCTTGCGGAGGCATTCGAGTTCCAGGAAGGCGGCGAGGGTCGACGGATTGTCGGCCAGTTCCTCGATCCCCTTGTAAGCGACTTTCACCGCGGCCAGCTTGTCCTTGGCCTCGCTGTACTTGCGGGCTTGATAGAGCTCGATGGCTTCGGTCAGGGCGGGCGGCTCGAAGATGTAGATCGATTGGAACTCGTCGATCTTCGCGTCGGTGGAATCCACCGCCGCGGCGGTCGATTTGTAGCGGATCTGCGCGGTGGTTGCGGCGGTGATCCAGACGCGCTCCTCGTCGCCTTCCTCATAGATGAGCAGGGCTTCCGCTTGCGAGGCCGGCTGGGCCTGCTGGGCTTGGGCGGCGGAGACGGCGAAAAACGGCAGCGCGAGGTAGGGAAGAAAGGTTTTCATGATCGTGTGGTTTGGGTCGTGGGTTCGCGGGCACTCTTCACTTTTTCGCGGCTTCCGCCTTGAGCTTGGCCATCGACGTCACGTCCGGGGAGGCTTCGAACTCCGAGACCAGCGCTTCAACTTCCTGCCACATCTTCTTTTCCTCGTCGGTCATCTTGTCGAAGAAGCGGCGGGTCTGGTCGATGAAGGTCCAGCCGGCCTCGTAGGCTCCCTGGCGGTCGGCCTTGGCGTTGTCGGTGCCGCCGCCCGGAGAGTTCCGCTGCCACGAAAGCTCCATCCACGCCTTCATCGCGGGGGCGGAAATCCGGATCAGGCCGGTTTGGCCGCCCCAGACGCGGACGTAGTTGGCGAGGGCGTTGTTGATATCGCCGCGCTCGTGATAGGACTTGGCGAGGGCGAAGCCGACTTCGGGGGCGAACTGCGTGAAGTTCTGACCGCCCTCCTTGGACAAGTACTGCTTGGCGCTCGCCTCCGCGGCCTCGTAGTCGTTCGAGGACATCTGGGCCTGGACGATGCCGAAGAGGGCGCGTTCCTTCTCGGGCTTCTCCTGGGAATCGGTGAAGACCCGCTTGAGGTCCTCGATCGCCTTGGCCTTCTCCTCCTTGCTGCCTTCCGCGAGCACCGAAGCGCGGCCGAACAGGGCGGGGAAGCGGAGGGACAGGTCGGTGCGGGAAAGCACCTCGTCGTAGTAGGGCAGGGCCTGCCGCGGCGCGGAGGTCTTCTCGCGGAGGAAGTCGCCGGTGCGGACGAGGATGTAGTTCGACAGCACCTTGACGTCGAAGTCGTTTTTGAGCTCCTGGAACAGCACCTTGATCAGTGCTTCCGCCTTCGCCTTCTTGGTCGGGTCCTGTTCGGCCTTTTTCACCTGGCCCTCGGCGACGCCGATGATGGCGATGCGGAGCAAGGCGAGCGCCGCCTTGTTCTGCCCGCTGATCGGGAAGGTGTAGTAGTGGTCCTTCAGTTCGTCGACGGTGTGCTTCTCGAGGTAGACGTCGGTGTAGGAGTTGATTGCCTCCTCAAGGCCGGCGGCCTGCGGGTTGGCGGCCATTTCGACGATCACGTCGCGCAAGCGGTTGAGGGCTTCCTCGCCGCGGTCGACCGAGCTGAGGGCGTGGACCTGGGCGACCGCGACCTGGGTCTTGTAAGGCGAATCCGTGCCGTGCTCCTTCCAGAACTTGTCGGAGTAGGGAACGGCGTCCTTGACCCGCGGGTTCGGGTCCTTGCCGACGGTCTTCTCGCCGAGCATCGCGACGAGATAGTAGAGCGCCTCGCCGGCGACAATGCGGTTCTCGCGGCGTTCCGCCAGCTCGAGCGCCTTCTTGTAGTAGGTCTCGGCTCCTTCGCGGTCCTTGTTGCTCTGCAGGACGTTGCCCTTGAGGTTGAAGGCCATGTCGAGGATCTCGACGTTCGGGAACTCCTCCTCGAGGCGGTTGAGCTTGGCCAGAGCGGCGTCGTTCTCGTCCTCGGCGTAGTGGCAGTTCGCGCGGTCGTAGAGGCCGAACGAGTAGTAGATGTTCTTCGACGGGTCGGGGTGTTTTTCGAAGAACGCGTCGAGCAGTTTGGCGGCCTTGGCCCAGAATTGCAGGCGGGAGAAATTGGAGGCCTGGAAGTAAAGCGCGGCCTGCTCGAACTGGCTCTTCGGATACTTCTCGACGTGCTGGTCGAGCAGCGGCAGGGCCTTGTCGTACTGGCCGGTGTAATAGTAGCTGCCGCCGAGCACGTGGAGGCAGATGTCGTGTTCTTTCGAGCCCTCGGAGAGCTTCGGCAGCATCTCGGTGGCGACGGTGATGCAGGTGTCGTACTCGCCTTCGTAGAACAGCGAGGTCAGCATCATGCGGCGGACGGCGGGGACGTGCTTGGAATCGGGGAAGGCCTTGAGGAAGCGCGAACCGTAGTTCTCGGTGGCCATCACCTCGCCGATGACCGAAGCGGTCCGCACCAGGTTGTAGAGGTTTTCCTCGCGCTTCTTCGACTTCGGGAAGAACAACTCGATCTGCTCGTAGGCGGCGAAGGCACCGCGGACGTTGCCGTGCTTCTCATGGATGAAAGCGGTCGCGCCGAGCTGGATGACCTCGTTGGGATCTCCTTCGCGGCGTATTTTCTCAAGATTCTCACTGGAGGTCTCGAGGTTTTTCTTCACCAGCGTGCGGGTCTTTTCCTTCACCCCCGGGCGGCTGCCGAGGCGGCTGACGCGGGACTTGAGGTCCTCGATCATCACGTCGGTGGAGGGCACCAGCTGGTAGAGCGCGATCGCGCTGGCCTCCATGTCGGCGCCAATGGCGTCGCCCGCGAGCTTGAGGAAGAGCCGGGCGTAGTTCTCCATTTCGTAGGGCTCGATGACGATCTCGGCGCGGTTGGCCTCGATGAACGCGAGCAGCGACTTCTCGTCGCGCTTTTCGATCACCGCGGCGACGAGGGCCTGGAAGGCGGCGACGATGCCGGCGTCCGGGGTGCCGTAGTTGAGCTTGTTCTTGATCGCGGTCTCGAGGTGCTGGATGCCCTCGGGGATCTTGTTGAGCTTGAAGTGGCAGATCGCGAGGTTGATGTAATAGGCCCCGGGGTGGAAGGTGTCGCGGGTCTTGTCGCGCTCTTCGAGGAACTTTTTGAACATCCGGATGGCCTCTTCCCAATTCTCGGCGCCCTGGGCGGCGTTGCCCCATTGGAGGAGGGCGCGCTTGTTGTAGAGGTTGCCGCCGCTTTCCACCTGTTCGCCCTTGTTGGGGTAGCCGCGGTAGCACTTTTCGAACGACTTCGCGGCGTCGTCCCAGCGCTGGAGCTTCAGTTCGCAGATGCCTTTGCGGTACCAGGTCACGCCGAACTGCGGGCCGAAGAGGGTGAGCGCGTTCTTGTCGTAGAGGTCGACGCAGCGGGTGAGCATCCCGAGCGCCTCCTCCCACTTGCCCTCGTCCATCGCGGTGAGGGCGCGGGAATTCAGCGTCTGGGCGTCCTCCTGGAGCTGGGCCATCGCGGGCGGCGCGGTCAGGATACCGGAGACGAGGGCCACGCCGACGACGGGAATGAGGGTGGATCGGGAAAGATTCATGGGAATGAAAGGGCTTTGGATTTTTGAGGTTTGTAGGAAAGAGCAGCGCCGGCTCGCTCGCTCCGCAAGGGAGGAACGGGCCGGCGCGGCAATCTCTTAGGGCGACCGTGCCGGCGGGCGCGGTGGTTCGGGGGGAAATCAGGGGTCCACCAGGTCGGTGAAGGTCACGTTGGTGATGCCGACGCCGGCGAGGACGTTGAGGACGTCGATCACCCGCTGCTGGGAAGCGCCGCCATCGACGTAGAGCTGGACCAGCGCCTTGGAGTTCGATCCGGCCGATTTCGCGGCGCTGGCGTAGGTCTGCAAGTCGGCGGTCAGCAGCGGCAGGTCGCGCGAGTCGGGATCCGAATCCATCGGGATCTGGGCGGCCCCGGATCCGACGGAAACCGCGCCGCTGGCGTCGATCTTGATGAATTTCGGGTCGATGTCCGGCGGCGTCTCGCTGGGCGCGGCGGCCGGCAGGGTCATGTCGAGATCCGTCTCGCGCTTCTGGATGGTCGTGGTGACGAGGAAGTAGATCAGGAGCAGGAAGGTGGCGTCGATCAGCGAGGAGATGTCGAGGGCCGGCAGGTCCTCGTCCATACTTTCACGTTTCTTATGGCGTGCCATGGTGGGTGAGGGTTCGGATTACTTGTCGGTGACGTAGACCGCGAAGACCACCTGGTCGACCCCGCCTTTGGCCGCGGCGCGGATCACCTGGCGGCTGAACTTGAAGACCGCTTCCTTGTCGCCGCGGAGGTGAAGCTTGGGCTTGAAGCCGAGCTGGTCGATCCGGTCCTTCTCCTTCTTCACCAGTTCAGTGATCTCCTCCTCGGATTCGATCTCCTGGTAGCTTTCATTGGTGAAGGTGCCGTCGCTCCGGACGTTGACCACGATGCGGCCGGTGCCGTCCTTGGCGATGCGGGAATTGGCGGCGATCGGCGGATTGACCTTCGGGTCCTGCTTGACGATGATCGCCGTGGCGTTGACCAGGAAGAACAGCAGCAGCAGGAAGACCATGTCGATCATCGGCGACATGTCGATTTTCAGTTCTTCCTGCCCGGTGGAGGTGGAACCGCGGAGTTTTGAGGAAGCCATGACGGATAGGTGGGTTTGAGTTCCCGGAGGGGCGGGTCGCGGGATGCGGTCCGCCGGCGGTCATGGGATCAAACGGCGATGCCTTCCGGAATCTTGGCCAAATACGCCTCGGCATTCACGGTTTGCAGGGAAGCGTTGATCATGTCTTCCGCGGCGTGGTGGCAGTCGGCGATCAGGCTGTTGAGGCGGCCCTTGAAGAAGTAGTAGGCGATGAGGCAGGGCACCGCGGTGATCAGACCCCAGAGGGTGGTCAAAAGGGCGACGGAGATGTCCTTGGCGAGGACGCTCGGGTCGGCGGCGCCGGTGGTCGCGAGCGACCCGAAGGCGCCGACCATACCGAGCACCGTTCCGAGCAGGCCGAGCATCGGGGCGATCTGGGCGACCAGCGAGATGTAGTTGATGGGGGTCATCAGCTTGCGGGTCTCGTTGTTGGTGAAGTCGGCCATCGCGTCCTCGATCTGGTCGCGGCCGAGGTCATCGGGGCGGGTGGCGTCAATGTTCGGCAGCGAGTAGGCCATCATGCGGCCGAGGAAGGACGGGTGGGAGGCGGCCAGCTCGATGGCGGAGCGGACGCGGCAGTTGACCATGTGATCCATGAGCGCGGCTTTCAAGTCGTCCGGGCAGAACTTCGGCTTGGTCAGGTTGATGAAATTGAAGACGCAGAGGGCGATGAAGGCGACGACCGCGGCACCGATGAAGGCCATGGTCGGGCCGCCGTCGAGGACCCACTTTTCAAGCATCGACTTTTCCCCCGCGGGGGCACCGTCCTGTGCCATCAGCATGGGAGCGGTCACCAGAAGGGTGGTGGTGAGGGCGGCCGTGAAGCGGCGGCTGCGGGAAGTAAGGTTTTGGATCATGGTTTTCGATTGAAGGGCCGAATGCGTAAGGACGGATTCTCGAAATCATTCCGTGCGTCGCAAGGAAAGATTTTTAAAAACGAGGGAAGGAGCAGGTGTTGTAAATACACCGGAAAGACGCTCAACCCGCCGCTTTCTTTGGGGGAAAGAGCTCACGGCATAACAGGCACGAGCGCCCGTCGCAGCCGCGCGCGGTGCAGTGGGCGCGGCCATAAAAAATGATCCGCAGGTGGAGCGCGTTCCAACGGTCGCGCGGGAACAATTTCTTCAGGTCGCGCTCGGTCTGCACGACGTTGCGTCCTTCGCTGAGTTTCCAGCGGCGGGCGATCCGGTGGATGTGGGTGTCGACCGGGAAGGCCGGCACGCCGAAGGCCTGGGCCATGACCACCGAGGCGGTCTTGTGACCGACCCCGGGCAGGGCTTCGAGCGCGTCGAAGGCGGCGGGGACTTGGCCGCCGTGCTGTTCGACCAGGATCCGCGAGAGGTCGCGGATCGCCTGCGATTTTTTCGGCGAGAGGCCGCAGGGCCGGATGATGTCGCGGATTGCCTCGACCGGCAGCTCCGCCATGGCATCCGGGGTCGCGGCCAGCGTGAAGAGGGCGGGGGTGACCGTGTTCACCCGGGCGTCGGTGCATTGGGCGGAGAGCAGCACCGCGACCAGCAGCGTGAAGGGATCCCGGTGGTCGAGGGGGATCGGGGTCGCCGGGAAAAGTTCTTCCAAGCGCCGGTCGACATGGGCGGCCCGTTGGAGGCGGGTCATCGTTTCGGGGAGCGCTGGCGTCCCGCCGGCTTGGCCAGTCGTCAGGCTCCGTGAAGCCGGGCCAAGCCAAGCTGTATCAGCGGGCGGCCGTGGCGGTCGTCCGGCCGGAAGTCAGGCGGTTGATCGCCGCGTACATCTGCGCGCAGTGGGCGTGATGGGTGCGCTTGGAGAGGATCTCGGCGCTGCGGGCGTAGGAGCCCCACTGGACAACGGTGAGTTCGACCTGGCGGCGGCCCCAGGCGCCCATGTGGGCCTTGCAGGGGGTGTAGATATCGACGGTGTTGGTGCCGGTGAGGGCGGAGCCGTAGTCATCGACGACGAAGAGCTGGTTCATGCCCTTGATGCGGAAAACGGTGCCGACCGGATAGACCGCCCAATCGGCGGCGGCGCTGCGGACGCGGTCGGTGTAGCGCAGCGGGGTGCCGGCCGCATTCATCGATCCGTACTCGAGGTGATCGTCTTCCGTGCAGGTGTAGGCGGTGGTGCGGACCAGACGGGTGCGCTCGGAGGGCTTGTAGAAGGCCATGCCGTGCTTGTCTTTCGGCTTGTCGACGGCTTTCTGGGCGAGCGTGGGGCAGGGCTGGGCGGTGGTGTAAACTTCCGCGCGCTGCATGAAGCTGCTGCCGGAGTAAGAAGTGGCGCGGGATTTGGAGATCACCGAGACGCCGGAATCCGAG
Organism: Akkermansia muciniphila; assembly: GCA_945883695.1. Classification (GTDB taxonomy): domain Bacteria; phylum Verrucomicrobiota; class Verrucomicrobiia; order Verrucomicrobiales; family Akkermansiaceae; genus Haloferula; species Haloferula muciniphila_A. Next base: position 13,783 of record CAMCYK010000073.1, on the reverse strand, counting down.
GCGCAACTGGAGAACAAGAGGGCGATTAAAGCGGCGGCGGAAGATAAGCGGAACGTCATGCGGTCAGGTGTGAAAGCTTTAAATTAAATTTATCGCGTTATTCGAGACTCCGGGTTTTACGGATCCGATCGGCCCGCGGCAACCGAAAAATCCCCTGTTAGGAAGATGGTGTGGCGGAGGGTAAAGCGGATCGCGTGCCAGGGTGTGGCCTTGGACTGCGTGCAGCCTGCTGCCGCTTTCCCTCCGCCAGCCTGCTGGCGGGTCGGAGGACACCACGGCAGGCCGTGGCAACCGAGCGGCGGCGGGCCGCACGCAGTCCAAGGCTGGCGGTCTGAGACCGGCGCTCCCGGAGGGGAGTGTTGACCAAAGGTCCACACTCCTTAGCGCTTCGCGTTCTCAAGACCCATCCACCATCCGCCATCTCCCTCCCGTCACGGCGCGAGCTGGAGCTCGAGGCGGGCGAAGATCCGGGGATCGGGCGCGGGGCCGCCGGTGAGGCTGGCGGGCAGGGTCACCGGGAGCCAGCCGTTGTCGAGCGGCGGGACCGGGCCGAGGGTCGAGTCGAACAGGGTGCTTGGCCAGCTGCCGAGATCGTTGGTCGCTTTCACTTTCCAGACGAGGTCGGTCAGGGCGGGATCGTAGCGGAAGCGGAAGCGATGGCTGCCGCCGTCCGCCACCAGCACCGGCAGCAGGTGAACCACCGGATCGTAGGGGCCGACGCCGTGGGCGTAGCGGACGATGTTCGCGATGCCGTCGCCGGCGGGCGCGGCTTCGGGACCGGACAGGGCCTCGTTGGCGAAGTCGGCGGGCACCGGGAAATGCCGGTCGCGCCAGAAGGCGAAGGTGCCGGGCTGGATGACCGTTTCGAGGACATCGCCCTCGACAGTGAAATTGTCGATGCGGTTGTTGCCCGCGCTGCCGCCGGTCCCTTGCTGGAAAGTGATCCGCAGGGCAAACAGCGGGTTGTCGTCGACGGCGGGGGTCTGACGGAAGTCCAGGACCTGGAGCGCGGGCGTGGAGTCGGAGACGGGGATCGTGGCGAAGGGAAGATACGTGTAGCCGTCGACAGTGTAGCTGACGACCTGGAGCCCCGCGCCCTGGCCGCTGCGACGGGTCTCGTACTTCACCACGATGTTCTCGTGGCCGGTGGCGGGCAGGGTGAAGTTGACCGTGGCACCGAGCGGGTTGTTCGCGCGGAGGTGGTGGCCGGCGGGATCGCCGTCGCGGGCGTTCTCGGCGGCGAAGCCCTGGCCGCTGTCGGAGACGATCGCGGCGGTGCCGGTGAGGACCGGGGCGATCGCGCCGCCGCCGATGGTGTCGGTGACGTTGAGCAGGTTGGCCGGATTGAGGGCGTTGAAGTTCCAGTAATGGAGCAGCGGGCCGGGCGGCGGGGTGGTGGCGGCGAACTGGGCGGGGGCGGACCAGCGGCTCCAGTTGCCGGACGTGTCCTTGTGGCGGACCCGGACGCGGTAGGTCCGGCCGACTTGGGTGAGGCCGTAGGGAATGTCAAAGGTGCCGGGAGCGGAGGTCAGTTCGGCCGAGGTCAGGAGCGGCTCGATTTCGTATTTCCGGGGGCTGCCCGCGAGGTGGCCGGGGACCCCCGGCGCGGAGATTTCCGCGATCCGCCATTGCCAGGCGGCGCGGGTCGCCGGGCCTTGAGGATCCGAGAAGGCGGAGGAGGCGAACCTCAGGTCGCTGACCGGGAACGCCGGGTCGCCGCTGGCGGTGACCGACGGTTGAAGGGGGAAGTCGTCGCGGAGATCGGAGGGCAGGGGATTGACACTGGCGTTGGCGTAGCCCCCGTAGAGCGATTCCCATTCGAGGTATTTGTAGCCGTATCCCGCCTGGCGGTTGATGTCGGGATCATTGCCGCCGCCGGATTCGCTGGTGGCCTTGCGCACCCAGGGGCCGCCGGGCCAGGTGTTGGTGGCGTAGTTGATAAACCAGCGGGTCATTCCCTCGTGGTCGCCGAGGCCGTTGCCATCGGGGTCCGGCAGGGTGCGGATCCACGAGCTCGTGGAGGGGGCGCCGCCCGCGCCGCGCGAGCCGTCGTAGTAGGTGGCCCGGAAGAAATTCCCCTTGTGGTTGGATTGTCCGCTGGTGGCGCCGAGGCTGCCGTTGGTTTTGGGATTGAGGTTCCACATCGCGGCATCGAGGTCGGCCCAGGTCGGATTCACGCCGGCCGGGTTGACGACCTGCGCGTATTCGTCGAACAGCTGGCCGATCTGGCCGCCGGCCGGCGTGCCGTCGGAGGCCATCAGGGAAAGCAGCTCGCGGCAGCGGTTGCGGTATTCGCGGGCGATCTCCGGGTGGCGCATGACCGCGCGGACGACATTCGGCGCCCCGGCCACCATGATGTTGTCCATGGTGCCGCCCCAGTGGTGGGCGGCGATGAATTGCATGTCGAGGTCGTAGGGAATGATGACCCAACGGTCGTCGGTCGGCCGGTGATAGAAGCGGTAGTTGTCGCCCGGGCGGACGTCGACATTGCCGGTCAGCCGGTTGAGCGCGAGAAAGGTGTAGAGCGCGGGCAGGTCGACGTTGGCGCGGTACCAGGCCTCGCTCTGGCCGCTCGCTGCGAGGCCGTTGCGGAAGGTGTTCCAGTCGGAGGAATCGAGCGGCTGGGTCGGTCCCTGGTGCTTCTTGTCGCCGCCGTTGCCTTCGATCGAGTAGAGGTTGCCTTCGGGCAGGTCGCGCTCGTCGAGGAAGTTGCCCTCGGTGGGCTCGAGGCCGAGGTAGAGGCCCCAGAGGTCGCCGCTGAACTGGTCGCTCGGCGAGGCTTCCACGGCGTCGTCGATCACGCGCAGGTGAAGGTAGTGGGTGTTCATCGCCGCCATCCCGGCAATGCTGTAGATGCGGTTGGAGACGGCTTCCTCGATCCCGGCGGAGCCGCGGTTGACGGCGGCCCAGGGGCTCGAGTTGGCGTTGATCAGCAGGTTGTTCCAGGTTTCCTTGTAAGGCTTGCCGAGGTTGTCGTGGGCTTGGAAATCGCGCGCGCGGTTGAAGTAGACGTTCCACTTGTTCTTGCCGCTGACGGTGGTCGATCCGATGCCGCGGACGCGGAACTGGACGTGGTCGTGGACGATGCCGCGGTGGACCACGGCGGCGTGGAAGCGGGTGGAATTGCCGGACTGGAAGCTGCTGACGTCGCCGGCGTTGGCGATGAGATGGAAGGGCGGCAGCGAGTCCAGCAGGGTGGACGGGAAGGTCTGGACCGGCGTGCTGCCGGGATTCAGGGCACCGTTCCAGGCCGGGGTGGCGCCATAGACGAAGTAGGCGAAGTTCGGCTGCTCGTCGTCGGGATAAGGGACGGTGGCGGAGTTGCCGAGGTCGTCGGCGAAGGTGATGCGGTAGCGGACGAGGCGGCGGCGGGTCTGGACGCTGGCGGGAATGCGGACGGTGAAGACCGAGTCGTTGGCCACGGCGTCGCCGTTCAGGCCGTTGTCGCGCATCGTGAGGGAGGTCCAGGCAGTCGCGTAGGCGGCATCGGTCCGGCGGATGTAGGCACCGGGGTCGACGGTCTGGTAGTCGAGGGTGACGGCGTCGATGCCGTCGGGGTCGGTGATGCGGGCGGTGAGGGTGACGGCTTGGCCGGGGGCGGGATTGGCCGGCGTGTGGGCGACCTGGCGGATCTGCGGTGGCACCGCGGTGACGGCGCGGGCGACGGAGTTGGCGGCGCCGGGGGTGGGGGCGGGGACATTGGTGGTGGCCGGCCGGCTCAATTCCACGTCGAACAGGAAGTCGCCCCGGTTGCTGGGGCTGTTGCGGTTGAAAGCGTGGATGGAGAGGACGTTGGTGCCGCCGAAGAGGTAGAGCGACGTGTTCGGGAGATTGACGGTGGTGAAGGTGGTGGGGGTGCCGAAGATCCCGGTGGCGGGATTGAAATTGTAGGCGATCTGGCCGGAGCCGGCGTTGCCGGTGCGGTAAACCTCGATCCCGTTGATCCAGATGATGCAGGCGTCGTCGATGCGCACCCTCAGCGAGAGCTGGTTGGGAATCTGGCCGACCGGGACCGTGAAGGCTCGCCGGGCATAGACCGACTGGTAGTTCAGCGTGCTGCCGCTGACCATGTCGGGCAGTCCGGTCGTCTGGCCGATGCCGATGGGGGTGGTTCCGTTGAGCCAGCTGCTGTCGCTGTAGCCGACGGAGCGCCAGAGATCGACCGGCGAGGAGGCCTCGGCGGTGCCCTTTTTGAATTTCCAGCCGGCGGACTGGGAGGCGATGTAGCTGACCGCGGGGGTCGTCACGGTGGTCGACGAGCGCCAGGAGCCGCCGAGGTCGTTGTCGAGGCCGGGATGGAGCAGTTCCGCGGAGTTGCCGGCCCCGTCGGCCCCGGTGGGCCAGGGGAATCCGGCAGCGTAGCCGACGCTGTCGCGGAGCACGGCGGCGGCGTCGAGCAGGTCGATGCGCTCGCCGGTCGAGTTGAGCTTGCCGGTCCAGGGGCCGAGGGCGGTCTTGCCGAACTTCGACAGGATGACCGCGGGATTCTCGGCGACGATGAGGTAGCCGCCGGCGGGCAGCAGCGTGCCGGCGGGGAAGGTGAAGGTGACGGCTCCGGCGAGGGTCCAGCCGGCGAGGTCGAGCTGGGTGTCGCCGGGGTTGTGGAGTTCGATGAATTCCTCGAGGCTGGTGTTGCCGGCGGGGTTGTAGTGGAACTCGGTGATGACCGCGGAGTTCGGCACCAGCGGGGTGGTGGCGAAGGAGCGGGTATCGGGGGCCCAGGCGGTGCCGCCGGCATTCACGGCCCGGCTGCGGAAGAAGTAGGTCGAGGTGGGCGAAAGGTTGGCGAGGAAGTAGCTGAAGTCGCCGGCTTGCAGGCCGACGTCGGCGGAGAAGGCCCAGGCGGCCGGGTTGGTGCCGCCGTCGGCGGGGCCGTAGAAGAGCGTGACGGCGGGGGTGTCGTTACCGATGGCGGTGACTTCGCCGCGGAGATTGGCGGTGGTGCCGGTGAAGCCGTCGGCGTTGCGGTTCTCGATCGCGGGCGCGCTGACGGGGAGGGTGGTGAAGGTGGACGAGGCGGGGGCCCAGGCGCTGCCGCCGGGATTTTCGGCGAAGGTGCGGAAGAAGTGGGGGGTCGCGGCGCTCAGGCCTGACAGGGTGACGGTGCCGCTGCCGGTGAAGCTGCCGGCGCTGGCGGACGCGGCCCAGGCGGCGGGGTTGGTGCCGCCGTCGGTGGGGCCGTAGTAGAGGGTGACCACGGGCGGGACGGACCCGGCGGAGGTGACGGTCGCGCCGGCGGTGGCGGCGGTGGCGGTGATTCCGGTGGCGGCGATGTTTTCGACGACGGGTGGCGGCGGCAGGGTTTCGAAGGACTCGGCGGCGAGGGCCCAGGATTCGCCGGCGCTGTTGGTGGCGCGGGCGGTGAAATACCAGGTGGTGCCGGCGGCCAGGCCGGTGACATCGGTCGAGAAGGCCCCGCTGGAGGTCCCGCCGAGGGCCCGCGAATGCTGCCACGCGGCGGGGTTGAGTCCGCCATTGGCGGTGCCCCAGAAGACGGTGATGGAAGGGGCGTTGTTGCCGATATCGGTCACCTGGCCGTTGAGCGTGGCGGTGGTGCTGGTGACCGCGGTGGCGGGCTGGTTTTCCAGGGTTGCTCCGCCCGGCGGGACGAGCGAGACGGCGTCGAGGCGGATCCTGTCGAAATGCGAGCGGCCGCTGCCCCGGGCCTGGAGGAGGATACGGATGGTTTTCCCGAGCGACGCGGCATTGGCCGGGGTGTCGAAAACCAGCGCGGGGGCGTCGCCGAAGGACTGGCCGGGGAGGGTGGACGCATTGAAGATGCCGGTCGCGTAGAGGGCTCCGGTGGTGTCGGCGAGCAGGTACTGGGTCTGGTTGCCGGCCTGGGTGTTGCCATTGCGGTTACCGGCCGCGACGGTGAGGGTGTAGCGGGTGTTCGGCTGGTAGGTGGCGGCAAGGTCCTGCCAGACGTCATGCCCGGCTTCCATGCCGAGGTGGTCGGTGCCGTCGGCCGCGAATCCGGTGACGTATTCCTCGAAGCCGGCCCCGTTGTTCGGGCCGCCGGTTTCCTTCCATTCGGGGTCGAGGTTATTGTTCCACTGGCTGGCGCCGAGAGCGTTGCCTTCAAAGGAAAAATCCGCGACCGAGACGGGAGCGGCAGCCATCGGGCACAAAAGAACGGTCGCGAGGCATGCGACGCGCAGAAGCGGGTTCATGGATTCAGGGAAGGCAGGGTAGAAACAGGCAGGTGAGGCCGCGAATCGTCACGAAAAAAGATTCTCGTCTCCTTTCGTGACCACTATGTCACCAAGTGCGAGTTGTCCAATGAACAGATGGGGGAGGGTTAAAGTCGCGAAACCGGGGGTGGAATTCGCCGGGGGAAGCGTTCAGGGTTGGCTGATGAGCCGGATTTTGGGTTTTTGCGTGCTGTATTTGCTCGGGGCGGGTGGCATCCGCGCGGAGGAGCGGCGTTTCGTGTTCGAGCGGCCGTTGATGGGGACGCGATTTGCGGTGACGTGCCACGGGAGCGACGAGGGGGCCGCGAAGGCGGCGGCGGCCGAGGCCTTCGAGGCGGCGGGAAAGATCAACGCGGTGGCGTCTGACTATTTGGTGGACAGTGAGTTGATGCGGCTTCCGGCGGGTCGGGCGGCGGTCGGGCTGTCGCCCTTGCTGGCCGAGCTGGTGGAGGTCTCGCTGGCCACGGCGGAGCGTTGTGGCGGGGCCTTCGACCCGACGCTGGGGCCGCTGACGCGGCTGTGGCGGGAGTCCCGGCGGAGCCGGAACTTGCCGTCGGCGGAGGAACGCGGCCGCGCCCTGGCGGCCTGCGGCTGGCGCGACGCGGTATTCGACCCCGAAGCGCGGACCTTGTGGCTCAAAAAGCCGGGGATGCGGCTGGATTTCGGCGGGATCGCCAAGGGCTTCGCGGCCGACCGGATGTTCGAGGTGATGAAGAAGCAAGGGTTTTCGCGGACCTGCATCGCGGCGGGCGGCGACTTGCGGCTGGGCGATCCGCCGCCGGGCAAAGCGGGCTGGAAGGTCGGGCTGAAGACCTTCGATTTGGAGAAGCCGGAGGAGGTGGTGGAGCTTTCCAACTGCGCCGTGTCGACCTCCGGCGACCTGCACCAGTTCGTCGAGATCGGTGGGAAGCGGTATTCGCACATCGTCGATCCGGCGACCGGCCTGGGGCTGACCGGGCGGGTGGCGGTCAGCGTGATCGCGCCGACGGCGACGTTCAGCGACGCGCTGGCGACGGCGTGTTGTGTGGTCGGTGCCGAGGATGCGGAGGCCTTCGGGCTGGAACGGGGCGCGACCCGGGTGATCGTGCGGGATTAGCGGTCGGCGGAGCCGGGGGCCATGGACTGCGTGCAGCCTGCTGCCGCTTTCCCCCGCCAGCCTGCTGACGGGTCGGGAGGACTCCACGGCAGGCCGTGGCAACAAAGCGGCAGCGGGCTGCCCGCAGTCCAAGGAGGCGTCAGGTCAGCCGGCTTTCGCCCGTTGGCGGAGGCCGGAGAGGACCAGTTCGGCGAGCGGCGTGAGCTTGCCGCGCCAGGCCGCGGCGATCACGAGTTCCGGGCAGTCCGGAATTTCCCAGACGCGGGTGCCTTGCGGGGCGGCGAGGCCCGGGGCCTTGACGCTGAGCCCGGTGCCAAAGCCTTGGGCGACGTAGGCGTGGACGAGCTCGAGCGAATTCACCTCGATCCGCGCCGGCCAGTCGAGGCGGGCCTTGGCGAGGGCTTTCGAGAACAAACGGCAGAGCGCGGTGTCGGCGGCCGGACGGATCAGCGGGAGCTCCACCGCCATCCCGTGCAGGCCGGAGCGGGCGATCTTGTAGTCGGCGGGGAGGAGCAGGACCAGCGGCATCGAGATCAGGACCTCGGTCCGGATCCCGGCGGGCGGGCGACCTTCCAATTCGCAGACGGCGAGGTCGACTTCCTCGCGCTCCAGCAGGTCGAAGGCGCCGCGCTGGTCGGTGTCGACCAGATTCAACTCGAGCTCCGGCCGGGCCTTGCGCACCGCGGCGAGGACATCGGGCAGGTGCTGGCGGATGATGGTGGCCGGGGCGGCGAGCCGCAGGCGGCGGGAGGCCTTGCCGGCGATGGTCGCGGCGACTTCGGGCAGGGCGCTGAAGAACGGCGCGAGGAAATCGTAGAGTTCACGGCCGGCCGGGGTGAGCTTGAAGGGCCGGCGCTGGAACAAGCGGACGCCGAGTTCGCCGGCCAGCAGGCTGATCTGGCCGCTGATGGCCGGTTGCTGGATGCCGTAGGGCATGCCGCGGGCGGCGGCGGTGATGCCGCCGTTGCGGGCGACGTGGTAGAACAGCTCGAGGTGATGGAGATTGGGAGCCACCGGGAGATTGATCCTCAGGATGGCGGATTCGGCACGCGCAAAACGCGGGTTTCCAGTGGAGCCCGCAGTGCTAGGGTGGCGGCGTGGCGGATACGGAAAAGATCGTGGTGGCCTTCGACGGCGAGTGCCTGATGTGCAGCCGCGGGATCCGCTGGCTGGCGGAGAACGATCGCGCGGACCGGATCCGCTTCGTCCGGCTGCAGGGCCCGCGGGGGATGGAGATGGAGCGCCGGGCCGGCACCGGCAGCCTGATGACGGCGCTGGTCGCGGCGGACGGCCGGATTTACGCGCGCTCCGCCGCGGTGCTGCGCGTTTGGCGGGCGCTCGGCGGGAAGTTCCGGGTGGCCGCGTGGCTCGGCCGCACCTTCGTCCCGCGGGTGTGCCGGGACGCGGCCTATGATTTCATCGCGGCGCGGCGGCACCGGTGGTTCGGCAAGGGCGACGCCTGCGCGCTGCCGTCGGCGGCGCTGCGCGGGCGGCTGCTGGAGTAGCGATGCGCGGGTTTGACAGCGGCGGCGGCAGCCCCTTTCCTCCGTCCGTGTCGCCGGACTCCCAACAGGACTTCGCGTTCGCCTTCCTGAGCATCTTGTTCGAAGGCGCGCCGTTCATTTTGCTCGGCACGCTGATCAGCGGCTTCATCGACATCTACCTGCCGGCCGGCACGATGGACCGGCTGCTGCCGAAGCGGAAAGTCCCGGCGATCCTGGTGTCGGGGCTGTTGGGAATCATCCTGCCGGTCTGCGAATGCGCGGTGGTCCCGGTGATCCGGCGGCTGGTCAAGAAAGGCCTGCCGGTGTCCTGCGCGCTGACCTACATGCTGGCCGCGCCGATCGTCAACCCGATCACCGCGTTGAGCACGTGGAAAGCCTTCAAGGGCCCCGAGATCCCCTTCGGACCGGATGTGGCCTACTCGGCCAGCCTGGTGATGACCGTCTCGCGGCTCGGCCTCGGCTTCCTGGTCGCGGTGGCGGTCGGGCTGATCGTCTCGCGGATCCCGATGGTGAAAATCCTCCGCCAACGGCTGGTCGACAGCATCACCAAGGAGGAAACCCCGGCCGCTGCCTCCGCGCACTCCCACGGTCACGACCACCACGACCACGACCACGACCACGATCATTCCTGCTGCGGCCATGATCATGGCCACGGGCATGGTCACGGGCATGGTCACCACCCTCAGCTCGCGATTGAAGACAACCGGATGATCGCCGCCTTCCGCTCGGCGATGCGCGACTTCGTCGATGTCGGCGTCTATTTCACCATCGGCGTGGCGATCACCGCGCTGTTCAACACCGGCATCGCGCCCGGGGCCGAATGGCTCGACGGTCTGGCGCAGAACGACATCCTCGCCCCCGCCGCCCTCATGGCGCTGGCCTTCGTGCTCAGCTTGTGCAGCACCTCGGACGCCTTCATCGCGGCGACCCTGGACAAGTTCACGTATGGCGCGAAACTGGCGTTCCTGACTTTCGGTCCGATGCTCGACGTCAAGCTGCTGTTCCTCTACCAGACCGTCCTGAAGAAGAGCTTCATCCTGTGGCTCGCGCTCGGATTGTTCCTGGCCATCGGCGCGGCGGCGATCGCCTGGCAAGCCGTCATCTTCTCCTTCGTCACCCCGTGAATCCAAAACTCCAGCGCGTGTTCTTTTCGCTCGCCCTGATCACCTGGGGGGCGGTGTTGGTCTATTTCTTCGCGAGCGGCCGGATCACCAAATACCTCGCCCCGGACTTCCGGCTGCTGTCGCTGGGCGGCGGGCTCGGTCTTCTGGTGGTCGGCGCCTTCAACCTGCTGACCGCCGGTCAGAATGCCTCCTGCGGCCACGACCACGGGCCGGATGACAGCCACGACCACGAAAGCCTGGACGTCCACCCGCTCGCCGCCTTTTTGATCCTGCTGGTCCCGCTCGGACTCGGCGTCGCGTGGACCAAGGACATGTATTCGATCGGTTCGCTGACCCGGAAAGGCCTGCTCGACAGCCCGGCGGACAGCGGCTCGCTGTTTCTCGGCTCGGTGATGCCGAAGCTGACCAAGGAGGTCATCGAGAAGCAGCATCCGAAGAACAGTGCCGGCTACCACGCGTTCGGGCTGATGGAGCTGTTTTTCAGCAGCGGCGACCCCGAGATGCGCGAACTGGTGGGAGGGATGCAGATCGAGACCCAGGGCCGCATCGTCACCGACCCCGACGGCGGCGCGAAGCAGCGGCGGCTCTACCGGCTGTTCATCACCTGCTGCGCCGCGGACAGCCGGGCGATCCCGATCATCGTGCGCTTCAAGGATGAAGTCCCCGCGGTCGAGGAGAACACCTGGATGACCCTGTCCGGCACCATGCGCTATCCGGACGAGGGCGAGGGTTTCATTCCCGTGTTGGAAGTCGACCACGCCGCCGAGTCCGCCCCGCCGCCGGAGGAGTCGTTCATGCGGTCGGATTACTGACGAGGTTTGTAGGGTTGTCAGGCCTCCGTCCACGGGTTGAACGTCTTCACCTCGCGGGGAAAGTCCTTGGTGTTGCGGGTGACCACCGGGAGCTTGTGATCCAAAGCCGTGGCGGCGATCAAGCTGTCCAAGGTGCCGAGGTTGAAGCCCCGTGCCTGGTTGGCGGCGCAAAGTTTTCCCCACACCTTGAGGGTCCCGGTGTTGAGCGCGAAGCACCGACTGCCAAAGTTCTCTTCAAGCTCTTCGGCCCACCGACCCACGGCCACCTTGCGCTTTCCAGCGGGCATCCGATGAATGCCTTTCCAAATCTCACCCAAGGTCACGCAGGACAGGAAGCAGTCCTCAGAATGGAACTCCAGCCATCCGAGAACTTTCGGATCCGCCTTTCGTGACATGAATTCACAAACCACATTGGTATCGAGCAGATACGCCATGGCGGTCAGTCGAAATGAATCGTGCGGGCCGGCTCCTTGCTTCGGGGCCCGATGATTTCGGAAAGGTCCACCGGGCATTCGCGGAGCGCTTGGAAAAGGGACTTTTTCGGGGCGCGGGTGCGTTCGTATTCTTCGACCGAAACGATCACCACCGCCGGCTTCCCGTGCTTCGTCACGGTCTGGGCCCCGCCCTTCATGGCGAGATCCACCACCTCGCTGAAGTGATTCTTCGCTTCCTGGAGCTGCCACGTTTTTTCGGCCATGCTTCAACCTGGAATACGCAATCTGGCCTGTCTAGCCAGAATCCGGGATTCCGTCTTGCGTCTTCAAGTCTTCCGTCTCAACGGAACAACAGCCGCAAGCTGTTCAAGACCACCACCACCGTCGAGCCCTCGTGGCCGAGCACGCCGAGCGGCAGCGGGATCCACGAGCCGAGCGCGGCGATGCCCAGCAGGACCACCACGCCGAGCGAGATCGCGAGGTTTTGCCGGATGATCGCGCGGCAGCGGCGGCTGAGGTGCAGGGCGTCGACGATGCGTTCCAGCTTGTCCTGGGTCAGCACCACGTCGGCCTGTTCCAGCACCGCGTCGCTGCCGCGCAGGCCCATGCCGATCGAGATGTCGGCGGCGGCGAGGCTGGGCGCGTCGTTGACGCCGTCGCCGGCCATCGCGACGACCTCGCCCTTGGCGCGCCATTCCTTGATCGCGGCCACCTTGTCCTCGGGATGGAGGCCGGCGCGGAAGTCCTCGAGGCCGAGTTCCCTGGCGACGAGCTGGGCGGATTCGGGACGGTCGCCGGTCAGCATCGTCACGCGGATTCCTTCCTCCGCCAGCAGCCGGATCAGCGGCGCGGCCTCGGTCCGGGGGGCGTCGCGCAGCAGCAGCCGGCCGCGGAGCTCGCCGGCTTTCACCAGCACTTCGGTGAGGCCGGGCTCGGGGTCGGGCAGGGCGGTCAGCCAGGCGTCATCGGTGAACATCGCGCGGCGGCCCTGGCTGGCGGGAGTGCCGGCGACGGTGGCTTGCAAGCCCTGGCCGGCCAGCGATTCGAAGTTCGCCACCGTTCCCGCTGCGGGCAATCCGCGGCGCAGGAACTCCTTCACGATCGCCCGCGACAACGGATGGGTCGAATTCTCCGACAGCGCCGCGGCCACCGCCAGCAGCTCGTTCTCGCGGCCGGGCGGCGAGGTCTCGCTCTCTAACAACTCCAGCTCGCCCTTGGTCAGGGTGCCGGTCTTGTCGACCGCCAGCCGCTGGATGGTGGCGAGGTTTTCCAGCGCGACGCCGCCGCGGAACAGGATGCCCTTCCGCGCGCCGGCGGCGATGCCGGCGAGGATGGCGCTGGGGATGGAAATCACCAGCGCGCAGGGCGAGCAGACGACCAGCAGGGTCATCGCCCGGTAGAAGGCCGACTTTTCGCCCTCCGCGAGGAAGGCGGGGATCCCCGCGACGAAGTGCCAGAAGAGGAACATTGCCGCGGCGAAGGCGAGGATGCCGATGGTGTAGGTGGTGCCGAAGCGATCGGTGAAGCGTTGCGACGGCGCCTTGCTGGCCTGGGCCTCGCGGATCAGCTTGATGATCCGGGCCTGCGCGCTGTCGCCCGGCGCGCGGGTCACCTCGGCCTCGACCACGCCCCAAGTGTTCAGCGTGCCGCCGAACACGGTGTCGCCGGCGCTTTTCTCCACCGCGACCGATTCGCCGGTCAGGCTCGATTCGTCCGCGGCGCTCTCGCCTTTGGTGATCCGGCCGTCGGCGGGAAATTGCTCGCCGGGCAGCACGCGGATCTTCACGCCGGCTTCCAGATCGGCCACCGCGACCTCGCGGGTGCCACCGTTTTCATCGACCCGCAGCGCCTGCTTCGGGGCGTCGCGGAACAGGCTGCGGATCTCGCGTTCGGTGCGCGCCATCGCCATCGCCTCCAGCGCGCCGCTGAGGGAAAACAGGAAGAGCAAGGCCGCGCCCTCCCACCACGCGCCGATCATCGCCGCGCCGGCCGCCACCGCCAGCATCAGGAAATGGATGTCGAGCCGCATCCGGCGCAGCTTGCCGTAGGTCTCGATCGCCGCCTCCCAGCCGCCGGCGAGGTAGGCCGCGGCGTAGAGGCCGGTCGCGATCTCCGGTGCCGCGCTGGTCCGCTCCAGCCAGATGCCCGCCACCGTCGCCAGCCCGCAGACCGCGGCGGAACTCAGCAACCACGGCCAGCCCGCCTTCTCTTCCTCATCCATGGGCCAGCCTGGCCACGCCGCGGGGCCGGCGGCAAGTCGCGGGCTGTCATTTGTGCCGCCTCGCTTGCCGGGATGTCACTGGATCGATCTTGTCCGGGCCGCTGGATTGTGTTATCGCCGACCTCGTCATGATGACTTCCGCACTCCGCTTCGGACTGCTGGCGCTGCTCGCGCTGGCACTGGCGGCGTGCCGGAATCCCCGTCACCAGGCGATGCGGGAGCTGGAAAAGCGCGGCGTCGAGGTCTCCGGTTCGTCCCTGCTGTTCGCCGTTCAAGCGGGCGATGCCGAGGCGGTCCGCCTGCTGTTGAAGGCCGGGGTTTACCCGGGCCAGCGCGACGCGGCGGGGAACACGCCGCTCCACGTCGCGCTCGACCGCGGCCACCTCGCGATCGCCTG
>CAMCYK010000072.1 GCA_945883695.1 Akkermansia muciniphila | reverse complement strand
CAACGACAAGGCCCAGTTCGGCGAACTCGAAGTGCAGGGCGAGCTCACGAAACGCGCCTGGGCCAAGGGCTGCCAGGTCATGAACGAAGGCCCCGGCCACGTCCCGATGCACATGATCGAGGAGAACATGGCCAAGCAGCTCGAGTGGTGCCACGAGGCGCCCTTCTACACCCTCGGGCCCTTGACCACCGACATCGCCCCCGGCTACGACCACATCACCAGCGGCATCGGTGCCGCCATGATCGGCTGGTACGGCTGCGCCATGCTCTGCTACGTCACGCCGAAGGAACACCTCGGCCTGCCGAACAAGCAGGACGTCAAGGTCGGCGTCATCACCTACAAGCTCGCCGCCCACGCCGCCGACATCGCCAAGGGCCACCCCGGTGCCCAGTACCGCGACAACGCCCTCAGCAAGGCCCGCTTTGAATTCCGCTGGGAAGACCAGTTCAACCTCGGCCTCGATCCCCTCACCGCCCGCGAGTTCCACGATGAAACGCTGCCGCAAGACGGCGCCAAGACCGCCCACTTCTGCTCGATGTGCGGCCCGCACTTCTGCTCGATGAAGATCAGCGAAGACGTCCGCCAATACGCCGCCGAGCAAGGCATCGCGGAAGAGGAAGCCATCGCCAAGGGGATGGAGGAGAAGAGCAAGGAGTTTGTGGAGAAGGGGGCGGAGGTTTACACGCCGGCGTAATATCAAAACCACTCAGGGATATCAGCCGGAAAAAAGAGACTCTCGGAACGCTACCCAATTTCTAAAATTTCGTTTAAATGAAAAACAAATCAGTAAATCTCGCCGACAGGCTATTTCCCAAACAAAGCGAGAGCGATTCTGAGGAAAACGAAATTCTCAACATCCCCCCGGAGCAGAGGAAGCTAAACACTGAGACCTATGATTTCACCGTCTCAACAGTCAATACTTACATCAACGAAGAGCATATCATCATTCCGGAGTTTCAACGCGGATATGTTTGGAATCGTTCTCAAGCGTCGCGGCTCATCGAATCCCTGATCATCCAATGCCCGATACCGGTAGTATTCCTGAGTCAGAATACCGATGAGAGCCTGTCGGTAATTGACGGAAATCAGAGACTTAGCAGCATAAACTTGTTTCTCGCCGATAAATTCCCCCTTCAAGGATTGACCGCCTATCCGGAGCTTGACGGCTTTACATTCTCCGAACTCGACCCGCGGTTCAGAAGGCACATCCAGAATCGGACCATCCGATGCATCGTCATTCTAAAAGACACCCACCCCCAGATCAAATTCGACGTCTTTGAGCGACTGAATACCGGATCGGTAAAATTAAATGCGCAAGAATTGAGACATGGAATTCATAGCGGCCGTTTGATGGCTTTACTCGAGGAGCTTGGAAGATCCGAACAATGGAGGACCGCAACTGGAATATCAAAGGACAAACGAATGAAATCAGAGGAGCTCATCCTGAGGTTCTTCGCTTTATCCGACAACTGGAGGAACTATGAGCAACCGCTCTCAGGGTTTTTAACGAAATTTTCAGAAAAGCAAAGGAATCTATCTAAAACGCAGGAGGAAGATTTCAAAAGCACTTTCAATAGAACCTTGGACATCTGCTGCGATCTCTTCGGAACACACGTTTTCCGAACAGTTGGAGCTGACAAAAAGAAGCTTCAATTCAATGCCGCGCTATATGACGCGCAAATGATAGCCGTGCACGAGCTTAACCTCACGGCACCCCAAGTCGCCAAAGCCAGTAAGTCGGGAATAGCAAAAGCGACTTCAGCTCTTCTTGATGATGATACTTTCTCGCGACACATCAGCCAAGCCACCACAAACAAAAACGCTCTGCAAGGACGTATCAAGCAGTTTGTGACCCACCTGCGAAAGCTGATTTGAGATGAGCTACAAAAAAAGTCGCGCTCGAGTCACATTCGAGGCAAACGCTTCTGCCCTTTTGCGGCTTAGCAGGTTTGCATCGTTGAAGAAAAACGGATTCAGTTATGACCATCAAAATTTGATTTTCCAGTCCGCCGTCTTCAGAGTTTGCGCCGCCATCGAAGAATACCTTAAAACATTCAGCGAAGATCTTTTCTTCAGCTATACATCTCAAGGCGCGAAGCTTGCGGACATCCCGTCAAATATACGAGCAGCAACTCTACTAAACCGGCAATCCGAAATTTTCAAGTCATACATTCTTAGCGGTGATGAGGTTGCGACCTTAAAGAAATTACAGCCATCCGCAAACACCTTTCATGTTTGTTTTGACGACGACCTACTTGTGAAGCAGATTGGCAAGGGCGACATCTTGGGCACAAAAAAATACCCTTCGTTGAAAAACCTCAAGATCATCTACAATCGACTAGGGATTACGGATATAATGACGGAAGCTCACAAGCGCGGGAAAAAGGATTACACCTCGCGACACGAATCTTTTCTCAGTGTTAGAGAGGCAATTTCGCACCAACTCCCGCCTCCTCTCACCTTCCAAGACGTCGATCGCCATTTTTCGAACCTTGTTGAATTATTGAATCAGTTTGATCGAATATCTTATTCTCATATTTCCAAAATATCAAAAAGTAAATTTTGGCCGTCATAAAGAAGCTTCCGTGTGAATGGGGTCTGAATGGGGTCAGTGAATGGGGTCAGTTCTCACGGATTCACATCCCGGACATCCTTTCTCATTCAATAGGACGGGCCGTTGGCCCTTCGGGAACTTCGCGGGTCCTGTCCACCGGGGTCGGTCCTGTCCACCGGGGTCTGTCCACCGGGGTCGTTCCTTGAATTCTGAATTGTTAGAGAGCCGTCCGCTCCCCGCATTGCGCTTACCCGCCCTTTCCATGGATGGGGTCTGGATGGGGTCAGTGAATGGGGTCGGTTCTCACGGATTCACATCCGGGTCTGAATGGGGTCGGTTCTCACGGATTCACATCCGACCTCACTCGTCCTTCGAAATAGGACGGCCTTGGGGGTCGGTCCTTGAATTTTGAATTGTTCGACCCGGGCTCTCCTCCGAATCCATGGGTTTATAGCCAGCCACCCGACGGCTTGCGCTGCGCCTCTTCCTGAACCCAAACCCCGGCAAGCCTCCCCTCAGCCAGGACGACGTCCAAGGGCTTCAGTCAAACTCCATGGGAGTCCGCAATGCGGTCTCCCTCGTGTCGAGTAGACCGGCCGCGGCCAACCGAGTCAACCCGGTCACCTGCCGGCGGCGGATGCCGCCGATGAGCGCGGGCCGCCCGGTGGAGGCCCGTGAACCGTCCGGTTCCGGGACCGGGTTTGCCCTGCGGCAACGTCGCCCTCGACCGGGGAAAGAGTTTGTCGGGCGCGGCCCGGTGGCTTATTCAAAGTCCAAAGGCAATAGGTCGTATAGGACCTATAAGACCTATTGCCTTTGGTCTTCCCCTCCCACCCCCGAATTCCCCTCTCCCATGTCCGACAATTCCCCCGGCTTTCTCCCCAAGGGCGGGAACTACCAGGAGCTCCTCTCGTACCGGAAAGCCGAGATCATCTTCGACCTCACCTACCGCTTCGGCGACCGCTTCCTGAAACAGGGCGACCGCACCATCGACCAAATGGTCCAGGCGGCCCGCTCGGGAAAGCAGAACATCGCCGAAGGCAGCAAGGCCTCGCCGACTTCCACCGAGATGGAACTGAAGCTCACCAACGTCGCCCGCGCGAGCTTGGAAGAGCTGCTGCTCGACTACCAGGACTACCTCCGGGTCCGCGACCACGCGGTCTGGGAAAAGGACTCCAAGGAAGCGCTCTACGTCCGCGGCCTCGGGAAACTCCCGGACGAAAGCTACGAGACCTACCGCGGTTTCATGGACACCCGGCCGCCGGAAGTGATCGCGAACATCGCCCTTTGCCTGATCCACCAGGCGAACTACCTGCTGGATCGCCAAATCCGGAGCCTGGAGAAGTCCTTCCTGCAAAAAGGCGGCCTCCGCGAGCGGATGACCCGGGCGCGGCTGGAGCACCGGAAGAAAGAAGAATAGGTCGTATAGGGCTTATAAGACCTATTGCCTTTGCCTTTGGCCTTTGTCTTAGCCTCCGCCAGCACCTTCCCATGAACCCCACCCCCGGCTGCCATCTCATCACCCCGGACGACCTTCACTGGCGGCCGTCGAACCTGATGAAAATCCCCAACGCCGACTTCCTCGAGCGGACCGGCAGCGTGAACCTGGGCGCGCGGCTGTGGCGGATGCCGCCGATGAGCGCGAACACCCTGCACCAGCACATCCGGTCGGAGGAGTTCTACTTCGTGCTCGAAGGCACCGGCCGGATCCGCGTCGGCGGCGAGACGCTGACCGTGCCGAAACACGGCGGCGTCCATGTCATGCCGGACCTGCTTCGCCAGGTCTTCAACGACAGCGCGGAAGAGGTGCTGTGGCTGATCGTCGGCGGGCCGGAGGAGCCGGAGTTCCTCAAGGGTTCGCTGTCGGAGATGGATCTCTCCCTCATTTACCCCCAGGACCCGACGCAACTGCCGGCGGAGCTTGGCGGGGTGGAATGGCCGCCGCGTGCGGGTTAGTGAGACCCGGGGAAAGCCCGTGAATCGCCCGGCGAAAGGGTTTGTCGGGAGGCTCCCGGTGGCTTATTCAAAGACGATAGGTCGTATAGGACCTATGAGACCTATTGCCTTTCGCCCGGACCATCCTTGAATCGGGGGAGCTCTGCTCGACCCTGTGTCTGCCACCCCATGATCCGCCGCACCGTCGCCCTTCTCCTCCTCTCCGCCGCGCCGCTCACCGCGAACGTCATTTTCGCGGACAACTTCAATGGCAGCGGCGGTCTCAACAGTGCCGCGC
Organism: Akkermansia muciniphila; assembly: GCA_945883695.1. GTDB lineage: Bacteria > Verrucomicrobiota > Verrucomicrobiia > Verrucomicrobiales > Akkermansiaceae > Haloferula > Haloferula muciniphila_A. Next base: position 21,175 of record CAMCYK010000072.1, on the reverse strand, counting down.
CGGACACCCGCCCCGGCACCCAAACCTGGGTGGCCTCCGCACAATTCTCCGCCAACGGCACCGTCAGCGGCGACACGGGCGGCAGTGCAACCCTCGCCTTCACCCCGCTTCGCGGCCGGCTTTACACGCTCGACGCCCGGTTCACCGCCACCGCCGCCGCCGGCAGCAACGAGTGGCTCGCGTTGGGCTTCGCCAAAGGACAGAGCACGATCGCCGGGTTGAATCAACGCTTCGTGGGCACCGACGTGATGGGCCGGTCGTGGATGTTCTTGCGGGGTTCCGCGACACCCGCGGCTCCCACGAATTCAGCACTCCTCGGCAGCGGCTCCGCAACCAGCGGCGGGACCGCCAGCTCGGTCGTCTGGTCGAACTGGACCGGCGGCACGGGCGGCACCATCGACCTGCGGATCGAGCTCGACACCACCGGCGGCGCGGGCACTTGGAAATCCACCTGGTATGCGAAGCGGCCCGCCGACGCGACCTACACCACGGTGCGCCCCGCCACGGCGCTGCTCGACGAGAACATCGACTCGGTCGGCTTTGCCCGGTCGAACACCGCGGTCACCGGCACCCTGCTCGCATTTTCCCTGAGCCAGAGCCCGTCCGACGATCCCGAACCGGAAGTGGAGCCGCTCGTCTCCTTCATCCCGGTGACCGATGGCAATCCCGCGACCGACGAGAACGGCTACGCCGGCTCGGCCATCAACTCGGTGGCCTTTGCCCAGAACAACCTGATCACCGTCGGCAACCGGCAAATCATCGCTTATTACCGTCGGCACGCGAGCGACGCCAGCCATCCGGCCAACAACACCGTCGTCGTCGGCCGCCGCAACGTCGGGGAAGCGCAGTGGGAGCTCTTCCCCACCAATTTCCTGTCGTTCAACATCAACGACACCCACAACGTGATCAGTTGCGCCATCGACGGCGACGGATTCCTGCACATGAGCTGGGGGATGCACGTGCATGCCCTGCTTTATGCCAGGAGCACCGCACCGGTCCTTGGAACCGATCCGGTGGTCATGACCAGCCTCGGCACCGCCGGGATGACCGGCCAGGAGAACGGGGTCACCTACCCGAAATTCCAAACGCTGCCGAATGGCGATGTCCTGTTCCTCTTCCGCGAGGGCGGATCGGGCAACGGGGACTGGTTCCTCAACCGCTACCGCACCGCCACCGGCACCTGGGCGCCGGTCCACGCCGATGCCGGCGGCGTCCAGCAACCGCTCATGCTCGGCCGCGGCCACGTCCCGGACAACTGCTTCTATCCCGACCGCCTCACGCTCGGTCCCGACGGCATGCTTCACATGGCGGGCGTCTTCCGCTATAACTCGGACTCACCCGCGGGGCAGTCCGGCTACCAGACCAACCACCGCTACGTCTATCTGCGCTCGCCGGACGGCGGGACCACCTGGCAGCGCTCCGACGGCAGCCCGGTCAAGGTGCCGGTGGTCGAGGATGCCAGCTTCAAGAACCTCGGCGCGGGCCATGTCCCGGAGATCGTCAAGGACCTGGCGGAAGGCCACAGCATCATGAACGAGTCCGGGATGACGACCGACCGGTCGGGCCGCCCGATCATCGCGAACTGGTGGGCGGACCAGGCCGCCGCCGGCAACCACACCCGCCAGTATCATATCTTCTTGCACGATGGAGCAGCCTGGCAGCAGCGCACCGTCTCCGCCCGCGACATCGACAACCCGGCCACCCGGTATTCCGAAGCCCAGCTGGGTGCGAGCCGGCTCGGCCGGCCGGTGGTGCTGACCGACGCCGCGGACCGGATCCTCGTGCTCTACAATGACAACCGCTTCCACGGGATCACCGCGGTCTTTTCCGAGCCGCGCGCGCAGGACCCCGGCCGCAACCACTGGACGCGGATGAACCTGACCACCGGGAACCTCGGCTCCTGGGAGGCGACCTACGACGAAGACCGATGGAAGAAGGATGGTGTGCTGCAGATGCTCTATCAGCAACTGCCGGGCATGGGAATGAGTTACACCGCGTTGAACAATTCCACCCCGGTATCGGTTCTGGAATGGGACGCCCGCGCCTATTTCAACAGCCCGCTCCGCTGGATCGTGGACACCCGGACCACGCCGGGCCAGGCGGTGGTTTCCGCTCTCACCCGCACCGGCTTCCGCCATGATCTGAGAGTTTCGACCCATCTCGATTTCAACGCGCCGCCCGCCACGAGCCGCGCCGGCGATGGAACCTGGCAGAACTTCGGCAGCTGGCCAATGACCGAACCCCGCCGCTTCTGGCAAATGGAAAGCACCGAGGAGGCGACCAACGACCTGTAAGCCGATGGATGCCCTCGGTCCGGTTGCCATCGTCCGGGCACCGCACCCCATCGGTCCCCGGACCCGCAGGGCTCCTACGCTCGAGAGGACGACATGGTTGAAGCGCCAGCGTAGGGAGATTTTCAACCGCAGATAAACAGGATGGACGCAGATTCAGGGGAGAACGCCGAATCTGCTGCCATCTCCAGCACCATAGTTCGGGAAGCTCGTCGATTTCCGGGTTTATCTGCGTTCATCCCGTTCATCTGCGGTTGGGTTCTTCCTTTGTCCAGGAACCCGGCCCGGACCGGCCCGCGATTCGGCTTGTCCCGCGGATTGTTGACCGGGAGGGTGCAGGGATGCGCGCGCGAAATCCTCTGGTCGTTTGGTTCGGGCTCCTGATTCTCGCCGCGGGAATCGTGCTGGTGGTGATCAACGGACGCGTGCTGGCAACCGCCATCCTTGAGATGGTGGTCGCATCGTTGGAAAAGGGCCCGCGATCGTCGATCCCTCCCTACGATTATTCCTGGGGCACCATGGAATGGAGCGGGGCGATGTCCGCGTTCACCCGCTTGTGCATCGGCCTGATTCTCCTGGGAGCCGGACATTGGCGGGTGTTGGGAGCGATCGCCCGGGAGGCGGGCGGCAAGGGGCGGCGGGTGGCCTTGATCGTCGCGGGACTGCTGGTGGTTGTGGCAGGCCTGGGCGGTATTTCGATTCCGCTCGGCATCAGAAGCGCGTTCGGACTCCTCGCGATGACCGGTTCCGTCGATCCGGTGGCATTCGGCGAGGACTTGCCCGTTTTCTGGACTCTGGTCTTCCGCAGCGCGCTTGCCCTGGCCACCGGCATCATCCTTGCCTTGGGTATCCACGGGGCGATCTCCCCACCCGCCGCCACTTCGGCGCTGGCGGGACCATCCCGGGTGCTGTTCCTGTCCAGCGGCCTGACCATGCTGGGGTTTTGCCTGCTGATCGTGCTGGCTTACCTGCCGTTCCGCGACGCCTTCCATCTCCTGGCCGGCACCGCACCGAGCGCGCTCGACCCGGCGCAGCTTGCCGGGCTGATCAACTCGGCGATCCGCTGGATGATCGCGGCATTCACCCTGCTGACGCTCCATGGCGCGCTCCTCGTCGGAGTCGCTAGCTCTTCCCGATTCAATGCCATCGGGTCGAATGGCTCCGACGGGACGACCCGTGGAGTTTGAAGGAGATCTCGCGCCGCCACCCGCCGTAATCGCGAGTCCGCGAATGGGACGGCCCGCGCCTCCGCTTCAGAACCCCAACGCGGCGGCCACCCGGGTGGAACAGGCTTCCACGGCGGCGGCTTCGGACCAGCCGAGGAAGGCCCGCAGGTTCGCCACCGCGCGATCCATCGTGAGCGAGGATCCGGCGAAATTCGCGCGGCCCGGCTCGCGGACCACGCCGTCGGCCCCGACTTCGACCGCCACCTGTCCCAAGGTGAAGCGCCCCGGACCCGCTCCGGCGGCGGCCATGCAGTCGGTGGTGAAGAGGACCTTGCCCGGCGGCTTCGCCCGCACGAAATTCCGCAGCACCACCGGAGGCAGATGGATGCCATCGGGAATGAAAACCGCCGTGAGCTCGTCGCGGCCTAACAGGCGCTGGATCACATTGTCGTGCCGGTGAAGGTAGTTCGGGACCGCATTCCCCAAATGCGTGCACATCGTCAGGCCGGCGGTGATCGCGGCGTCGATCTCGGACTCGCTGGCAGCCGAGTGGCCGATCGACATCCGCACGCCCCGCCGGGTCGCCGCGGCGATCAGCTCCGCCGCCCCCGGGCGCTCGGGTGCCAGGGTGATCAGCCGGAGGCGCCCGCCGGATGCCGACCACAAGCGCTCGAAGGCGGCCAGACCGGGGTCGCTCATCCGGCCGGGATCGTGCGCCCCGTGATAGCCTTCCTCCCGCGACAGCCACGGCCCCTCGAGATGGTAGCCGGCGATCACCGCGCGGGCCCGCCCGTTGCCCTGGCACAGCCGTTCGATCTCCTCCAGCCGCCGGCACAGCCGGTCGATCGTGTCCGTGATCAAGGTCAGCAGGATCCGCCCGGTCCCGTGGGCCAACAGCCCGGACACCGCGTGATCCAGCATCGCCGGCGTCAGACCGTCCTGCTGGAAATCGACGCCGCCGAATCCGTTGACCTGCATGTCGAAATAGGGCGCCGTCATGGTCGTTCGGGCATCCAGTCGCCCGGCAGCAAGGAAGCCGCCGCGGCATCGAGAAACAAGAACGAGTTCGGGTGCCCCCGCAGCAAGGTCGCCGGACAGGAGGTCCCGACCGGTCCCAGCAGGGTGTCCTTCACCGCCCGGGCCTTCCGCGAGGTCGGAACGATGCAGGCCAGCAGGCCGGCCCGCGCGAACACCGGCAAGGTCAGCGACAGTGCGTGGCGCGGGACTTCCCGCAGGGACGGGAAGCAGCCGTCGTTCACCTGCTGCTGGCGACACACCAGGTCCAGCTCGACGAGCTTCACCTTGACCGGATCGTCGAAGTCCGCGACCGGCGGATCATTGAAGGCGATGTGGCCGTTCTCCCCGATCCCCATGCTGATCACGTCGACCGGCCCCGCGTCTAACAGCCCGGCGTAGCGGCTTGCCTCGCGTTCCGGATCCTCCGCTTCGCCGAGGATCGGATGGAAAACCGCGACCTCGACACGATCGAGAAAGTGCCGCCGCAGGTAATGGCGGAAGCTCCGGGAATCGTCGCCGGACAGGCCCGCGTATTCGTCCATGTGGAAGACCTCCACCGCCCGCCATGGCTCCGGCGAGCGGCGGATCCGCGTTACCAGTTCCGCGTAGTAGTCGTCCTGCGACGGCGCGCAGGCCATCACGATCCGCGCGCTGCCCGTCGCCCCAACCACCCGCCGGATCTCCTCGTCGACCTGCCGGGCCGCGGCCGCGCCCATCGAGCGGCGGTCGGGGAAGATCGAAGTGACAGGACTTGCGGGACGGACGGCAGTCATGGGACAAACAAAGCGATCCGTCCGGCTAAGGCAAACACCGACCCATCCATTCCTACATTTCGCAGTCAAGCCGCCCCTTCCGCCCGCATCCAGCCGGAAACTCCGCCGCCCGGATCCGCGCGTCCCTACAAGCGCTGTTTGCCGGCCAGCAGCCGTTCCCGGAGCTTGGCGTAGTCGACATCCTGGACCGGCACCGCGTCCCTGATCGCCAGGGCGGCGGCGGCTCCGGCGCTTTGGCCGAGGATCATGAAGACCGGTTCCATGCGGACCGAGCCGTAGGCGACATGCGACGATGACAGGCAGACCGGCACCAGCAGGTTGGCGCATTCCTCCTGCTTGGGGACGATGGCGCGGTAGGACACCGGATAGGGCTTGGGGCAGGGATGGCCGAAGCCGCCCTCGTTGCGCACGGTCGTCTTGCCGTTCTCCTCCACCACCACGCGCTGGCAGAAGTGGGAATCCATCGGGTAGGAGGCGAGACCGATGGAGTCCCCGGCGACCCGCTTCGATTCGCAATCCAACTGGGTGATGATGAAATCGGAGACCATGCGCCGGCCTTCGCGGATGTAGAGCTGGTGGGGCCAGTTCGCGGATTCCTTGAACTCCCGGGGGTCGAGGCCGAAGCCGCGCACCCGCTCCTGCAAGCCGCCGGGAACCCGCCCGTCATGGGCGAGAAAGTAGAGCAAGCCCTGCTGGTAGGTGACGTGGTCCTGGAAAACGCGCTCGCGCAGTTCGTAGAGGTCACGGAGCGGCACCGGGAGGCCGCGGCGGGGTGACGGCAACTCGGCAAAGGAGACGGGCTCGAAGGTGCCGTCCGGCCAGCGGTGGCTGCCGTCCACGAGATCCGAGGAGAAGCTGCCGGCGTTGTTGCTATCCCCGTTCCGCATCTGCACGGGGCCGTCGGTCATCGGTTTGACGGTGTAGTTGAGCAGCCATTTCACCTGCGGATCGAAGTTGAGGAATCGGGCGAGCAGTCCGTAGCGGGCGGCATCGTAGCCCGCCGGCTTCGGAAAAGGCACGCGATCCGCCTTGTTCGAAAGAGACATGCGGAAGTTGTAGGCTTGCACGCGGTAATCGCCTTCTCCCGGCGCGCCGGGCGAATGGGGCGAGATCTCCGGCAGCAGGCCGGACGAGGGGTCGTCCGCCACGACGTAGGGGCTGATCGGCAAGCGGCAGAACTGATAGACGTCCTTCCACGACACCTCCTGCCACTGGCCGGCCAGCGATTCGCCGAAGGCGCCGCGCGGCTCGCGGCCGACCCGGTAGGACACCTTGGCCGCCGCCAGCAGGTCACCCTCGTAGGTGGCGTCGATGAACATGGCGGCCTTGACGGTCACGCCCGTCATCAGGGTCGCGGATACGATGCGCTGGTCGCGCGTCTCGACGGATTCGAGCGGCTGCCCGAGGAGCACGGTCACTCCCGCTTCCTCCAGCATGGTCCGGTAGAGCGCCTCCGCTCCGGAATTGGTGAAGTCCGTCATGCGCCCGACGCGCGTGTAGAATTCCAGCGCGAGGCCGCCGATGGACTCCTGCTTGCCGAGATCGGTCGCGGTGAGCCCGCCCGAGGTCATCCCGCCGACATGCCGGTTGAACGACAGCAGCAGCACCTTGCGGCCCATCCGCGCGGCCTCGATGGCGGCGGTGACGCCCGCCGGGGTGCCGCCATAAACCGCCACCTCGCACTCGTGAACCACGGGTGCCAGCGCCTTCACCGGGCGGAAGTAAAACGGGGCGTCCCCCGCTCCCCTGCCCGCGTGCGGCAGGAGACCCAGGACCATGACCAGGGCGGCGGAAAGAGGACGGAGCGCATTCATCATGGAATCAAGCACCCGTCACTTCGGCGGGAAGGGCCCGCTCACGAAGCGCATGTGCTGTCGCACCAATTGGAAGTCCTCAGGCTCCTCCAGGACGGCCCGGGCCGAGAACTCGACGGCTTTCTCCCGATCGCCACGGGCGAAATGGGCTTCGGCCATGGTGTCGAGATAGGCCGCCTGCCGCGGGTGGTTTTCCAGCGCCTTCTCAAGGTAGTTACCGGCCTCGTCCAGCCGGCGGTTGGCGCGGGACGCGAGCCATGCGGCGGAGTTGCGGGTGTTGTCGCTGCCCGGATAGCGGGCAATCCGCTTCGTCAGGTTTGCCCACAGCCGCTCGAAGGCCTCGTCATGCTGCTTGACCAATCCCGACGCACGCATCGGCGCGAAGAAGTAATCCGCCAGCGAAAGGTCGGCGAAGGGCATCACCGCGGTCCTTTCGATCCCCGCGACCGCAGCCGCCCGGTCTTCCCCGAGAAGCGAAAAGTAGCGCGACATGTTGGCATCGATCCTCATCCGCAGGGCCGCGGAAACGCCGTAAATGACCGGGGTGCCGTAGGATTCGTTGCCGGACATCGCCTCCTGGAGGGCGAGCGCCTCGGCCAGCACCGCGGCGGTCTTCCAGTCCTCGGCCGCGAAAGCCTGCTGGTTCAGGTAGTGGATGGCCTTCAGGAAACCCAGCGAGTTGTGGGTGCATTCGACGGCGGCGCGCCGCCACCAGAGGCCGGCCCGTTCGAAGTCACCCGCCAGGGCATAGGCTCCGGCGCACTCGGATTGGGCATCGGTCTCCCCCAGCGCCATCAGTTCGATGATCCGCTCCTGGACGGCGGCGGCGGCCTCGTCGCCGGCGCGGCGGAAACAGGACGCGGCATAAGCGCGGACCGGTGGATAGCCGGGATTGCGTTCGACCAGCCGCATCCATTCGGCGGCCGCCTCGGCCCAGCGGCCGACGGCCGCGAGATGGAAGCCGGCGAAGTGCTCGCTCGCGCTCTCGGGCGCCTCCTTGACCAGAGCCTCGAGGCCGCGCAGGAAATTCTTGGAATCCTTCATTCCCCTCAGGTCGCTGAGTTCGATGAACTGTTCGAGCAAATCCAACTTTTCGACCTTGTCGGCCTTTTCAATCGCCGCCCAGGCCTTGTCGAAGAAAGCGCGGCGCCCGTCCGCGGGATCGGGCAGCCTGCCGTAAAGGCGGCACAGCAGCTTGAGCCGCTCGTGCCGGTCCATCGCCGGATCCACCGTGCCGATCCAATTCCAGAGGCGGTCGGGCCGGCGATAGCCGTCGAACAGGTTCTCGACGACTTGTATCCAGCGCACGTCGTCATCGCCGGCGTAGCCCGCGGCCGCCTGGACCACCGGCCAGGCGGTGGACAGCGCCAGCGTCCCGTAGGGGCCGGAGAACAAGCGCGCGGCGGTGCGGAGGAACGTCTCCTGATCGGTCTTGGCGAGCTCCAGCAGCGGTGCCGTGAAGCCCTCTTCCAGTTCCTTGAACAAGCCCCGGCGCTCGAGGAAGTAGCCGAGCACGGCGAGTTCGGTGTGCTCGTTCACCTCGTCGTCCGGCTCGTCGATCAGCACCCGGAAGCGCTTCAGCGCCCAGGCCGCGTAGTCGGGATTCTCCGGGTCGAGGCCGTAAACCTTGAGCGCTTCCTCGATCCGCTCGGCCGATTCGAAGTAGTAAAACGCGGCCGAAGGATCCAGGTCGGCCAGCAATTTCTCGGCCTCCGCGTGGTCGCCGGTGAGAAAGAGCAAACGCAAGGATTTCGCCTGCTCGTCCTCGTCGTCGCTCTGCGCGAAACGGCGGAACAGCCGCATCGTGTCGGGCTTGATCTCCTTCCCCTCCCAGCGGCGCGCCGCGAACTCGCGATACATCGGCACGGCCGCCGCGGAGATGGTCTGGGGCGGAGCCGGTGCCTGCTCGAGCCACGGCAAGGGATCGCCACCGAGTAGTTGCAAGCGGGCCGTCGCCAGTTCCTGCCCGGCCTTGCCGGCTTCGTCCGCCGCCTCGACCAAGCGGCCGGCCGCGGCATGCAGCGCGTAACGCCAGCGGTGGCCCGGCTTGCCTTCGATCGCCTTCGCTTTCTCCAACTCCGCCTCGAGGCTGCCATTCGCGCGATGGAGCGACGCCATCGCCATCAACTCGGGCAGCTCCGGGCGGGCCATCGCGAGATAGGCGAAGGCTCCGTCGATATCCGGCACCGCCGCGGCCAGGCACTCGCGCGCCGCGGCGATCGCGACGCCGCGGACTTGCGACTCCAGCATCGACAGCGTGTCCTCGTCGGTCTCCAAGGCATACAACTTGAGGATCTGCCGCCATGCCCGGAGATTGCGGAGTTCGCCGACCACCGCCCGCCGGTCATCGATCGTCCCGCGGTCGTAGCGCATCACCAGATCGACGATCTTCTGCGAGCTGTCCGGCAGGATGCCGAGCTCGATCTTGCGCATCAGTTCGCGGGCCCGGATGGCGGCTTCGGGATCCTCGCCCTCGGCGGCCTTTTGCAATTCCGGCAGCGCGTCCCCGCCGAGCTTCCACAATTCGAGCGTGGCCCCCTGGCGCACCGCGAACGATTCAGCCGACAGCCGCAGCACCGCCTCGGCCGCGCCCGCCGCCACCGCGACCGGCGGCGGTGTCACCGGCGCGGCGGACAATCCCGCGGCAGCCATCCAAGCCCATACGGTCGGTTTCACGGAGCGCACTTTCATCGGTTTACAGAGTCTTGTCTTTCAACGGGAAATCAACCCCGATCCTTGCGGGCTGACAGCAGTTCTTCCACCCATTCCGGCACCAAGTCCCCCGCCCGCCCCCGGCGGCTCTCGTGGAAGTCCCCGCTGCACGGGCATTCCTCCAGGTTGATTTCCAAAGTCCGCGCGCCGGCTTCCCGCGCCCAGGCGACGAAGGCCGCCGCCGGATAGACCCGCCCCGAGGTGCCGATCGCCACGAAGCGATCCGCCCGTCCGATCGCCGCCGCCACCTCCTCCAGCCCGAACGGCAGCTCGCCGAACCACACCACGTGGGGCCGCAGGCAGTCGATCCCGCCGCAGGCCGGACAGATCGACGCGCGGCTCAAATCCTCGCGCCACGGGTTCACCGCGCCGCAGGCGGTGCAGCGCGCCTTCAGCAGCTCCCCGTGCAAGTGCCGCACGTCGTCCGAGCCCGCCCGCTCGTGCAAGTCGTCGATGTTCTGGGTGACCAGCGTCAGCTCGATCCCGCGCGTCCGGCCAAGCCGGGCCAGCGCGAGGTGGGCGGCATTCGGCTGGATGGTCCCGCCGGTGAGCAGCGCGCGCCGTCCGTTGTAGAACTGGTGCACCCGCTCCGGGTCCCGCGCGAAACCACGCGGCGAGGCGACGTCCTCGATCCGTTGCCCTTCCCACAAGCCGCCGGCACCGCGGAAGGTCGGCACGCCCGACTCGGCGGAAATCCCGGCTCCGGTGAGAACGACGATTTTCATGAACTACTTCCCGATGCAAAAACGGCTGAAAATCGCCCCGAGGATCTCCTCGGAATCGACCTTCCCGGCGATCTCACCGAGGGCCTCGAGGGCTCCGCGGAGTTCGAGCGCGGCGAGTTCCGGGGCGGCACCGCTTTCCAACAGCACCCCGGCGGCCACCAGCGATTCGTCGGCGCGGCGCAGGCAGTCGCGGTGGCGGGTATTGATCGCCACCGCATGCTCGCCCCAGTCCGCCTCGCCGAGGTCCAATGCCTCGCGGATCGCCTGCCGCAGCGGATCGAGCCCGTCACCGCGGGTGCAGGACAGGAAAATCCCGCCGCCTCCGGCCCAGTCGGGGTGGACGCCCAGGTCGGCCTTGTTGAGAACCGTCACCACGCGCCGGGCCGCCGGCAGCTCGACCTCGCTGGCGGCGGCCGGCAAGGTGGCATCGCGCACCACCAGCAAGAGGTCGGCGCGACCGGCTTCCAGCAAGGTCCGGCGGATGCCCTCGCGTTCGATCCCGCCGGCTTCGCCGCGCAGCCCGGCGGTGTCGACCAGCCGCAGCGGTACCCCGTCGAGCACGATCGTCTCCTCGATGGTATCGCGGGTGGTGCCGGCCTCGTCGCTGACGATCGCCCGCTCGCTGCCGAGCAGGAGATTGAGCAGGCTGGATTTGCCGGCGTTCGGGCGGCCGCAGATCACGGTGCGGACCCCCTCGCGCAGGATCCGGCCCTGCTCGGCGGTGGCGAGCAGGCCGCCGATGCCGGCGCGGACCCCGGCGATGCGTGCCGTGAACAGATCGCCGGTGTCGGGATCGATGTCCTCCTCCGGGAAATCGATCCACGCCTCCAAGTGGGCGACCAGGCCGATCAGGTCCTCGCGCAGGGCCTCGGTCCGGCGACCGATGCCACCTTCGAGTTGTTCGTGAGCGGCACGCAGGGCGAGGTCGCTCTGGGCCGAAATCAAGTCCATCACCGCCTCGGCCTGGGTCAGGTCGAGCTTGCCATTGAGAAATGCCCGTTCGGTGAACTCGCCCGGACCGGCGGCCCGGGCCCCGCACTCGAGCAGGCGCTCGATGACCCGCCGGGTCACCAGTCGTCCGCCGTGGCAGGCGATCTCGACCACCGGTTCGCCGGTGAAGCTGCGGCCGCCGCGGAAGACCGTGAGCAACACGTCGTCGATCGTCCGCCCCGCCGCATCGCGGATCTTCGCGCGGGTGGCATGCCGTTCGGCGGCCCGCCCGGCCGCTCCGCCGCTGGCAAGGCCGGCGATCTCCTCGGCTTGAGGGCCGCTCAGGCGGATCAAGGCGACCGCGGAAGTTCCGCCGCCGCTGGCGAGTGCCACGATGTCGTCCGTGCTCGCGGCCGCGCTCATCACTTGCCGGCAGGGGTCGCGACCGCCTGGCCCCCGAGACCGAGGAACTCCCAGCAGATGAAGCGTTTGATCGCCAGCTGCGGGCTTGGATCCTGGTTCCATTCGAGTTCCATCGTGACGGTTTTGGTCTTGCGGCGGCCATTCTTGATGCCACGCCAGTTGAGAATCGACAGCGAGCGGCCGAGTTCGGAATCCACCGGCACGTCGATGCGGACCGAATCGGACTGGTGGGCGGGATCGGCCAGCAGGTAGGTCTTCATGCCGCGGACCGTCTGACCCTTCACCGGGACGTCCTCGACCACGAACAGCCGGAAAACCTCGCTGCGTCCGGGATCGGGCAACTCGATGAAATTGCGGAAGGTTCGGTATTTCGTCTGCACGAAGGTTTCCCAGTCCACCCGCAAGCCTTCCGGCGTGCGCTTGAAGAACACGTAAACTTTGACCGGCTCGGACGTGAAATTGCCGGCCTTGGCGATCGACGACAGCAAGAGGTCCGGCTCCTGCAATCCGTACTGCACCTCCAGCGGGGCGATCGGCCGGAAGAAATCGCGCATTTCAAACTGCGGCGGCTGATCGTAGAGCATCATGAAAATCCCGCGCTTGTGATCCTCGGAGGCGCGGGCGTCGGGCGAAAAGCCGGCGAGCGCGGTGTCCGAGTCGTCGATGTTCCCGGACCCGTAGAACTCGTCCATCCGGGGCAACAATTCGCTGCCATTGATGGAAAACGCCGCTTTGCCGGCGGCACTGTCGGCCGCCAGGAAGCGTTCGAGCGTCTCGCGGGCATCCTTCTGCCAACCGCTTTGGAGAAACTGTCGTTCGCGCTGCTCGGACAGGTTTCCTCCGCCAAAGGGGTTCATCCCGCCGGAGCGGCCCTTGCCGGGTTGGCGCAGGAAGCCGATCAGGATTCCGCCCGCGGCGAGGAGCAGCGACAGCAGGATCACCATCGGAATGACCAGCGACTTGCGGGTGCTCGGCGCGGACGGCGCGGACGGCGGGTTGCCGCGCCGCGGGTCCCTCGCGGGAGGGCTCGTCGCGGGGCGGGCCGGTTGGGCCGGTTTGGCCGGTTGGGCCGGCGGAACGGTGGCCGCTTCCCCGGCGGCCGGAGGATCGGAATCCACCGCCGCGGCGGCAGCCGCCGCGGCGGCGGCGACGGTACGCGCCGGTGCGGCGGGTTGGTGGGGAAAGGTCGGGGAAGCCGCGGATCCCGGGGGCGCGCCTTGGCCCGGAGGGCTTCCGTAAGCGGCGGGCGGCCGGTTCGCGGGATCGATCCGGTTCCCGGGATTCAAGCGGTTCGGCGGATTGAGGCGGCTTACCGGTTCCACCGCGGTCGCCAGCGTGGCCGGCGGGCGGTTGCGATGATCCGCCGGGATTTCCGGCCGGAAAAGTCCGTTGCGGCGGGCGACCTCCTTTTCGCGCTCCTGAGCTTGCTGCTGGGCCAGCGCCTTCTCCTCGGCGAGGGCTTTTTCGGCCGCGATGGCCATCCGCCGCTCTTCCGCAAGGGCGCGTTCGGCGGTAAGTGCTTTTTCCCGGGCCAAAGCGCGCTCCTGAGCCAGCGCCCGCTCGGCCGCCTGGGCCTTCTCGGCGGCCGCGGCCAAGGCTCTTTCGGCGGTGGCGGCTTTTTGCTCGGCCAGCGCCCGTTCTTCGGCGAGAGCCTTTTCCTGAGCCTGTGCCCGCTCGGCGGCGAGTGCTTTTTCTTCGGCGTAGGCCTTCTCCGCGGCCAAAGCTTTTTCAGCGGCCTGGGCCCGCTCCGCTTCCAAGGCCTTCCCGGCGGCCGAGGCGGCGGCTTGTTCGGCCGCCACCGCGAGCGCCTTCTCGGCCGCCGCGGCTTGTTCTTGAGCGAGGGCCTTCTCGCGGGCCAGCACCCGTTCGATCTCCGCCGCTTTCTCCTCCGCCAAAGCTTTCTCGGCGGCCAGCGCCCGTTCGGCGGCCCGCGCCTGTTCCTCGGCGAACGCCTTCTCGGCCGCGATCGCCGCCGCCCGCTCCTCGGCCCGCGCCTTCTCGGCGGCAATGGCGGCCGTCATCTGATCGGCCCGCGCCCGCTCGGCGGCCAAGACCCGCTCCGCTTCCAGCAGCCGGCCGGCCGCTGGATCCGACGCCGCCAGCACCGCCGCGGCCACCGCCGGCGACGCGCCCTGGGCGAGCGCTCCGGTCGCACGGTCGTGAAACGGCGAAGCCGCGGGTTCCGAAACCCTCGCCGCCAGCGGGGGCGCCGGCTTGACCGGCGGCAGGGGCGGCGGTCCACCGATCTTCTTTACCGGCCCGCTGCCCGCGGCTGGATCCGCCTGCACCTCGCTCCCGGCGCCGGCCCGCGGACCCGCCGGCGGATCCTCGCCCGGACCCGGCGACGTGATCGTGCTCCCGCAATGGGGGCAGGGCCCGGTCATCGGAGGCAATTCCTTCGGCACGAGGATTTTCCCGCTGCATTGACCGCAACGGAATTCCTTCTGGTTCTGAAAAACGTCGACGACCGCCATTATCTTCCCCTTTCGAGAGCACGTGTCATAATGATTGAGACCTCGACTGTCAAACCGTCCTAACGAATATCTTCAGGCGGTACAGGCCCAACCGGCGGTCCGGAACCGGCCGCGCCGTCACGGTTTGCCGGCCGGCCCGATATAACTCCGGGCGATCACCACGTTGTCGAAGCTCACCACGTTCACCGGATTCTTCGTCCAGCGGTCGGTAATGTAGCTTTCCAGGGTCAGCGCGTTGGCCATCAGCGTCGGGCTCGTGCGCCAGTTGATCCCTTTCCAATGGCCCTGCAGGTTGCCGTCGATCCAGAACGCCTGCTCGCCGTCCGGCCGGCCGGGCGTGTTGTGCTTCAGCATGAACTCGACGCAAATCCAGCGCTCCTTCGGAATCAGCGGCGCGGCCGGCACGGCGAAGGAGTTACCCCAGAACTTGCCGTCGCCGGAGACCTTCATTTCGTGCCAGTAGCTGTAGAAATTCCACCGCCCGGGCGCGGCCGACTTGCCCCAGTTGCCCCAGGGCTCGATCGCCGTCGAAAAGCGTTCGCCGCCTTCCGGCTGGTTGCCGGCCTGGCCGAAGCCGCTCCACTTGTCCTTCCCCTGCAGCCCCTTGTTCGCCCGCAGCGTGACGAAATGGTGGACGTAGTCGCAGCCGGCATCGAAGCGGGTGTAAAAACGGACGTGCAGGGTGTCGGCGGATGGGAACCATTTCGTCAGCCCGCCGCCGGTGTCGCGGCCGAGATGGGCCTCGACCCGCAGGCAGCGCTTGCCGAGGCCGCCCCCCTTGCCCGGGTCGGCGAAGCTCAGGACCTTGCCTTCCCGGTTGCCCGTCTCGTCCCAACCGCTCCCCAGCTCGCCGGTTTCGAAGTCGTCCTGGAAGATCACCCCGGGGTGACCCGCCAGTCCCGCATCGGAGGTGAATTTCGCCGCCAGACCCGGGCCGGACGGCAGGCCGCCGCCGCTGCCGAGGTTGGCTTTGCCCTCGGGGTCGCCACCCGTCGCCGCGCCCGCCAGCGCCATCGCGGCGAGCCATGCCCAGCAAACCGTAAAAGATCCCGTGGCGGAAATGGCAGGTGTCATCCTGCCATCCTCACGCCGCGGGACCGGTCCTGTCAAAACTCCATTCGCCGATCACGGCGTCACCAGTTCCGGCGCCGGCCGCTTCTTCGGCTGGGGCTCGTTGGCCTTGCTGGACTCCAGCCACGCGACCAGATCGCGCAGCTCGGTCGCGGAAACCAGCGGACCCATCGGCGGCATCGCGGAAACCGGCGGGGTCATCGACTCGATGTCGCCCTTCCTGACCCGCAGCACCTTGCCGTTGCTGTCGATGTCGACATGCTCCTTGGTATCGGCCAGCAGGGTCCCGGCGACGCTCTTGCCGCCCTTCAACGTGACCGCGGTGACGCCGTAGCCGACGGCCACCTTGGCTCCGGGATTGACCATCGATTCGAGCATGAACATCGCGTCGCCGCGCTTGCCGACGGCCGCCAGGCTGGGGCCGGCTCCCACGACCCCGCCGCCATGTCCACCATCGGCGACATGGCAGCGCATGCACTGCGCGGCCGGCTGCGATTCGAAGATCTGCTTGCCCTTCGCGGGATCCCCGCCCTGCAAGGATCCGAGATACGGGGCCAGCGGGTCCTTCGACGCGGCGATCTTCGCCTTGAACTCGGCGAGCGCGGTTTGCACCGCCGGCTCGGGGCGCTTGGCCGCGGCTTCGAGCAGCTCGAGGGCGGACGGCGACACGCCGGCTTGCCCGATCAGCTTGCCCAACGCGTCGGTGAACAACGATTCGGCTCCCGCGACCTTGAGATCGGCGGCGATTTTCCACGCTTCCTGCTGGCGGTGCGCGCTGCCGTTGGAGGTGGCGGCCTTCAACGCCGCGAGCGCGGCCGCCGGTTGGTCCGCGACGACGCGCTTGATCGCGCCGATCGCCAGGTCGTCGTCCTTGCCCTTGGCCAGCTCGCCGAGCAAGTCGCTGAAGCCGGCCGGTTTGCGCGCCGCGTAAAGTTCCAGCGCTTCGGAACGGGCGGCACCGGGCAGGCCGTCGTTCATCACCAGACCCTTCAGGGAGGCGTCATCGACCGCCGAAAGGTCCAGCTTGTAAGTGCTGACCAGCGCCATGGCGGGTTCCGCCAGCTTGCCGCCGAGCTGGAGCAATCCGCCGAGCGACGGCGACAGGACATCGCGCACCTTCTTCGGGTCGCGCGCGGGCAGCGGGGCCATCCGGCCGAGCGACTGGTCGACCGGGTGCGGCTTGTCCCAGATCCCGACCAGGCGCAGCGCCTCGGCGCGGGCCGGGGCCGGGGCCATCGGGTCGAGCACCACCGCGATCACCCGCCGCAGGTTGGTGTCGTCGCCGAGCCGGAACGCGCTGTGCAGCAGCCGCCGCCAATCCATCACCGTCAAGTCGGCCGGACGGTTGTCGAGCAGCGCCGCCACCATCGGCCGGGCTTCCTCGATGCCCACGTCGTGGATCGCCCGCAGCGCCTCGTTGGCGACGGTGCGGTCGGCATCGGGCAGGAAGGCGGCGACCATCGGGTCCTTCATCCGCCGCAGCGCGATCACGCCGGCGAGCCGCACGGCGGGACTCTCGTGCTGGCTGAGCGCGGCGAGCTGGCGCGGTTCGCAGAGCAGGGACAGGGCAAACGAGCCGGCGTGGCGGATGTAGGGATCCTCGTTGTTCTCCAGCATCTTCCAGATTTCGGAAATCGACCCGCTGCTCTTGGTGCGGCCGGCGGCGATCGCGGCGAAGGCGCGGACCCGCGGTGACTCATCGGCCAGCAAGCGCGGGAAGGGCAGGCTGTCGCCGGGCAGGCCGGATTCGCCGAGCACCTTCATCACCTGGGCGCGCACCTCGGCGTCCTTGTCGGAAGCGAGCGGGACGAGCAGCTTGCGGGCAGCGTCGCGGACCTGCTTGCCCGGCAGGCTGACGAAGTCGTCGGAAGCGCCGGGCAGCACCGCGGCCCCGCGGCGGGCGATCACGCCGAGGCCCCAGATGCCGTGCAGCCGGGTCAAGGTGTCCTTGCCCTCCGTGGCCGCCTTGCCGAGAATCTCCATCCCGTCGCTCTTGCGGGTCAGCGCGAGTTGGGCGCGCAGCCGGACCCGCATGTCGGCATGCGACAGCAAGCGCTCGAGCGCCGGGCTGGCGCGCTTCTCGAATCCCTCCGCGATCAGCTCCGCGGCCTCGGCCGCTTCCGACGCGCGCCACGGCGTCTCCGCCTCGATCGAGTAAACCCGGCCGTTCTCGTGCGCCGTCCAACCGCCGATGAAGTCGGTCACCATCAGCTTGCCGTCCCACGAGTATTCGACGTCGGTCACCGCGGCGCCCCAGTTCATCTGGCGCGAGTCGGCCAGCTTCATGCCGGCCCCCGAGGGCTCCACCTTGAACGACCAGATCCCGGAGTTCGCCGCCCCGCCGCGGTAGTCGCAGATCAGGAAACGGCCGGCTTCCTCCTCCATGAAACCGGCCCCCGGATGGTAGGTCAGGCCGGACGGGCCGGACGTGAGATTGGCCACCGGCGGCAGGATGTAGGACGGCTGGTCCTCGTTGAGCGGTGCCCACATCTTTTCGTCCATCCAGCGGTTCGGCGGCCGCTCTTCCATCCCGATCTGCCGGTGGAAGCTGTGCAGCGCCTGGTGATCCATCGTCCACCCGGAGTCGGCGCCGTCCATGATGTAAACGATGCGCGCCTGGTCGCCTTGGTCGGAATTGTTGTCCACCGAGATGCCGTTGCCGAACTCGTCGAAGGCGATCTCCTTCGGGTTGCGCAAGCCGGTGTGGATGACCTCGAAGTTCGAGCCGTCCGGATCGAAGCGGAACACGCATCCTTGATCGGGAAGCTCGTAATGCTTGCCCTCCTTGGTGGTCAGGTTCATCCCGCGGTCGCCCAGCGTGCCGTAGATCCGGCCATCCGGCCCGAGCGCGAAGCCGTTGAGGTCGTGGCCGGAGAACGAGACCCGCACGCCGAAGCCGTCGAACATCGCCACCCGCTCGTCGGGCTGGTCCGCCTTGCCGTCGCCGTTCTTGTCGCGGAGCGCCCAGATCTTCGGGATGCAGGCGAGAAAGACCGTGCCCTCGTAGGCGAAGACCCCGGCCGCCGGCCCGTCGAGCACGTCGTTGAAGCCGCCCGCGAAGACCGTGCCGGTGGCCGATTTGCCGTCCGCGCCCGGCTTGCCCAGCAGCCGCACCCGGTCGTCGACCTCGGTCAGGAACTTCAGCGAGGTCTTGCCATCCTGGTCCTTCCACTTGTCGTGGAGCTTGCGGCGGTCCTCGGTGGTCCGCGAAGTGATGTCGTCGAGATACCAGTAAAGGTGGTCGCGGTTGTCGGGCACGCCATGGCGGAAGCGCGGGGTCTCGGTCACGTAGATCTCGCCCTTCTCGCCGAAGGCCAGCGCGGTCGGCGACATCACGCCCTGGTTCTTGTAATCCGCCACCACCGTCGCCTTCGCTCCATCCGGGATCGTCATGCCGGCGATCGCCGGGCTCGCGACCAGCCCCGCCAGGTGCGGCTTGCCGCCCTTGGTCGAGGGCGGGAACTTCTGGTTCGCGTAATCCGTCATCAGGAAATGGTCGGCCGCGATCATCCCCCAGCCACCCGCCTCGTCGTCGAGCAAGCGGATCTGCACCATCTTGCCCTTGAACTCCTCGACATTCCAGACCAGGGTCTTGCACTGCAGCGAGTTCTCGCCGGTCGCCTCGCGCACCACCTTGCCGTCCAGCAGGAGCTGCGCCGCGGTCTTGCCCGGGTGCTTGCCGCCGGCGATCAGGAAGGCGATGAAATTGTCGGTCACCTTGAAGGCGGGCGAGGTCAGGGTGCCTTTCGAAGCGTCGCCGCCGTGCGCCGAACAGGCCAGCGACTCCTGCGCGTATCCCGTCAGTTCCGAGGTCAAGCCGTCCATCTTGCCGCCGGTCGGCGCCATCCCGAAGGCCGGTCCCTCGACCTTCCAATCGCCGAAGCCGTCGCCTTCGAAGGCCTGGAGCAGTTTGGTGGCGGCGGACGAGGAGCCGGTGGCGATCAGCCATCCGGTGGCACAGAGCAGGCGCGTTCTCATTGCCGCGGAAACTAGCGAAGCGCGGCGGATTGGCAATGGTCCAAAGACCGGGGACGGGACGGGGTGTGACATCAAGCGGCGGGACGGACCGCGGAGGCCCGTTCTTTCAACGATGGCAGAGCCCGTCAGGTGCCGGACCGGGTCAGAAGGTCGCGTCCGGCCCCGTCCGGGGGGACTCCGCCGCGGGATCGAGGCGGAGCGGCCCGGAGCGGGGTCGGACGCGAATGGCGCTCACTTGAGACGCCCTGGGGAGTGTTGAAAGGGCTGAGGGATGAAAGCTGAAACTTGAAAGCTGAAAGCTGAAATGGGATTCCGTGGCGGCGCGTCAAGTGGCTTGACCGGGGCGGGACCTACGCAAGGGCCGAATCGATACCACCCATTGAGGCGACTTCCAGACGACCAACCGCCTTTCGTTTGCGAAAAATCATGATGAAGATGTTGAGGGGTGGAGGGTGATGCAATGGTCCAAGAGAGAAATGCTCCCGTCCGCCCGGACCCTCCGGAACGGGAAGTCGATGGGCTCGACCGCCACGCGATGCCATTTCAGCCATCGCATCAACACCCACTCGGGATTGCGGTTTCCCGGGTTCAGCAGCCAGCCTTCCAGAAACGCGCTGCGCCGCGCATATATCTCCATCGCCCGTGCTTCTCCAAAGGCAAAGCGGTCGTTGATGCCGCTCCACCCGTGAAAGGAAGGCACATACACCGACCATTCGGCGAGCGACTCCGGAACATCGAGCTTCTTCAAAAAGCCAAGATCCGCGCGACTTACCACCACCAGATCGGCCGCGAATCCCGACGCGGCAAAGCGGTCGAACACCCGTTCGGCCGAATGAGCCGTCAGGACCGCGTTCCGCAGCGTGACATCCGCGGCTCGCCCCGCAACACCGTGGTGCCGCATTGGATTGTCGGCGAATGCATCGCTCCAGTCGAGGGCCCGGACAAAGGCGGTCTCGTCGTCGATCTCGCCATCGGATTCCGGCAACCAGCGTGCGATTTACCGCAGATCCGGTGCATCCGCGACTTCTCCCGCCCGCGTATTCTCCAAGCGGGGGACGTCCCAGGTGTGGTGGAAGATCCGGACTTCGCCCCGCGTTTCGAGCGGTGCCAGAAGGCAGTCGCGGATCGACCCGATCACATGGCGCAGGCTGCGCTGCACTAGCCCGTGGAAGAGCACCGCGGTTTTCATCGGTCAGCGGTTCGGCGGCTGCGCGACACTGCGGACGATGTCCGAGCGCGACTTGCCCTGGTAAGCCGGCATCGGCACCACGCAGTAGGCCCGCAGGCTGGCATGGGACCGCTGCATGAAGAGATCCCATTCGCAATCGCAGCGCTCCAGATCCGGCAACAAACGCTCCGCGGCGGCGCGGGTCCAGAGGATCGCGTTGCAGAAGCGGGCTCCCCCCAAACGGACCAGATGGGGCGAATGCGGCGTGTTCTTCTCCCGGCTCGATGCGGAGAAATAAAGCAGGTCCCAGTCCGCCGGCAGTTCGAGCATGGCCCGGGCCACGGTGCGGCGGGCATCCGGCTTCCACAGACAATCGTCCTGACATATCAGCGCGGTCGCCGCGCCGCTGTCCAAAAAGGTCCGCAGCGCCTTGATTCCCGCCCGCTTGCACCCGACCGCGCCCGGAATGTAATCACCGCGCAAATGGTCGGCCTTTCCGTAGGCCTCCATCCCCTTCATCTCCTCCCAGCGGATGTCGGACTGGTCCGGCCGGACGCCTTCTTTCAGGAAGCGACGCAAGCAAGGAGCCCCGGCCCGGATCGCCTCTGCCATCGAACCTTCCGGCCCCGAGAT
>CAMCYK010000071.1 GCA_945883695.1 Akkermansia muciniphila | reverse complement strand
ACGGGAGAACACGCTCCGGTTCGGGGAGGTCAGGACGGAGGTGACGGCGGATCCACAAAATGCCGCGGAAGAATTGTTCCGTCGCTACGTCCGCATGGAATCGCCATCGCCACAGACGGCGACAAGCCAAGGGTGATCTTTTCCCGATGATCACCGAAGACCAACTCGAACAGCTCGCCATCCAGTGGTTCGAGGAGACCGGCTGGACGCACCTCCCCGGCTCAGTGATCGCGCCGGAAGGCGTGGCGGCGGAGCGGGAGGATTTCCGGGCGGTGGTCTTGAAGGGGCGATTGGCGGAGGCGGTGCGGCGCTTGAACCCGAAGCAAAGACCCTCATCCCGGCCCTCTCCCACGGGGAGAAGGAGGAAGACGGCGGAGCGGGAGGCATTAAGAACCCTCAGCCCGGCCCTTTGCCTCCGGCCATCTCCGCTGCGCTCCGGTTCCCATGGGAAGAAGGAGGAAGACGGGCGCTTGGCGGCCCGTCGTCGCGAAGCTATGCCGGGGCAAGTTTCGCATGAGGTGACGAAGTCGGAGCATTCGATGGGCCGCCCTTTCAGGGCTTGGAATCCTGTGGGTGATGGGACCCAGGGCGTTGCCCTGGGCTGTCTCGTGGTGCCCCGTTGGGGCGGAAGAAGATGGGCAACTTGTAAGGACCGCTCACAGGTTCGATTCGAAAGGAACCAGAAGCCATGAGCAAAAAGAAACCCACCCCGGGCGGACACTCGAAAAAGAGCACTGATGTTTCCTTGGTTCGCTCGTCGGCGGCGGAGTATCTGACCTTTGTGGCGGCCAGTGGCCAGGGCGGCGTCGAAGCCGTTTACGCCGAGGAAAATGTCTGGCTCAGCCAGAAAATGATGGGGGTGCTCTACGATGTGGAAACCCACACCGTGAACTACCACCTCAAGAAGGTCTTCGCGGACAACGAGTTGCAGGAGGATTCAGTTATTCGAAATTTTCGAATAACTGCCGCCGATGGGAAAACCTACGGCACCCAGCACTATAACCTCTCCGCCATTATTTCCGTCGGCTACAAGGTAAACTCGGAGCGTGCCGTCCAGTTTCGCAAGTGGGCGACCGGCATCATCGAGTCGTTCACCATCAAGGGCTACGCCATGGATGACGAGCGGCTCAAAAACGATGGCTCCATCCTCGGCAAGAAATACTTCGAGGAACAGCTCCAGCGCATCCGCGAAATCCGCCTGAGTGAGCGCAAGTTCTACCAGAAGATCACCGACATCTACGCCACTTCCATCGACTATGATGTCACCGCTGCCGCCACCAAACGCTTCTTCGCCACCGTGCAGAACAAGCTCCATTGGGCCATCCACGGACAGACAGCGGCGGAGGTCATCATTTCCCGCGCCGATGCCAAGAAAGATCACATGGGTCTCACCACCTGGAAAGACGCGCCCAAGGGCAAGATCCAGAAGTTCGATGTCAACGTGGCGAAAAACTACCTGACGGAAGGCGAAATGGAGCAACTGCAACGCCTCGTTTCCGCCTACCTCGATGTGGCTGAATCCATGGCGCTGAGGGAGATTCCAATGACCATGCAGGACTGGGAATCCCGTCTTAACCGTTTCATCGCCGCGACCGACCGGGAGATTTTGCAGGATGCCGGCAAGGTCACGGCCGAGATCGCCCAAGCCCACGCGGAAAGTGAGTTCGAAAAATACCGCATCGTGCAGGATCGTTTGTTCGAGTCGGACTTCGATCGGATGATCGCGGAACTGCCGGAGACCCCGGAGAAAGAGGACAAACCATGATCACCGAAGACCAACTCGAACAGCTCGCCATCCAGTGGTTCCAGGACACGGGGTGGACTTACGTCCATGGCGCGGTGATCGCGCCGGAAGGCGTGGCGGCGGAGCGGGAGGATTTCCGGGCGGTGGTCTTGAAGGGGCGCTTGGCGGAGGCGGTGCGGCGCTTGAACCCGAAGCTGCCGGAATCCGCGGTGGAGGAGGTGGTGCATGTGGTGACGAAGCCGGAGCATCCGTCGCTGGTGCAGAGCAACCGGGCCTTCCACCGCTATCTGATGGACGGGGTGCTGGTGGAATTCACCAACGCGAAGGGGGAGAAGGAGGCGGATTACGCGCAGTTGGTCGATTTCGCCTGGGCGAAGGCGAATGATTTCCTGGTGGTGAACCAGTTCACGGTGACGGGGACGAAGAAGCCGCGTCGGCCGGATCTGGTGTGCTTCGTGAACGGGCTGCCGCTGGGATTGATCGAGCTGAAGAATCCGGCGGACCAGCAGGCGGACGTGTGGAAGGCTTTTGACCAACTCCAGACCTATCAGGCGGAGATTTCCGATCTGCTGGTGTTCAACGAGGCGCTGGTGGTGAGTGACGGGATGAACGCGCGGGTGGGATCGCTGACAGCGAGCAAGGAGTGGTTCATGCCGTGGCGGACGATCCTGAACGAGAACGACCGGCCGCAGGTGGAATTCGAGCTGGAGAACATCGTCCGCGGGTTTTTCAAGCCGGACCTGTTCCTGGACTACCTGCGGTATTTCATCCTCTTCGAGCAGGACGGGGACGGGCTGATCAAGAAGATCGCGGGCTATCACCAGTTCCACGGGGTGCGGGAGGCGGTGCGGGTGACCTTGATCGCCTCGGCGACGGAGGATTTTTCCAAGGTGAAGGAGGATCGGGCGACCTATGGCAAGGAAGTGGTGCCGGGATCAAAGAAGGCGGGTGTCTTCTGGCACACGCAGGGCAGCGGCAAGAGCATCTCGATGTGCTGCTACGCCGGGAAGCTGCTGCAACAGCCGGAGATGAACAACCCGACGCTGGTGGTGGTGACGGATCGCAATGATCTGGATGGCCAGCTTTACCAACAGTTTTGCAGCGCGAAGGATCTGCTCAAGCAGACGCCGGAGCAGGCGGAGAGCCGCGAGCAGCTCCGCGAGATGCTGGCGTCCCGCAAGTCCGGCGGGATCCTATTCACGACGGTGCAGAAGTTCTCTCTGGAAGACGGGGAGACAGCGCATCCGGCCCTGTGCGGCCGGACGAACGTGGTGGTGATTTCGGACGAGGCCCACCGCTCGCAGTATGGGATGAAGGCGAAGCTGGTGGACGTGAGGGACAAGGCGACCAAGCAGGTGATCGGCAAGAAGTATGCCTACGGCTACGCCAAGCACATGCGCGACGCCTTGCCCGGGGCGTCTTTCATCGGCTTCACCGGAACACCCATCGAGAAGGAGGACGCCGACACGCAGGCGACTTTCGGCGGCTACGTCTCCATCTACGACATCGAGGACGCGAAGAACGACAAGGCGACGGTGCCGATCTACTACGAGAGCCGCTTGGCGAAGCTGGACATCAACCGGGAGGAGATCGACGCGCTGAACAAGGACGTTGAGGAGGTGATCGAGGACGAGGAAGATGCCGCCGCGCGCGAGACGGTGAAGGGCAAGTGGACGCAGCTCGCGAAGCTGGCCGGCGCACAGCCGCGGCTGGCGGAACTGGCCGCGGACCTGGTGGAGCACTACGAGACGCGGACGGCGGTGCTGGAAGGCAAGGCGATGTTCGTGGCGATGAGCCGGGACATTTGCGTGAGCCTCTTCAACGAGATCATCGCGCTGCGGCCGGAGTGGGCAGGCACCAAGATTTCCAAGGATGGCAAGGAGGGCGGGTGGAACCACGAGGACGGCGCGATCCGGATCGTGATGACCGGCACGGCCACGGACAAACCCGGAATCCAGGATCATGTCTACAGCAAGGGCCAGAAGAGGCGGCTGGAGCGCCGCTTCAAGGATCCAAAGGACCCGCTGAAAATCGTGATCGTGCGGGACATGTGGCTGACAGGCTTCGACGCACCGTGCTGCCACACCATGTATGTGGACAAGCCGATGGTGGGGCACAACCTGATGCAGGCGATCGCGCGGGTGAACCGGGTCTTCGCCGGCAAGGACGGCGGGCTGGTGGTGGACTACATCGGCATCGCCGCGGAGCTGAAGAACGCGCTGAAGACCTACACGGATGCGAAGGGCAAGGGCACGCCGACCTTGAAGGCGGAGAAGGCGCTGGAGGTCCTGTTGGAAAAGCTGGACGTGCTGCGCGGGCTTTTCCATGGCTTCGACTACAGCAAATTCGAAGGGACGCCGGCGGAGGTGCTGGCCCTGCTGCCGGCGGCGGCGAACCACATCCTCGGCCTGGGCGACAAGAACGAGATCAACGGCAAGAAGCGGTTTCTCGATGCGATGGCGGCGGCGAACGTGGCGTATTCGCTATGCTCGACGCTGGACGGCGCGAAGGAACTGAAGAAGGAGCTGGCGTTTCTATCCGCGATCAGCGCGGTGCTGCGGAAGTTCGATTGCGTGGACAAGAAGCGCAGCGCGGAGCAAAAGCACAGCGCGCTGAAGCAGATTCTGGACAACGCGGTGAAGGCGGAGGACGTGCAGGATATTTTCAGAATGGCCGGACTGGAGCGGCCGAACATCGGGCTTCTATCCGACGCGTTCCTGGAAGACGTGCGGCGGATGGAGAAGAAGAACCTGGCGGTGGAACTGCTCGAACGGCTGCTGCAAGGGAAGATCAAGGCGCAGACGCGGACCAATCTGGTGCAGGATAAGAAATACAGCGACCGGCTGATCGAGGCGCTGCGGAAGTATCACAACCGGATGATCGAAAGCTCGCAGGTGATCGAGGAGATGATCCAGATGGCCAAGGACATGCAGGAGGCGATGAAGCGCCACGAGGAGCTGGGCCTGAATCCGGACGAGGAGGCGTTTTACGATGCGCTGGCGGATCGGCCGGAGGTGCTGCTATCGATGGGCGATGCGACCTTGAAGAAGCTGGCGAGCGAGCTGACGGAGAAGCTGAGGAACAGCACGACGGTGGACTGGCAGTTTCGGGAGAGCGTGCGGGCGAAGATGCGGATTTTGATCCGGCAGCTTTTGAGGAAATACAAGTATCCCCCGGAGGGGTGTGAGGAGGCGATTGGGTTGGTCTTGGCGCAGGCCCAGGCTTTGGCGGATGAATGGTCTGCGCGATGAACGGCTGGCGGCGAGACGCCGCAGCCACGGTGGGAGGTGGCGAGAGCGCGGATGCGGTGGCGGAGGAGAGCGCCGGCGGATCGGGCGGCCGGGGCGACCCCGGGAGCGGCGGTCTTCAGACCGGCAGCCAAGGCATTTCGAGCGGACTGAAGATCCGCGGTCCAGTACACGGGTCCGTGGGTCAGCACTGCTCCCGAGCCAGAGGTTGCAGAACCGCCGATTTATTGAAATAGCAACCGCGTCCCGGGCGTTGAGGCTGGGATGTTCAAACGGGATCCAGGGACGGGAAGAATCGCGCGGGCATGAAATTTCTGATCCGTCTTCCCCTCGTGTTCCTTGTGCTGTGGGGCTTGCTCCACGGGCTGGCGAAGGTCGTGCGGCTGTCGCCCGAATGGCCGCTGTGGGCGGTGGCGGGGATCGCCGCGCTGGCGGTCGAGGCGGTGCTGTTCCTTTACCGTTACGAATCCGCGGCGGTGACGCCGCGGCGGGCGCGCTGGCTGACCGCCCTGCGGCTGGGGGCGCTGGCGGTGCTGGTGTGGATTTTGATCGAGCCGGTGTGGGTCCGGATGGTCGAGCGCGAGCGGCAGCGCGAGGTGGTGGTGGTGCTGGACGACTCGGCGTCGATGCATCTGACCGACGACGGCGCGACGGCTTCGCGGCTGGCACTCGGCGAGGCGGGCCTGGCGGAGGCGGGCATCATCGACTCGCTGGGCGAGTCGATGAAAGTCCGCACGGTCCGCGCGGCGCGCAGCGTCCGCGAGGGCGGTGAAAGCCAGGGCGAGGGGTGGGGCGACGCGACCGATCTGGTCGCGGCGCTCGGCACGGTGCTCGAACAGGTGCCGCCGGACGATCTGGCGGGCGTGATTTTGGTCATCGACGGCCGCCACAACCGGCCGGGCCGGGTGGAGGACGTGGCGCGGCGGTTTGGAATTCTCGACGCGCCGGTCGGGATCGTCGCCACCGGCAGCACGGCCGCGCCGCGCGATGCCTCGGTGCTGGAAGTCCGCGCGCCGGAGGCGATCCACCTCGGCGACCGGATGCGGGTGACCGCTTCGCTGAAATTCGACGGCTACAAGGGCAAGTCCGCGAAAGTCCGGCTGATGCGCGACGACAAGCTGGTCGAGGAGCGCGCGATCGCGGTGCCGCAGGAGAACCACCGCGAGGATGTCCGCTTCACCACGATCCCGGAGGAAGGCGGCGTCGGCGGGTTCCGGATCGAGATCGCGGAGCTGGAAGGCGAGCGCTTCGACGACAACAACGCGTGGGATTTCGAAACCTCGATCACCGACGCGCGGACCAACGTGCTGATCGTCGAAGGCACGCCGCGCTGGGAATTCCGCTACCTGCGGAACCTGTTCTACGGCCGCGACAAGTCGGTGCACCTGCAGTATGTCCTGCTGCATCCGGACCGGATCGAGGGTGAGGTGGAGGAGCCGGTCGCCGCCTCGGCCGCCCGGCCCTTCGGCGATGCCCAGGCGACGCGCTTGCCGGCGAGCCCGGAGGAGTGGCGGAAGTTCGACGTGATCGTGCTGGGAGACATCGATCCGGAGGCGATCGACGAGGCGACCTGGGCGACGATTTCGGAGTGCGTCAAGGAGCGGGCGGCCTTGCTGGTGATGGTGGCGGGACCACAATTCATGCCGCACGGGATCACGGCGGAAGCGGGCCGCGCGCTGGTGCCGGTCGAAACCTACGAGGGGCGTCGTACTTTTTACGCGGCGGGCGGCGAGCCGTTCCGCTGTGCGCTGACGGCGGAAGGGCGGGGTCATCCGGTGACCCAGCAGGCGACCGGCGAGTCGGCGAACGACGCGATCTGGGCGGGCTTCCCCGAGGTGCCGTGGCGGCAGCCGATCCGCGGGCTGAAGGACGGCGCGGAGGTGTTGCTGACCGCGAGCGGCGGCGAGGAAAGCGCCGCCATTTCGGGCGGCGACGGCTTGGACGCGGCGCTGGACGCGCTGGCGAAGCGGCGCGAGCGGGAGGCGGCGTCGGCGCTGCTGGTGACCCGCCAGACCGGCAAGGGCAAGGTGGCGCTGCTGCTGACCGACCGGACCTGGCGGCTGCGCGAGGGGGCCGGCGACCTTTATCACCATCGCTTCTGGGGCAACCTGGTGCGCTGGGGTGCCGGACCGGTGCTGCGGGCCGGCGGCGCGCGGGCGCGGCTGGGGACCGACCAGCTGACCTACACCGCGGACGACCGGATCAAGGTGACCGCGCGCTTGCGGGACACCGAGCTCAGCCCGGTCGAGGACGGCGGCCTGATGGCGGATCTGCTGCGCGACGGCGAGGTGGTGGCCAGCGTGCCGCTGCCGGTGACCGCGAATTCCAACGGCCTGCACGAGGCGGAACTCGAGCCCCTGGTCGAGCCGGGACGCTACGAGGTGAGGTTGCGCGGCCAGGAGGCGGAGCGGCTGGCGGCGGAGGACGGCAATGCCGCGGTCAGCGCGGGTTTCCGCGTGGTGGGATCGCGCGGGCCGGTCGAGCTGGCGGAGACGACGCTCAACCTCGGGCTGCTGGAAACGATCGCCGACCTGTCCGGCGGCCGGGTGGTCGAGGCGGACCAAGCCGGCGAGCTGGCCGGGCTGTTTTTGAAGGAGGGCGATGCCCGGCGCGAGCTGCGCGAAACTCCGCTGTGGGACAACGCGCTGGTGCTGGGGCTGTTCGCCCTGCTCCTGTCGATCGAATGGGTGATGAGAAGAGGCGGAGGATTGCCATAAGCTAGAACGATGAGCACGAACCAAGCGAGAGAAGACATCGGACGCCGGCTGGGCGCGGTGAGGTCGAGCATCCGCCGCGCGCAGTTGCAGCGCGGCGGCCTGCTGCTGGCGACGGTCGCGCTGGGCGGCCTGCTCGCGATCATGGCGGCGGATCATTTCCTCGCCCCGCTGCCGGTGGCGGCGCGCTGGGCGATGTTCGGCCTGTGGCTGGCGGCGACCGGCGCGGCGCTGGTGATCGGCATGCGGCCCTTGCTGCGGAAGATCGGCCTGGTCCAGGTGGCGCGCTGGATCGAAGGACGGCATCCGGAAATCGAGGAGCGGATGAGCACGGTGCTCGAACTTTCGGGATCCGATAGCGGGGCCTCGCTGGAACTGTTGGACGAGCTGGCCAAGGCGGCGGGCGAGGATGTCGGCAAGGTCGACGCGCGCGCCGAAATGAAGGCGGTCGGCGCGGGTCGCCGCTGGGCGAGGCCGGCGCTGGTGCTGGCGCTCCTGTTCGCCGCGCTGTTCGTGATTTGGCCGAAGGAAGCGGCGCGCTTGGCGGTGCGGGCGGTCGCGCCCTTCAGCAACCTGGGCAACGCCGCCGCGGTGAAGTTCGAGGTCAAGCCCGGCGACATCGAGCTGCTGGAGGGCGATGCCCTGGCGATCGCGATCGCCTACGCCGGCCCGGCGGATGCGCTCGACCTGGCGATGACAATGGCCGGCGGCAACGAGCTGACGCAGCCGATGAACCGCGAGGGCGATTTCTGGAGTTACCGGATGGACCCGGTGCGCGAGGGCTTCGTTTACCGGGCGCGGGCGGGGCGGGGTGAAAGCGACGCCTTCACGGTGACGATGTGGCCCTTGCCAGGCATCGGCGAACCGCGGGTGAAGCGGACTTTTCCGGAGTATGCCGGGTTGTTGCCGACCGAGGAGGCGCTGGGGACCGGGGTCGAAGCGGTGCGCGGGACGAAGGTCGAGCTGGCGGGAGTTTTAAACACGGCGGTGGAAGCGGCGTGGCTGGAGATCGAGGGCACGCGGGTGGCGGAGGGCGGGGTCGAGCACTCGGCGAGCGGCGGGCGGGTGAGCTTTTCCTGGACGCTGGCCGCGGACGGCGGCGGCGAGGCGGTGGTGACCTTGAAGCACCGGCTCGGGCGCGAGGTGGAAGCGCTGCGCTTCCCGGTGCGGGTGCTGGAAGACCAGTTGCCGGTGGTCCGTTGGCTGAACCCGATCGCCCGCGAGTTGCGGGTCCGGCCGGACGAGGTGCTGGGGCTGCGCTACGAGGTGGCGGAGGATTTCGGCGTGGCGGAGGCGGGGCTGGAGGTCAAGACCGCCGGCCAGGAGACGAAGCAAATCGCGCAGGATGTTCCGGCGAAGCTTCCCGGCTCCGCGCGGCCGGCGCGGTATCGCGGGGCGGGCGAGCTGGCGATCGGCGCGCTGGTGGAAGCCTGGCCCGGCGCGAACGAGGTCCGGCTACGGGTGCGCGCGGCCGACGCGCGGCCGGCGGAGCTCGACGGGCCGGGGGTCGGCTATTCGGAGTGGCTGTTGATCCGGATCGACCGCAATGCCGAGTCCTTGGCGCGGCAGGAGATGCGGGCGGAGCATGAGGAGGCCCGCGAAACGATCGAGCAGGCGATCCGGGCGACCCAGGAGGCCCGCCAGAAGATCGACCAGAGCGGCTGGGAGATGAAGAACGAGCAGCTCAGCAAGGAGGCCGAGAAAAATTTCGAGGAAGCGCGCGAGAAGCTGGCCGACACCCAGGAGAAACTGGAAAACCTCGCCGGGCGGATGGAGGAAAGCGTCCACGCGGCGAAGGCGGACGACGTCAAGGAGGCCGCGGAGCAGGTCGAGCAGGCGCGGCAGGAGCTGGAGAGCGCGCCCTTGCAGGATGGCCAGGAGCAGCGCGAGGAAAAGCTCGACCAAGCCCGCGCGGAAGCCGAGGCGGCGGTGAAGAAATTGGAAGAAGTGCGGAACGAGATGGATCGTGACCGCCAGAAGATCGAGGAGCTGGCGCGCTTTCAAGAGCTGGCCCAGCAGCAGCAGGAGCTGGCGCGGCAAGCCGAGCAGCAGGCCAAGCAACAAGCCGAGCAGCAGGCGACCGCGCAGCAGGAATCCGAGCTGCCGCAGGATTGGCAGGATCGCCAGCAGGCGATGGAGGAAGCGCTGCGGCAACAACTGCGCGAGCAGCCGCAGGCCCGGGCCGAGGTGCTGGAAGATCAGGCGAAAGAGGCCCAGGCGCTGGCCGAGCAGGCGCGCGAGCTGAGCGAGGCGCAAAAGGCGCTGGAGGAGCAGACGCGCCAGATGCCGGTGGCGGATCAGGCAGCGCCCGACGCGCCGCCGGAAGCGGCCGTGGACAGCTTGCGCGAGGCCTTGGCGAAGGAGCAGGCAAAGATCGCCGAAGCCGCGGCGGAGCAATTGGCGGAGGCGCGGCAGGAGCGCAGCGAGGTGGCGGACCTGCTGCCCGAGGCGGTGGCCGCCACCCGGGAAGCCAGCGAACAACTCTCCAAAGGCGAGGACCAGGCGGCGGCAGAAGCCGCCCGCGAGGCGGTGGAGGCCCTCAAGGAGTCGGTTTCCCCACCCGAGGCCGGTGAACCGGAAGCCGGTCAACCGGAAGCCGGTCAACCCGAAGTGGGCATGCCCGAAGCGGGCCAACCGGAAGCGGGACAACCGGAAGCCGGTCAACCGGAAGCGGGTCAACCGGAAGCGGGCCAACCGGAAGCCGGCCAACCGGAAGCCGGCCAACCGGAAGCGGGCCAACCGGAAGCCGGTCAACCGGAAGCCGGCCAACCGGAAGCCGGCCAGCCTGAAGCCGGTCAGCCGGAAGCCGGTCAACCGGAAGCCGGTCAACCGGAAGCCGGTCAGCCCGAGATGGGCCAAGCGCCGCAAGGCGAAGCCCCAGCGGGTCAGTCCGGGGAGTCCCCGGCCCAGCAGGCCGAGCGCAAGGCGGAG
Organism: Akkermansia muciniphila; assembly: GCA_945883695.1. Classification (GTDB taxonomy): domain Bacteria; phylum Verrucomicrobiota; class Verrucomicrobiia; order Verrucomicrobiales; family Akkermansiaceae; genus Haloferula; species Haloferula muciniphila_A. The sequence goes on along the minus strand of CAMCYK010000071.1, from coordinate 15,418 downwards.
GTGGAAGCGTTGGCGGAGCGCCAGCAAGACGTCGCCGAGGCCTTGGAGGCCTTGGCCGCGGGCAATCCCGCCGAGGCCCTGCAAGCCTTGCAGGAAATGCAGGCGGGCGAAGTGGGCGAACTGGCGGAAGCGATCGCGGAAATGCCCCAGGCCGAAGCTTCGGGCTCCATGAACGAAGCGGCCAATGCCGCGCAGCAGGGCAGCCAGCAGGCGCAGGCCGCGGCGGAAAGCGGGAATCAGGGCAAGCCGCAGGATGCCGCGGGCCAGCACCAGCAGTCGTCGGCCAATCTCGCGCAGAGCGCCGAGGCGCTCGGACGCGCGGCCCAGGAATTCGCCCAAGCCGCCGAGCAGGCGCGGGGACAGCAGGCCGATCCGAATCGTGCCCCGCTTTCCCCCGGCGATCTGGCCGAAGCCTTCCAGGCGGCCTCGCGTGCCGAAGGGGAGGCCCAGGCGGCGCAAGCGGCAGGCCAGGCCCAGCAGGCCGCCGCCGCGATGGCGCGCGCCGCCCGCTCGGCCCGCCAGAGCATGCAAGGCCGCGCTCAACCCGGCCAACCCGGCCAGCCGGGGCAACCCGCGCCGCCCGGCCAACCGGGCAACCAGCCCGGTCAACAGCCCGACGAAGGCCCGCGCTCGCGCCAAGCCGATCCCGGCGTGCCGCCGGAACTGGCGAAGCTCGGGATCAGCGCCGCGGATTGGGAAAAAATCCAGGCGACCTTGAAATCCGACGTCGGCGACGGCGGCGGAGCGGGCGTCCCGGAGGAATACCGGGGCCTCGTGAAGAAGTATTTCGAAGCCATGACCGAAGAATGAAAGCACTCCCGTTTCTAGCCCGGACCCGGTGGATCGTCGCGGCACTCGCCGCGGCAGTGAGTCCGCTGGCAGCCCAGGAACCCGCCGATCCGGTGTTCGCCGAATGGCGCGACCGCGTCGATCCCGCCGTCGAGCAAGCGCTGGAATACCTCGCGCGGGTCCAACGGGAGGACGGGAGCTTCCCTGAAAGCTACGGCGACTCGACCGGCATCCCGGCGCTGGCCGGCATGGCATTCCTTTCAAAGGGCCACCTGCCGACCGAGGGACCCCACGCGGAAACCCTTAACCGCTGCATCGACTTCGTGCTGGATAACCAGCGGCCGAACGGCCTGTTCGAGCGGGGCAACGCCGGCAGCGGCCCGATGTATGCCCACAACATCGCGACCCTGTTCCTGTCCGAGGTCAGCGGGATGGTCGATCCCGGCCGCCAGGAAAAGATCGCCATCGCCTTGCCCAAGGCCCTCAAGCTCATCCTCAAGGCCCAGGCCGTGAAGAAGGACGACCGCAACCAGGGCGGCTGGCGTTATCACCCGGGATCGCAGGACAGCGACACTTCGTGCAGCGGCTGGGCGCTGATGGCGCTGCGCTCGGCCAAGCTCAACGGCGCCGCGGTGCCCGACCAGGCGATCGCCGACGCGGTGGCCTACCTGCGCCGCCACCAGGATGCCGAGCAGGGCAGCTTCGGCTACATGGACCGCCACGACCATGCCCGCTCGCTGACCGGGATGGGCCTGCTGTGCCTGGAACTCTGCGGCCGCCACGGCACGCCGGAGACGTTCAAGGCGGCGGACTACGTGATGAAGACCTTCCGCGACCTGCCGGGCGACCAGTTCGAATTCTACGGCAACTATTACAACGCCCAGGGGACCTTCCAGATCGGCGGGCGCTACTGGAACGAGTATGCGAACTGGATGTACGACACTTACCTCAAGAAGCAGACCGACGACGGTTCCTGGAACAGCCGCGAGGCCGGGCGGATCTACGGCACCACGATGATGGTGCTGGCTTTCACCGTACCCTACCGACAGCTCCCGATCTACCAGCGCGACGAGACGGTGGACGAGGCCGAGTGAGCGGCCGCCGCGAACTTCATTCCGCCGGAACGGGATCCGGCGCGGGCTCCCCGGCCGCCGGCGCGACGCTGGCGCCCTTGCCCTTCATGTCCTGGATCAGGGAATTGCCGGTCTCCTTCTGGTGGCGGATCGAGAGGCCGACGAAAAAGGCGGCCGCCGCGAGCAAAAGGAACAGCAGGGTCATGAAAAAGCTGGCGGCGGAACTCGGCTGCTGGGCGGAAGCCAGCGGGCGCGGCGGCACGGCGCGGGGCGCGGCCTTGCGCGGTGCCGGGGCCTCGAGTTCATCCTCGCGGACGATCGGCGATTCCTCCGGCGGCTTCTCGCGACCGAGGGCCTCGCGTTCCTCGTCGGTCAGCGTGAAGTCGAAGGCGACGTCGCCGATCTTCACCGACAGGCCGTGGCGCAGCGGGATGATCTCGCGGGGCTTGCCGTCGAGCTTGATCCCGTTGGTCGAGCCGAGATCGCGCAACTGGTAGCCGCCCTCGATCCGTTCCATCACCGCGTGACGGACCGAAACCGAGCCGCAATCCACCACGATGTCGTTCTCACTCCCCCGGCCGAGATGGACTTTCTGGCGGTCGAGCTGGAAGCGGTAAGGCTGCGGGTTGCGCTCGGGGACGGTGATGGTGACGCGGGGCATGGGATCAAAGACGTGAGCTTGCCCGGGATTCTAGCGGGAAAGCGCGTCCGCCTGCACGGAAAAATTCCGTCCGCCCTCCGAACTCGCGCCGCCGGGGGAATCCGATTGCCAAGCCCCCGGGGCTCTGCTGCATTCTCTCCGCCATGGCAAACGCTACCAACGTCCTCGCGAGCGGGATCGAGATCACCGGATCCATCCGCTTTTCCAACGACATGATCATCGACGGCAAGATCGAGGGAGAGATCGTCTCGGAGAAAGGCCGGGTCACCATCGGCGAGAACGCGCTGATCAAGGGCAACGTCTCCGCCGGCGAGGTCAAGGTCTTCGGCAAGGTCGAAGGCAAGATCACCTCCGAGCGCTGCGAGTTGAAATCGAAGTCCCGTCTCGACGGCGACATCAAGGCCAAGATGTTCTCGATGGAGGAAGGAGCCCAGCACTCCGGCCGCTCGGACATCGGCTGATTTCCCTGCCGATTGAGAAATTTCAAGGGCCGCCAGCGGGATTCCGCCGGTGGCCTTTCGCTTTTCTCAGCGGAAACGCATCGTCCCCGGCTGCTGGACCGGGCGGAAGGCGATGAAATTGATCGCCCGGCACATCGACGCGTAGAGCGGGAAGGCGAGGATGACCGCGACGGGCACGCCGATGATCGTGACGATGCAGATGCAGAAGGTCAGGAACAGGCCTTCGGACATGCGGGGAGCCAGCCGCGTGTCCTCGTAGGCGGAGGTGATGAGATTCCACTCGCGGGCGAAGCCGGCGTAGGCACGGAAGATCCAGTAGAGGTTGAAGAAGGGAATGAACAGGAAACCGACCGCCGCCCCCGGGCTTACCGTCGCGCCGGAATACGACAGGCACTTCCAGGCGCGGTGGAGGATGATGTAGCCGAGGATGGCACCGATCAGCGAGCAGATCGCGCCGGTGACCCAGAGCCCCACGATGATCAAGGGCAGGGCCGGCGGGACTTGCTCACGGTTTCCCGTCAGCGCGATCAGCAGGAACATCAGCAGCGGCATGGCGAAGCCCATGCCCATGAACCAGCAGTAGAGGCCGAACGAGGCGGCCTGGACCGGGGGATGAGGGAAGCCGTTCGGGTTGGCCTGGGCGGCGGCGGTCGGCTGTCCGCTCAACAGGCTGGAGAGCTGGCCGGCGGCATGGCCGCCCGGTCGCATGAAGCTGGCGGTCGGCGTCGCCGAGCCGACGAGCACCGGCGTGGCGACCGGAACCTCGGCGGGAAACAACCCGTCGATCCGGGCCGCCGGCAGCCATTCGGCCATCCCTTCGGTCCACACCATCGATTCGCGGGTGACATTGCCCGATTGGGCGAAACCCACCAGCATCTCGCCGGTGTAGGGGCCGTGCTGCTGGCCTTCGACCGAGACGTACCATTGGGCTTCTTCGCTCATGTTTGGCCACAGCCAAGACGCCGGGGCATGGAACGACAAGGCGAAACGATCAGGCCGCGGGTTTCGCGTTGCGGCGGGACAAGGCGTCCGCCGCGTAGATCGCGACCGCCGTCCAGATCAGCCCGAAGGAGACCAGCCGGAGGGCGTTCATCGGTTCGCCGTAGAAGGCCCAACCGACCAGGAACTGGAGGGTCGGCGCGATGAACTGGAGGATCCCGAGGGTGGTCAGCGGGAGGGTCCGCGCGGCGTGGCCGAAGCACAGCAGCGGGATGGCCGTGGCCAGCCCCGTCGCGACGATCAACAGCGCGTGGATTCCCGAGCCGCCGAAGACTTCCGCGCCCTGGTGGTCCTGCCACAGCAGCCAGCCGAGGGCCAGCGGCGCGATCAGCGAGGTCTCCGCGGTCAGCCCCGCCAGGGTGCCGAGCGGCGCTTTCTTCCGCACCACGGCGTAGAGCGCGAAGGTCAGGGCGAGCACCAGCGCGACCCACGGCAGACCTTTCACGGCGGGGAACTGGCAGGCGACCCCGGCCAGGGCGACCCCGACCGCCACCAGTTGCCGGCGGCTCTGGCGTTCGCCGAAAAACCACGCGCCGAACAGCATGTTGAGGAAGGGATTGAGGTAGTAACCCAGCGCCCCCTCGAGGATCCGGCCGTTCAAGGTGGCCCAGACGTAAAGCAACCAGTTCGACGCCAACAGCCCGCCGGACAGCAGGAGCCAGCCGGCCCCGCGCCACGAGGCAAGCCCGCGGCCGACCACCGGCAGCTGGCGGTGCCAGGCGAGCAGCGGCAGCAGCAGCACCAGCGCCCACAAGGTGCGGTGGGCGATGATCGAGACGGGGGCCAGGAAATGCAGCGATTTCCAAAACACCGGCAGCAATCCCCACAGGATGAAGGCGGCGATGGCGCTCGGCACGCCGCTGCGGGACCCGCTCACTGCGTCGCCCCGGACTCGAACTTCTTGCAGATCCACGCCACCCGGGCCGCCGCGGATTCCATTTCCAGCAGATCCTGCCGCTCGTCCGGGTCGTGGAGGAACTGCTGCGCCATCACGTCGGCGAGGATCGACGGGTCGTCGATCTGGGCGGTCATCGCGTTCAAGGTCTCGCGGACTTCGCCGGGCAGCTCGCGGGTGATCGCTTCCGCCGCCTCGTGCAAGGCCTCGAGCGCCGCGCGGGTCTGGGATTCGGGCTCGAAAATCGACGGCACCGGCTCGATCCGCGCCTTGGGGTAGGGGGCGGCCAGCCACTCGACGAAACGCACCCGGATCACCCCGTGGAGCAGCAGGTTGGAGGTCCCGTCATCGAGCTCGCGCGACGCCCGCACCAGTCCCATCGTGCCGACCGGCGCGACGCAGCGGGCGAGATCTTTGGTTTCCTTGCCCAGCAGGCGGCCGACGGCGAAAAAACAGCTGCCGGACAGGGTGTCGGCCAGCATTTCCCGGTAGCGGGGCTCGAACAAATGCAGCGGCAGCCCGCCGTGCGGGAACAGCGTGCAGTCGGGCAGCAGCATCACGCCGCAGGTCTGGGGGATGTTGAGCGACGACATCGCCGCAAAGGAGTCGTGGCGGACCCGCGGTGCAATGTAAAAAGTCAGGAAAGGAACGATGCGTTTTCCAGCCTTGCACGTCCCGCCCTCGTGGCGGACGGATGGCGCGTGACTGAGGAACCCGCTCCCCGCCGCGACCGCCGGGTCGCCCTGCTGCTCTGGCTGCTGCCGCTTTGGCTGGTGGTGTCCAGCCTGGGCGGGCTGTGGCTTTATCTCCGCAAGCAGGCAGCGGCGGAAGAGGAGCAGATCCGCTTCGCCTCCGGAATCAGCGGGGAGGGGCTGGCGGACGATCTCGGGAAGCTCATCGGGTTCGTCGGCGAACGGCATACCGGCAGTGCCGCGGGCGGGCAGGGCTTGGACCGGGCGGCGGCGATGATCGAAGGCTCGCTGGGACCGGGCAACGCCGGCTACCACGTCGAGCGCTTGCGGGGTCCGCGGGTGGCCGACCGGACCTGGCCGCTGCTGATCGTCACGGTGCGGGGCAAGGATGACGATCTGCCACCGCTCTGGCTGGTGGCGGGCTACGATGCCCGCCCCGGTTCTCCCGGCGCGGAAGCCAATGCCAGCGGCGTCGCCAGCCTGCTGGCCGCCGCCCACGCCCTGGCCGCCGACCTGCCGGCGCGGACGATCCGTTTCGCCTTCCTGCCGCACGCCTACGATCCGGAGGGTCCCTTGACCGAGACCCTCGCGCTGCTCCGCCAGCAGGCGGGCGAGGCCACCGCGCTGCTGGTGGTCGAGGCCACCGGCGCCGGCAGCACCCTCGTGCTCAGCTCGCGCGACGCGGAAAACCGGGCGCTCGCCCTGGTGGACGGTCTTGGCGAGGTCGTCGGGGCGGAAGCGATCTGCCTCGAGGAGGATTTCGACCTTTCGTCCGTCCTGTTCGAAGCCGGTCTGCCGGCGGTCCGGGTCGCCACCCGGCCGGTCGTCAGGGACGACGAGGCCGACGCCGCCGCCCCCGACCCGGCCACCCATGCCGCCGCCACCACGGCCTTGGTGGACTTGATCCGGCGTCTTTCGGATTCCTGAAAAAAACCTCTTGCACGGGCGGGGCCCATCTCCTACCAAGCCGCCCGCACGCGGCACCGGTGGCCGCAAGACGACACGGGGGATTAGCTCAGTTGGTAGAGCACTTGCATGGCATGCAAGGGGTCAGCGGTTCGAATCCGCTATCCTCCACGTTCTTTAAGCATCAGCGGGTTACAAGGATGATCGGTCTCCGAATGGCCGTTTGGGGAACGAAAGTGGGAACGATTCCCCAAAAGTCTCCACGGTCTTTAGGGGTTCCCATTGATTCTGCCTTTGCGTCACTCGTAACGTCGAGCGAGGCCTGATGTGACTTCCCGAGCCCGTGCCCTGATCCGTTCCATCTGATCTTCCCAGGTCGGTGCGGCGGGGGCCTCGGCGCATTCTCCGGTCATCTCGTTGTGCACCTTGATGGCGGCGATCCGCTCCCGCGCTGTTGCGCTGCCGTTACGGGCGATGCTTTCCAGGATGCCGAGTTTTTCCTCCCGGCTCATGCGTGACGCTTTGAGCGTGGTCTCGCGCTCCGCTCCCAAGGCCCGGGCGACCTTAGGGTTTCTGACCAACTTGCTCGCCCCGACATCCGCCGCGTTACCCCGTGACCGATAGCCCGCCTGCTCGTAGGCCCGGCCGGCGGGCAGACCTGACGTAACGAGCGCGACGAAGCGTCCCTGCCGCGGGTGCAGGGGTTCCGTCTCCATGATGCTGACCATGGGGCAAGACCTAACCCATTCGACCCAAGGTGAGCAACGGGCGCATTCGGAACCACCTTGGCCCTTCTTCTGTCCATCCGATCTCGATCAGCTCCGCACCCGACTACCGAAGCGGGCTTCACGATCTCGAAATGGCTCAAGGCCACCGAGGAGCGCAAACGCACCCTCGCCGATCACAACGCTGCCGTGCTGGCGGCACTCCGCCGCATCGAACTCGCCCTCGGCGACACCTCCAAAAGCAAACTGCCATGAGCCAGCAACCCGCCGAATGCCAGGCCGCCATCGACGCGGTGAAGGAACTCCTCGATGTCCATTTCGATGAAGCCGAGGACAGCGCCGACGAGACGGCAAGTTTAGCCTCGGTTTCCGCGTGACCTTCGACAGATCGCACTCGCCTACCAAGCTCAAGGTGACGTGCCGCGTGTCCAAAGATCGAGTGCTCCATCAACGATCCCAACCAGGCGAGCCGGTCCGACCCAACGGCTGGTTCAGGAGCCTCCCGCCAAAAGCAAATCCCTGCATTCATTCAGCAGGCCCTTCCCGGGAAAGACGCGGCCAAGCCGACACTCGTAGAGTTCCGGAGCGGGTAAAAACGAAAAACCCGCTGGCGTCGTCGGGGGAACGAGGGCAGCGGGTTGTCCTTGGGGGGACTTGGTCGGGGGGATGTTTGGGTCCGGGGGGAGGAGACCGTGTGAACTCGGCCTCCGGGGGAAGGCGTTGCTTACGGGATCAATCTGCCAGAACGGCGGCGGTTTTGATATTACGCCATGGCGTGAAAGTGATGACGTGATCGCGGAGCGGCTCACGCCTGACATCGGCAGTGGTGGGATGCAGCCGCGACGGATGATGGCCACCTCGCAGTCGCCCTCTTCCCGCTCGACCACTCTGCCGCGCGGCATGGTCGCCGGCTGGAGCGGCACCACGGCACCACGGCACCACGGCACCACGGCACCACGGCACCGAGCCCCAGGCCACAGACGATCATTCCGCCGGATCAACCTGACCGGAAAAAAGCCCACCAACCAGAAAACCGCAGCCGAAAGAAATCTTGGCGAAGCGAGCCTGCAAGCTACGATCCCCACAAAAAGAGACCGCTGTTGAATCTCCGGACGCGCCTCATATGGAGGTGCACCGGGGATGTTCTTCACCGAAACACCGTTCTCCGTCTCACCGAACCACCTCTTCCGGCCCTTTTCCCCCGCACCCCCCTTCTCCCGCCCTCCGGTCCGGCTCGATGGCTACCTCAGGGCCCTCCCTCCAAAAGCAAACTACTAGCAATCCGATTTCCCAATCAAGGCATGGACCAGCAGTATGAGATCAACTTGTCGAAAGAGCACTGGAAGACACGACAGACGTTGATTGCCCGGGCGCGCGATCCCAACGACAGCCAAGCCTGGGACGAATTCGCCGGCTATTATGCGAGCTTTATCCGCATGGTGCTGATGCAGCTGCGCACGCCACTGGATGACCTCGAAGATCTCAGCCAAACCATCCTGGTGAAGTTGTGGCAGAGCCTGTCAACGGTGGAGCTGGGCCGTGACCACGCCAGGTTTCGCACATGGCTTGGAACGGTCATCCGCAACACCTTCCATACGCATTGCAGCCAGACTGCCTCGCGAATACGCCGGGAGACCAACGCCGCCGTCGCCAACGTCGTGCCACCGGATATTGAGGACATCATTGAAAGCGAGTGGCGGAAGCACATCATCGCGCTGGTCATGGAACGCTTGCATGCCAGTTTCTCCGGCAAGGCCATGGACGTTTTCACGATGACTCTCGATGGAAAGTCCGTTGACGATATCGCGTCGGCGCTTGAGTTGACCAAGGACTCGGTCTATGTGCTGCGCAATCGTGTCCAGTCGCGCTTCCGCAAGGAAGCAAGGCAATTGCGCAGTAACCTGGAGTATTACCAATGACGGCAGAATCGAGAGTCCGGGACCAGGCCTTGAACAATCTGTTTGACGAGGCGTTCGGGGAGATTGATCCGGCAGCGGAATCGCCACTTTACGGCGAGCTCTGTTCGCTTGAGGAGCGCTACGGCCAAGCTGAACTGATTGCGGTTGGCGGCATGAAACGCATATTCAAGGTCCTCGATCGACACGGTAACCGTCACGTCGCCATGGCCCGTTTGCATGAAGACGCAAGCGAGTTGCTCTTTGACCCGTTCATTCGCGAGGCACGGCTGACCGCGCTGCTCGAGCACCCGAATATCATCTCCGTTCACGATGTCGGCGTCGACAAAGAGGGGAAGCCGTATTTCACCATGGATCTGAAAGTCGGTGACGGGCTCGATGTGGTATTGCGGAAGGCCCTTGCGGATGGGGGGTGTCCGCTATCGGATCGACTCGATGTCTTCCTCAAGGTTTGCGATGCGATCACCTACGCGCATTCGCGCGACGTCATTCATCTGGACTTGAAGCCGGCCAACATTCAGGTCGGTCATTATGGCGAAGTGTTGGTCTGTGACTGGGGCTTGGCAAAACTGATCGGCGGCACTGATGAGATCGATGATGACGTGTTGCTCAATCCCGATCTGTTGAACGGAATGACGGTGTACGGTCAGGTGAAGGGAACTCCCGGCTATATGGCACCAGAGCAGATTCGTGGTGACGAGCGGGACAAGCGCACTGACATCTACGCTTTGGGCGCCCTGCTTTACGCCGTGCTGACCTGTCTGCCGCCCCTCGCGGGTGATACCGACACCATGCTGCAGGCGGCAGTGTCCGGTGACCTTGTGCCGCCAGCCGAGCGCGGGAGCGGCGTTCCCGAGGCCTTGAGTGCCGTGGTCATGAAGGCGATGGCGCTGAAACCGGCCGATCGCTATGCGTCGGTGAGTGACTTGATCGCAGATGTCCGCGCGTTTCTTGGCGGTTTCTCTCCCGTAGCCCATAAAAGCGGGCTGTCGACCGAGTTGTTGTTGTTCTATGGTCGGAATCGGGTCAGTTGCAATCTGGTCGCTGCATTCGGGGCGATTGTGATGGTGGTGACGGCCTTGTTCGTTGACCGCCTGAACGCCAAGCGTGAACAGGCCGAGACCTTGACGGCGCGGTTGCGAGTGGAAAAGCAGGAGACCGAAACCCTAGCGGCACGGTTGCGGGCGGAAAAGGAAGCCTCAGAGGGTTTGCTTCGCGAAGTAGGGCGACTGGCCACGAACCTTCCCTCCGATTTGGTCGCCACTGGCGATCAGTTCAGCAAGGACTTCTTTGATCAACTGCCATTGGTGTCCTATGAACTGATGATGCGTTCCGTGAACGACCTGATCCGTGCCGAGCCGGAGCGTGCCGATGTGGTGCGCGGACAGCTTGCGTATCTCTACTTTATCAGCGCGGACTTTGCCAAGGCGAAGCCGTATTTTGAGATCGCCCCCGATCGCATGCGCGGGCTTGTCAGAATCAACAAGGAGTTGGCTGAATCGTTTGATCCGGATAAGCATAAAACTTCGGCAACCCAGCTAACCAAGATCATTGAGACACTAGAGTCGATGGGCCGAAATGGGGCGGCAGCCAAGCTCCTCGCCTACGACCACGCATCATTGGGATATCGGGAGGGGTATGAACTGGCTGTCGCGGCATCGTTCGGCAATCATGCGCATTGTCTCAGTTACGAGGCAGAGACGCAAACACTGACGATCCGTGGAGACGGCGGGTTTTCATCCCTGCGAACGTCACAGGGGCAGTATCCGCTGCGATTTCTGCCGATAAGGCGGCTGATTCTGGTGGATACGGTGATTTCGAGCAGCGCGGAAATCGCCGGCCTGAAGATGCTTGAGATGGCGGATTTGCGCGGCAGTAAAATCAGCTCAATGGGGGATTTGAGCCTGCTCCCGCAACTGAAAACGCTGATTGTCCTGCCGGACCAACTGTCTCAAGAAGAGAAGAACAGACTCCGTCCGCAGGTTCGGATTGAATAGCGGGGGTCGGTCGCAGGGGAAGATTTCCTTGGATTCTGGAAAAAAATACAAGAGGCCGTTTAGAATGCGGATTCGTCTCGGTTTAGGGGGGGGGCAGGTAGCAGCTTGCAAGAATGCAGCTGGAACGAACCCACCGATCGTGGCTGCCATGGCCACGATCGATCACTTTCTTAAAAAACCCGGAAATCGAAGCACACAATGACAAACGAATCTGAAGACATCCAGGCCGTCGAGAGACTCGGCGAAGCGAGAGACAAGATCGTCACCGAGCTGCGCAAGACCATCGTCGGCATGGACGAGGTGATCGACGAAATGATGATTGCCATCTTCGCCCGCGGTCACTGCCTGCTGGTGGGCGTGCCCGGGCTCGCCAAGACCCTGCTGGTCAGCTCGCTGGCCGAGACCATGTCGCTCGGTTTCAAGCGGATCCAGTTCACGCCGGACCTGATGCCCTCGGACATCACGGGCACCGAGCTGCTGCAGGAGGATCCCGAGACCCACCAGCGCAGCTTCAAGTTCCAAAAGGGGCCGGTTTTCACCAACCTGTTGCTGGCCGACGAGATCAACCGGACGCCGCCGAAGACGCAGGCCGCGCTGCTCGAGGCGATGCAGGAAAAACGGGTGTCGTCGGGCGGCGAGGAATACAAGCTCGACGCTCCATTCTTCGTGCTGGCGACCCAGAATCCGATCGAGCAGGAGGGCACCTACCCGCTGCCTGAGGCGCAGCTCGACCGCTTTCTTTTCAACATCATGGTGAAATACCCAAGCCATCAGGAGGAACTCGACATCATGAAAAGCGTGACCAGCGACGTGGAGCCGATCGTGAACAAGGTCGTCGATGGTCCGGCAATCCTCGAGTTCCAGCATGTCGTGCGCCGGATTCCGGTGGCGGATCATGTTTTCGAATATGCCGCGCGGTTGGTGCGGGCGACGCGCCCGGATCAGGCGGATGCTCCCGCGTTCGTGAGGAAGCTCATGGCGTGGGGCGCGGGTCCGCGCGCCTCCCTCAACCTGATCCTCGCGGGCAAGGCTCGGGCTGCCCTGCGCGGTCGCTGCCATGTCGCCGTGGAAGACATCCAGGCCCTCGCCCTGCCGATCCTGCGCCATCGCATCATCCCGAACTTCGCGGCGCGCTCGGAAGGCATGACTTCCGACACCCTGATCGCGAAGCTGCTCCAGGAGATCCCCTCGGACGAGAATCTGCTGCGGAAGAAGGCCGGATGAGACGGTGTTTCAGTGTTTCGGGGAACTTCGTTCTCCCGACTCCCGCCCCCTGATCCCGCCATGATTGACGATTGATGATTCTCGATTGCTGATTTTTGAACTGCCGAAGCGCCTCTTCTTCCCAATCTAAAATCCAAAATCAACAATCGTCATTCGGAAATCTCTTCGTATTCGACTCCCGACTCCTGACTCCCGACCTCTACCATGGATCACTTGCCACAAATCTCCTACCTCGACCCCGAGATTCTCCAAAAAATCGGGGATCTCGAGTTGATCGCGCGCGAAGTCGTCGAGGGCTTGCGGGTGGGCAGCCACCGCAGTCCGCTCAGGGGCTTCAGCACGGAATTCGCCCATCACCGGCAATACGTTCCGGGCGACTCCATCCGCAACATCGACTGGCGTGTTTTCGGCCGCACCGAGCGCTATTACACCAAGCTCTACGAGGCGGAGACCAACTACGACTGTCATCTGCTGGTCGACGCCAGCGCGTCGATGAACTACGCCTCGGGCAAGGTCAGCAAGCTGGAGTATGCCAAGTTTCTCGCGGCCAGCCTGGCCTACATCGTGCTCAAGCAGCGCGATTCGGTCGGGCTGTCGGTCTTCGACAGCGAGGTGCGCGGCTACCTGCCGCCGCGCTCGACGATGGGGATCATCCTGCAGCTCGACCGGCTGCTGCGCGAAACGAAGCCGGTGCCCCGCACTACCATCGCGAAGCAGTTGCACGACATCGCGTTCATGATGAAGCGCCGCTCCTTCGTGGTGGTGATCTCGGACTTCCTCGTTGACGTGGACGACATCCTGGCCGGTCTCGACCACCTGCGCTACGACGGGCACAACGTGGTCGTCTTGCACACACTCGATCATCATGAGATCGAGTTCCCCTTCAAGGGCATCTGGCAATTCGACGGCCTTGAGCAGGAGGAACCGCTGATCACCCAGCCGGAGCGGATCCGCGAGGATTACCTGGCGCGCTTCCGCGAGCACCAGGAGGCGCTGCGCGCGGGCTGCATCGCCAACCAAAGCGACTACGCGCTGGTCGACACCTCCCGCCCGCTCGACGCCGTCCTGAACGAGTTCTTCTTCCAACGCCAGACGACTCTCAACGGGGCATCGGCCTCCGCACGCTCATGAGTTTCCTCCATCCACTGATTCTGGTCGCAGGCCTTGGCATCGGGCTTCCGATCCTGGCCCACTTGCTCAGCCGCTACCAGGTCCAGCGCACCGATTGGGCGGCGATGCGCTTCCTCAACCGCAGCGTGCGGGTACGTACGCGGCAACTGCGCCTGCGGGACATCCTGCTGTTGTGTCTCCGCTGCCTCGCGGTCATACTCCTGGTCCTGGCATTCGCCAAGCCGTTCATGAAGGATGTGTCGAACCTTCCGGCCGGCCTGGGCGAACGCCGCGCGGGGGTGGTCATCGCGCTTGATGCCTCATTCAGTATGGGGCACCGCGACGGCAGTTCATCGCGCTTCGAGCAAGGGCTTGAGAAGGTCCGCACGATCATGGAGGACATTCGCCCCGGAGACCCGGTCAGCCTGGTTCTCCTCGCCTCCGAACACCGCGTGGTGGCGCGGAACATCGCATTCGATCCCGCGCGTTTTGCTGAAATGCTGCAAAACCTGGAGCCGTCGCCGGAACCGCTCAATCTTGCCAGCGTGCCGCAGTTGTTGAATTCGCTGGCGGCCGGGATGGATGCCCCGCAGAAGGAGATCCACATCGTGACCGACATGCAGGCACGAGATTGGAAAGAAAAACCGGCGTGGCTGACCGACGCCTTCACCGATCTCACCCGGGTGGCCGTCACGACCATCGTGCCGGTGCGCGGCGGCAGCGACAACCTGGCGATCACGGATCTGGAACTTGTTTCCGGCGTGCTGCGCAAGGATACCATCGCGCGTTATCGAGCCACCGTGCGCAATTACGGCCAGAATCCGGTGTCAAACGTGCGGGTCAAGGGCATGGCGGACAACGTCACCGTCGACACCAAGACGATTCCCGCCATTGCCCCGGGGGCATCCGAGACGGTCTCGCTGTTCGTGCAATTCCATAACTCCGGCCCGATCCGGATCAGCGCCGAACTGGATCCGGATCCGCTGTTGGCCGACAACGTCCGCCGGACGGTCGCCTACATCCGGGATGAGGTGGCGGTGCTGAATGTCCAGGGCTCGTCGGGCGGATCCGGCGCGCTCATTGCGGCGGCGCTCCAGGCGCGCGGCGATGGTGCGGATGAGGAGAACTTTGACGTGCAATCGGTGCCGTGGACCGATCTGCCGACCCGGGATTTGTCGAAATTCGACGTCGTCATCCTCGATAATGTCCCCGACATCACCCCCGAGCAGGCCCGGGTCTTCGATGACTATGTTCGCGCGGGTCATGGCTTGGTCTGGTTTGCCGGCGACAACGTGGATGCCGCCGCATGGAACAAGCGCTCGGCTCTCGGCAGCATCCCGCTGCTTCCGGCCGTGATCGAACAGGCCGCCAGCACCAGCGACGCGCTGGGCGTGGGCAAACCGCTGGACCCGGCGATGCCTGACCATTCCATCTGCCGGCCGCTGCTTTCCCTGCCGGAGGATTTGCTCAGTGAAGCGCGCTTCCGCAAAGTGCTCCAGGTCAAACCCGCCGCCATTGGAACCACCGTGTTGTCCCTGGCCGGCACGGCGGCACCGCTGCTCCTCGAGCACTCGCTCGGGCGCGGACAGGTATTCATGTTCACCACCTCCGCCGACGGCGCCTGGAACAACATGGCGGTCACCCCGGTCTTCCCGATGGTTCTCCAGCAGATGGTGACCTATCTCACCGCCCGCGAGTTCGAGAAACCGCGGCTGGTCGGCGATTCCCTGTCGTTGTCCTACGCCGATCAACCGGACGCGAGCGAGGCCGTATTCGAAACCCCGGATGGCGAAACCATCAGCGTCCCGGTTCGCAAGCTCCGCAACGAGTATGTGGCGCTGATCGATCACGCGCGCAAGGACGGCTTCTATCTCGCGCGGGTCAGCCTGCAGGCTCCTGGATTGCCCGTCGCGGTCAATGTCGACACCGCGGAGTCCGACGTCGCCTGTCTTTCTCCGGCCGAGGCCGCG
>CAMCYK010000070.1 GCA_945883695.1 Akkermansia muciniphila | reverse complement strand
CGATCGCCTTGCCGAAGGCTTCGACGATGGGGAACATGGTGCCGTTGCTGAGGTTGCCGTTGTGGGCGATGGCCAGCACGCTGCCGCCGGTTTTCTTCTCGTACGCGTCCATCCACTTCCAGAGATCGAGCGGGTTGGTGCTGCCGAAGGGCGGGACGCAGGTGTAGGGCTCGACCTGGCCGGCCTTGTCGCCGTTGTCGCGGAAGATGACGTTGCGGTGGAGGTTGTTGCCCTTGTCGAGGGAGGTCCACTCGTAGCCGATGAAGGCGGTGAAGCGGCCGGGCTCGTTGTAGGTCTCGGCGGCGGCGATGGTTTCCTGCCAGGCACCGCGGTAGGCGCGGGTGCCGGGGAAATACATCAACTCTTTCGGGAAGGTGCCCTGGGAAAACTGGCCGATGATGTCGAGCGCCGCCTCGCCGCCCTTGCCGGACTGGATCATGTCATACCACTTGCGGCCCATCGGCTGGGCGAGCAGTTCGGGCTTGCCCGCCAGGAGATCGGTGAAGAAGCCCATGTTGTCCGAGTGGTCGGCGACGACCAGGAAGTCGAGCGGGCGGGAGAGTTTCGCGGGCTGGCCGCTGGAGGCCATGATCTGCTCGCCGCGGGCGAAGCGCAGGGCGTCGCGCGGGGTGAGACGGCAGCCGAAAGCGCCGGCATCGAAAGAGAAGCCGGTGTGGAGGTGGGTGTCGCCGAAGAACGGGCGGGTCGGGAATTTCCGGTCGGCGTAGGGCGAGTAGGGGCGCTTGGCGTGGGCGCGGTCGGCGGCTTCCTTGTCGAGTTTGCCCGCGTCCTGCGCGGCGAGGGGAAGCAAGGCGAGGCCGCAGGCGGCGAGCGTGGTGGCGGTGGTTTTCATGGGGAGGTCGGGGTTGTGATTAAAGAGTGCCGGCGCGTTCGATAACCCAGAACATCGCGACGCCGCCGATGGCGTAGGGAGGAACTTGGGCGAGCCAGCGGGGGATTTCGGTCGAGGCGCGGCGGAGCGGGGCGCTGAGGACCAGCACCGCGGCGACGAAGGCGAGCTGGCCGGCTTCGACGCCGAGATTGAAGAGCAGCAGGGCGAGCGGGATGTCGCGCTGGGGCAGGCCGACCTCGCCGAGCGCGCCGGCGAAGCCGAAGCCGTGGAGCAGGCCGAAGAGGAAGGCGACGACCCAGGGCGAGCGCGCGGTGATGCCGGGCTGGCCGCGACCGGAGCGGATGATTTCCGCGGCGACGAAAACGATGCTGAGCGCGATGACCGCCTCGACCGGCGCGGCGGGCAGGGTCACGTGGCCGAGGGTGGCGAGCGTCAGGGTGATGCTGTGGGCGACGGTGAACGCGGTGATGGTTTTCAACAGCAGGCCGGGACCGCGGACGATCAGCAGGAGGGCGAGGACGAAGAGCAGGTGGTCGATCCCTAACAGGATGTGCTCCACCCCGAGGGTGAAGTATCCCGCGGCGGCGGGACCGGTGCTGTCGGGGCCGAAGACGAAGGAGGGCGAGTCCGGGCGCAGCAGGCGGGAGGCGACGCGGCCGTCGAGGAAGGAGACGCGGACCAGCACGTCGATCATGGTCGCTTCGAGCCCGTGGACGGCGACGTTCCAGCCATCGAGCCCGCGGGGGCCGGTGGCAATGGTCCAGCGGCGGACTTCCGCGCCGAAGGGCCGCTCGATGACGGGCGGGGCGATGACCCGGGCAGCGGGCGGCAGCGAGGGGTGGATCGGCAGGACGCCGCTGGCGAGCTGGGCGGCGGTGGGTGCCGGGCAGCCGCAGGGCATGAAGGTGGATGCCGCCGCGGTGGCGGGCGGCGGGTCGGCGTGGGGAATCTCTTCGCCGGCGACCGGCGCGCCGCCGAGCGCGGGGACTTTCCACAGGACATCGAATTCGCCGGGCGCGCGCTCGGTGAGTTCCAGGAAGGCCGGGCGCACCTCGTGAGCCCGGGCGGCAAAGCCCGCCAGGATCCACAGGAACGTGACGGCGAGGAGTTTCATCGGGTGGCCGTTTCGGTGGAATCCTTGGCGGCGGCTTCGAGCGCCGCCTCGTCGACTTGGACGCGGTAGCGGGCCTTGAGGCGTTCGAGGAAATCCTGGTTGGAGGTGAGGCGGCGGTCTTCGGCGAAGTCGCGCGCGACGGCGTCCCGCACCCTTTCGAAGGCGACCGGCCGGGCTGGTTCGCGGCCGGTGACGAGAACCAGGTGGGTGCCGTAGGTCGAAGCGACGGGGCCCTGCCATGCGCCGACGGGCAGGTTGATCACTTGCTCCGCGAACATCCCGCCGAGGGAGCCGGCGATCCGCGTTTCATCGGCGGCGGTGAATTCGAATTCGCCGATGAAGGGATCGCCGAAGGTGGTCTCGTCGCCGCCTTGTGCGAGGGCGGCGAGGGCCGCGCGGGCATCGGCTTCGAGGGTCGCGCCGCGGCGGTCCTTGCTGAAATAGATGTGGCGGAAGCTGACGCTGCCGGGCTTGGCGTATCTGTCCGCGTTTTTTCCGAAGAAGGCGCGCAGGGAGGCCTCGTCGGGCGTGGCGGTGGCGGCGATGTCCTCGCCGAGGAATTGCACCTTCTGCGCCATCCGGCGGCGGACGATGGTGTCGTTGCGGTCGAGCCCCATCGCGAGCGCCTCCCGGTAGAGGATCTCCTCGCGGACGTGGTCGTCGACCAGGCCGCGGAATTCGCGGGCATCCGGCGCGCGGTGCCATTGTTTGGCGAAGCCCTCGCCGAGCCAGGCGATGGTGCCGGCACTTACCTCGATCTCCGGCAATCCCTCGTCCGGTGCGGGCCGGTCACGGTCGCGCCAGGCATTCACGCCGAAGATCAGCGCGCCCAGCAGGACGAAGTGCGCGAGGGGTTCCCGCAGCAGTTTTTTCATCATCGGATTGGTTTGGGGGGATTGGGTCGAACTTGCACGCGGTCCCGGCGATCGGCTCGCCGCAAGTGCCGGTGGCCCGAAAGCACCGGCGCGGCGAACGGCTCGGCCGGACAATCTGACATTCACCCAATGGAGCCCTTCCCCGCGAGGCGAAAAAGTATCCAAAATGCGCAGTGAATCGGATTGCCGGCCCGCGGCGCTTGATGCATGTTTGATGTCATGCCTGATATCGAAGGTGTGATCGCCTACGCGGAATTCCTTGATCCGGAGATGCTGATGGAAGGGATCCGGGACTCGCAATTGATGCCTTGCCAGCTCAGCCCGCGGCCGTCGGCGAGTTGGATCGGGCGCTTGAATGCCCCGCGGATCGGGCTCGATCTGGTGTCGCTGGGCCCGGCGATGCTGTTTTCCGGCGCGATGCCGAAGGAGCGCTACACCCTGACCTTCGTGGTGGCCTGTCCCGGCGACGGCGTCTCCTACAATTTCGGGATCCGCCACACGGATGGCTACCTGGGTTTTTTCCCGCCGGGTTCCGTCCTGGAGGCGTCGACTCCGGAAGGCTGTGTCAGCGCGAGTCTCACGATCCCGGTGGAAGAATTCCACGCCGCGGTCGCCCGCTATTTCCCGGAGATCCCGGAGCGGGTGCTGCGCGAAGGCGCCGGCGTGAGGGTGGGCCCGGCGGAGCAGGCGGTCTTGCGGGGATTGCTGCGACAACTCGAAGAGGCGATCCGCAGCGGGCGCGGCGGGTTGGAGAACGCGGCGCTGAGATCGCGGGTCGAGCGCGACCTGCTGGCCGCCTACTTCGCCGCCTTGCGGAGCGGCTGCGCAGCGCCGATCCACGGCCCGCGGCCGCGGGATGCGGGGCGCTACCAGCGGATCCGGCGGGCGCGGGATTTCATCGCCGATCGTCTCGACGAAGCGATCCATCTTGAGGACGTCGGCATGGAGATCGGGCTGTCGGCGCGCGGGACGGAGAACCTGTTCAAGGACCTGATCGGGGTGAATCCGGTCGTCTTCCTGCGCCACCAGCGGCTGCACGGGGTGCGGCGGAAGTTGCTGGCCGCGGACCCCGGCGTAGCGACGGTGAAGATGGCGGCGCTGGAAACGGGGTTCCGGCACCTCGGGCGTTTCGCCGCGGAGTATCGGACGCTGTTCGGGGAGAGCCCGCGGGAGACCTTGGGGAGGTGTTAGGAGTGAAAGCAATTAGGAGATCAGGAGAGTTGAACAAGCACCTGAAACACCACCCCCAAATCTCGAATCGGGCGATCCATCACTGGATCCTCTCGATTCGATAGTGCAGCCGCAAGACGTTGAACCCGAGGAATCGGACCTGGTGGTCGCAGCGGACGACTCCCGCATCATCGACAAAGACCCGGAAGCTCTCCCGGAGGGAACCGACTCTCCAGATTCGCATGGGGGATCCCTTGTGTTGTTGGACCCGATAGAATCCGACATCACCAAACTCGTCGCCGTCGGAATCGAGCAAAAAGGCACCATCGTCTCCGACCTTGGGGCGCAGCACGACGGTCGCATTTCCATCCGGCATGGGGAACACCGCTTTCACGACCGGAGTGCCGTGAACGGGAGTGACGCCCACCATGTAGAACCCGGTGTAGAGCACCCGCTCGCCGTCGGAGAATTTGCGGAGCCAGCCGGTGTATTTGACGGAACCGTCGGCGCGCTTGAGGAGCGCGATCTCGCTGCTCATTCCCATCGCCATGTCGAGCGCGCTGGTGGGGAAGTTCAGTTGGTTGACCTTCCGTGAGATGGTGGTGACCAAGAGCCACAGCGCCAGATTCGCCGGGAAGTAGGTGTGCGGCCAGACGTCGATCCGGTGTCGGGCGGTCTGTTCGTAGAAGTCGCGGATCGCCGGATGAATGGCGGTAGGATCGAAGCCGGGGCAACGAAGGGAATCGAAGTCGGGGATCAGCCCGCCCTGAGCCGCGTTTCGCTCGAGTTCCAGCCCCTCCGCCTCGGCGACTTCCTCGTAGGGACGCTCGCCGATGTAGTCGCTTCCGAGCGGGCCGGCGAGCCAGGGATTTTCCTGGAACCCGGTCCGCTTTCCGAAGACCACGATCAGCAGGTAAATGATCCGGGCACCCACCCAAGCGACCCCATTTCGGAACGTTTCCACTTTCGGGTGATTAGCGAGGGGTTGTGGGCAAAAGTTGTCTGCTTCCTTCCCAGATCCCGTGTTCCGAGAGCGGCCGAAAGCGCAGGGTGATGAACTCGTGGTGGAAGTCCTTGCGGTTGCGCTCCTGCATCGCTTTCGCATGCTTTTGGGAGGCATCGTCATTCCGGCGGCCATGAACCATCTGCTTCAATTCGCGCTGGGTCTGCCAGATGCTGAAGGTGGATAGTGTTCTGAGGGGGCGAATGGCTGCCAGCGCGATCGTGGTGGCAGGATTGTCCCTCACTTGTCTCTCCACGGGCTTGCCCCAGCGGATAAACCGCAGTGCTTCCTTTACCCGGAGGCGGGCTAGGGTGACCGAGACAACCGGATCTTCATCATCGAGCTCGATTTCGATGTGGGACAATCCCCGGGTCGTTCCCGGTCGCGGTGGTTGAAGCAAGAACGCCAGGGTCTTTCCCAATCCAGGGGAGGCGAGGTGGAAGGAAAAGAGCTTCATGAGCAGAGGCCTTCATGTCGACAACGGACCAGCCGCGCTGCGGCGCTTCGTCGAGCCCCCTGGCGAGCTTGCCGATGTGGGAGTCGCGGTCGTAGGCGGACTCGCGTTCGGCATCGGTGTTCGGAACGGGTTGTTCGCAGGGAGGGGTTTGATTTTCACTTCACGAGTTCGATATCCGGCAGCACCCACGAGCGATCAAAGTAAGGCTGGGTCGGGGCATAGAGGCGGAAGTAGGTGAACCAGCCTTTGCCGGGCAGGGTCTTGATCCAGTTTCTCGCGGGCTTGCCGACGGGAGCTTCGGGGCCGAAATACAAGTCCACGGAGCCGTCCGCGTTGGTGGTGATGTCGTCGCGCGAGGAGCGGTCGGGATAGCTGCCGCTGTCGATCAGGCAGCGGCTTTCATTGTCATAGACGCTGAACGACCAGAACTGGGCGACAGGCGCGTCTTTCGGCACGGTGAGTTTGTAATTCTTGCCGCCGTCGAGCCACTCGCCGGTGCTGTCTTTCTGCGATTCGAGATAAAGCTGACCCGCGCCCACGGTGCGGCCCATCATGCCGACGGTCACGCCCACGGCCTCGTAGAACCACGAGGCGCGCTCATCGAGTTGGGTGTGATTTTCGGCCTCCTGATTCGTTTCCTTGAGGAAAAGCGAAATCTCCCACTTCTTGCCGGGCCAGACGGTGGCTCCCTCGAAGCGTTTCGCATACCCGTTGGCCCGGGCCATGAGTTCGCCGGTATTGGCGGCGTCGGTGAGGATCCGCTTCTGCCGCGCGTCGGGCTGGAAGGGCTTGCCCTTTTCGATGCCGAGCGGGACGAGCATTGCGAGGATCATGCGGTCGCGCTCGATGGGCGGTTCTTCGTTGATCAGCCGGGAAAGGCTTTCCCAATAGGCCATGCCGCGCGGCTGCTCCCCGGTCCACTTCCGGCCTTCGGGGCGGAGGTGCTTCGTGACCGGGGGATTGTCGCGCTGGGCGTAGGAGTAGATGCGCATCTTGCCGAGCAACTCCGCGGCTTTCGTCTTGTCCGGATCGAGACCGCGGGCACCTGCCCACATGTTGTTGGTGGGGCAGCGGAAGACGAAGTATCCTTCCGGCCGCATGTCGGGGTGGCCGGGGCCGAGGATGAGGAACTTGCCGCCCTGCATCTTCTCCGGCCCGAGGGCCCCGGTATCGGTGAGGGGGCGCTGCCAGAAATCAGAGAGGCCACCCGCCAAGGCCCCGGCGGGGATTTCGAAAACCAGCGGGCCGGTTTTTTCGAGATTCGGGAACGCCATGGAATAGGGCGTCGTGGCATTGGCGGTGAGCAACCCGAGCTTGTCCTTGTAGTCGAGGTAATCCACGTAATCGAGCTCGCCCGCGCCGAAGGTTTCGCGTTGTTCGCGCTGCCACTCGGCCATCGCGATGTAGGGCAAGGCCCAGAGGTAAGCCTGGCAGGCGCGCTGGAAATCGAGGGCATCGTAGAGCTTGGCGACCGTTTCACCGGTCGGGTAGCCGTTCCTGACTTCGAGCGGGCCGATCGGGGACTCGAGCGTGCCCGTGGTGGGTAGTTCCTGAGCGGCCACGTTCGCGGATACGAGTGCGATGGCAGCGGTTAGAATGGTGGAGATGGTTCTTCTCATCGGAATCTGTTTTCGGGCTCAGCGAGCCAAAACGGTCTGCCAGTCGCCCTTCATATCGCTGACAGTCCGGCTTTTTCACGGCGGACTCTTCGATTCCTCTACAGCCGCGGGAGCTTGCCTGGCAAGCCTCGCATCGGGCGGGCAATCACTCCGAGACCGGCTGCCAGTCCCCGGTCGGGTTGTATTCGGTCATCGCCGCGGCGATCTTCGCGGGGTCCGGCCCGAGGTCGCTTTCGTAAACGATGCCGTAGTGGTTCACGATGAAGCTCATGATGCCGGTCTTGCCGTATTGGGCGGGCCAGGCGGCGAGCGCGAAGCCGCCGATGAAGTGGCCGTTTACCAGCAAGCGCTGGGCCTTGACGACATCGAGCGTGGTGGTGGACGCGGGCAGGATGAGCGCCAGCAAATCGTCCGGATAGGGCGCGACCGGGCCGACGAGGTCCTGGAGCTGCGCCGCGGTGAGGAAGACGACCGTGGGAGCGGCACCCGGATAGCCGGGCGGAGCTTGGGCGATCGACCGGGTGGGCACTGCCACTGCGGCGATGCAGAGTGTGGCGAGCAGGGCCCGCGAAGTTGTCGTGTTCATGATGTGGGAGAGGGGACAAGAGTCTCCCCTCTCCTTACCACATCATCGAAAAGCCGAGGGTGAAGGTGTCGGTGTCGGCGCCGGTGTCTTCCCGGGTGCGGACGCCCAGGTAGGAAAGCTTGAAGCCCATCGCGCGGTTGATCGGGATGCCGAGGCTGAGGCCCCAGCCGAAGTTGCCCTTCGGGTCGTCGGCCGGGATGCTGTTGACGCTGTTGACGCGGATTCAAATGCGGATGGCGGGCAGACGTCTCCTGCGCTTGAGTGGTGGCGATGATACCGGAGCGATTCGATCTTCAACTGCGGGATGGCACGCCGGTGGTGGCGCGGCCCTTGACGCCGGCGGACCGGGCGATGGTGGCGGAGGGATACCGGCGGCTGTCGCCGGAGGCCCGCTACCAGCGGTTCTGGGTGCGCGAGGGGCAGGTGATCGGCGACGCGATGCTGGACCGCTTGTTGTCGGGCGCGCCGCCGGAGCACGCGGTGTGGACGCTCTTTGATCCGGCGCGGCAGGATTTTCCCGGGCTGGGGGCGGCGAGTTTCTGGCGGTCGGAGAGCGATCCGAAGGAGGCGGAAGTCTCGGTCACGGTGCTGGATGCCGAGCAGGGCCGCGGGGTGGCCACCTTGCTGCTGGCGGTGCTGTGGCTGGTGGCCTACCGGCACGGGATCGAGCGCTTCACCGGCTACACCATGCCGGAGAATCTCAAGGCGCTGCGGTGGATGCGGGACACCGGCGCGGAAGGCGAGTGGGACGGCTACAACGCGGTGTTCCGCTGGAAGTTGGGAGATCTCGATGCCATCCCGGCGACCCCGGCGGGGGCGGATCTGGCCCGGCGGCTGGCCGAATTGTCGGCGGTGATGCTGTGACGGGCAGGCTGCCGCGGGGGCGGTCAGGAAGCGGTTTTGACGACGCCTTTCTCACCGAGGATGACCTGCGGTTTGGGCAGCTTCTGGCGGCGCAGGCCGAACTGGCGGACGGCGTGGCGCTGGAGATGGGCGATCGCGTCCGCGACATCGTCGGTGAAGAAGATCAGCTCGGGATCGGACGGGCTGATGGTGCCGGCTTCGGCCATGTGATCGACGAAATCCATGAGCGGCTGCCAGTAGTCCTTGCCCATCAGGATGATCGGGAAATTGCGGATTTTTCCGGTCTGGATCAGGGTCATGGTTTCGAACATCTCGTCGAGGGTGCCGGCGCCGCCGGGGAGGACGATGAAGGCGTAGGAATACTTGATGAGGATGGTCTTGCGCGTGAAGAAGTAGCGCATGGTGACCGAGCGGTCGACGTAGGGGTTGACGTGCTGTTCGAAGGGCAGCTCGATGTTGACGCCGACCGAGCGTCCGCCGGCTTCGTGGGCGCCGCGGTTGCCGGCTTCCATGATGCCGGGGCCGCCGCCGGTGATGACGGTGAAGCCGAGTTCGGCGACCGCCGCGCCCATCTGGCGGGCCATTTCGTAGTAGGTGGTGCCGGGCTCGGTGCGGGCGGAGCCGAAGATCGTGACGGCGGGTCCGACGAAGTGGAGGGTGCGGAAGGCGCGCATGAAGTCGAGGCCGACGCGGACCACCGTGCCGAGGTCGTGCAAGCGCGAGCGCGGGCCGGCGAGGAAGCCGCGGTCGGGGTTGGCCATCTCGAAGCGTTCCTCCTCGCGGATGGCTTCCTCGCTGATGGCGTGTTCGGCGGTCGGTTGCGGGCACTCGGGGCAGTCGGGCGGGGTCATCGCGGGGGATCTAACACGGCCGGCGGGTCCCTGCCACGCGGAAAGGAAGGCCGCGGCGCTCGCGGTGGGGCGGAGCAAATGGTTCGGATTTCGAAAGCTTGTCCCACCGCGACTTCGGTGGCAGGTTACCGCCGCACGGATGGCAGCAGGGAAAAGAAAACAGCGGGATGGCGGCGGCGGTGGACACGGTGGCTTGGAAGTCCGCGTGATTGGCGGCGGCAAGGCCGTGCCCGCGGGGGGCGGCGAGAAAGGGCTTGAGATCGGCCTGCGGATTGGTGCGGGCACTCTTCCGGAGCGGGTGCCGGACGCCGTCATGCCGGTGCCACGGCTCGAAGTGGCGGACCGGGAAGAGCCCTTGCCGGCGAGGTCGATGAGCGAAGTCGGTCCGGCCCAGCCGCGAATTCCGCGCGGCGGCCGCCGGAAACGACGCGGATTGGCCCACTGGACTTTCTGGATGGCGGCGGGAAGCTGCGTGGTGGTGGTGGCGGCGGTGGCGGGATTGTTGGTGGCGGGGAACGCCAGGGCCGCCAAGGCCTCCAGGGACAGCCCGCCGGCCGGCGCGCCCGTCTCCGTGGCCGAAAAGCGGCCGGAGTTGGATCAACAGCAGGAGTATTTCCTCGAGCGATCGGGAGAATTGATTGGAGAGGCGGAGGCGCTGCTCGGGCGTTACGCCGCGGCGACTTCGGTGGCCGAGGCGCTGCCGCTGGTGCGCGATGCGGAGCGGGTGAAGTCGCGGATGGAGAAGCTCTGGCAGCCGTGGGGTGCCGGGGTTCCCTTCGCTCCCGGGGACGACCCGGTGAGTTTCATCACCCAGGAATCCGGTCGCCCGGCAATCTGTCTGGCCGGTCGCAAGGGGGATTTCAGTCGTTTCGAGATGGTGTTTGTCCGCGAAGGCGATGGGCTCAAGCTGGACTGGGAGGCGAGTTTGGGGATCGGCGAGGTGCAGATTGCCGAGTTGCGCGACGGCGCGCCGGTGGCGGGCCGGACCGTGCGGGCCTTGGTTCGTCCCGCCGATTTCCATCCGGCGGAGTTTCCCGAAGACCGGTTTCGTTCCTATCAGCTGGGGGATGCCGGAGGGGAGCATTTCGTCTGGGCCTTCGCGCCCGCCGGGTCGGCGGTGGCCGCGGCATTCGAAGCGGAATTCAACGAGGGAACCGTGCTGTTGAAAAAGAGCGGCGAAACCCGGGCGACGGTCCGGTTGGCGGAGGCCGGGAGCGTCGGCGGGAATTATTTCGAACTCACGGAGATGCTTCACAAAGGGTGGGTCACCCCGTAGGGAATGGCCGTGAGCGATATTTCCGGCGCCTGGTACCACTGCTCCCGATGCGGCTCCTTGTTCAAGGCGGCCGCCGACGCGGGGCGGCGAGGCAACTGCCCGGATTGCGGCGGGGACCCGTCCGGCGAGCAAGAGCCGCAAGAGGCCGCGGGACCGGTCCGGGTCCGCCGCAAGATCCGCAAAAAGCAAGAGGGCAACCCGGACGGGCAGCCGGTCCGCCGCGAGGACCGGGGCAAGGCCCGCGCCTTGCTGGTTTTCGTCGTCGCGTGGATGGCGGTGCTCGGGATCGGGGCGGTCACCTTGAAGCGGAAATGGCCGGCGCGGGAGCTGCCGGATGACGAAGCCGCCGAGCTCAGCACGGAGGCGCTCGAGGACCAGCGGCTGATTCAGGACGAGCTTGAGAACTGCGGCAAGCGGCTGACGGAATTCCTGGGCGCGGCCAATATCGGCACCCGGGCGCAGCATGTGCTGGGCAGCGGGCGGACGGTGGCGAGGATGGCGCGGGTCCAGCAGTTCAACCCAAGCAACCCCTTGGCCGAGGGCCTATCCGTCGAAGAGGTCCGGGTGATCCGGACGCCGGCCGGGCGGGCGCTCGAGACTCTCTGGAAAACCGGGAACGGCGGACGGATCGAGGCGGTGTTTTTTGAAGAGGACGGCGAGTGGAAAATCGATTGGGATGCCTTCGCCCGGGCCGGGACCGAGTCGTGGCCCTTGTTTCTCGCGGGCCGCGGGCCGGGGGAGGGCGAGTTCCGCTTGTTGGCGCGCGAACGGATCAGCTCGAAAGGCCGGGACGAGCAATAC
Source organism: Akkermansia muciniphila (assembly GCA_945883695.1). Classification (GTDB taxonomy): domain Bacteria; phylum Verrucomicrobiota; class Verrucomicrobiia; order Verrucomicrobiales; family Akkermansiaceae; genus Haloferula; species Haloferula muciniphila_A. The sequence goes on along the minus strand of CAMCYK010000070.1, from coordinate 14,804 downwards.
ATCGGCTTGGTCTTGTATGCCACGCGCACCGGCCGTCCGGGAGAGGCGGTCGCGCCGTCGCCGGAGATCCGGGTGGAGCGCAACTCGCCGATGGGCCGGCAAATCGAGGAAGCTTTTGTCGCGCGGCAGCAGGGGGTCGGGCCTTTCGGCAGCCGACTGGTGCAGCACGATCCGGACGACATGATCCGCCTGCGGGTGCGGATCCGCCGGGAGGGTGAGGACGAGCGGGTGTTCCACCTCGACGAGCTGTTCGCCTGCCATTGGCTGCAACTGGAGGCCGCGGAATAGCGGCCCGGACTGCCCGCGAGGCAAGTCAGCCGGCCGCCAGCCCGCGGCGCATCGCCGGGCCGGGATCGCTGCCGGGAAACCACAGCCGGAACGCGTGGACACCCTGGTGGAGGAGCATCGACGCCCCGTTCGCGGTCCGCGCACCGGCCGCCGCCGCCGCGGCCAGGAAGGCGGTCAGCGGCGGTTGATAGATGGTGTCGAAGACCCGCTGCCCGGCGGCAAAGCACGCGGCGGGCAGGGGCGAGGGATCGTCCGCCTTCAAGCCGACCGAACTGGCATTGACCAGCAGTCCGCAGCCGCGGGCGGCGGGGGCGAGTCCCGGGTCGTCGAGCTCGAACGTTTCGACCGGCAGGCCGGGATGGTGGTGATGGATCGAACGGGCGAGGGCTTCGATCTTGTCCAGGCTGCGGTTGGCCAGAACCAGCCGGCGGACGCCGGCCCGGGCACAATGGGCGGCCAGCGCCCCGCCGGCCCCGCCGCCGGCCCCGGCGATCAGCACGGCGAGACCGCCGAGCGGGATCGCAAAGGCCTCCTCCACCGCGGCCTCGAAGCCCGGGCCATCGGTATTGAAACCCCGGATGACCCCGGGCTCGAAGCGCACCGTGTTCACCGCGCCCATTTCCCGCGCGCCGGGGTCGACCGCGCTGCAAGCCGCCAGCGCCTCGAACTTGTGCGGCACGGTCACGTTGCAACCGATGAATCCCAGCCGGCGCATCCGCTCGAAGGCCTCCGCCACCTCGCCGGGACGGATCTCGACTTTCACGTAGCGGGCATCGATCCCGGCCTCGTCGAGCGCCGGTTGGTGCATCCGCGGCGAGGCGGAATGGGCGACCGGACAGCCGATCACCGCCAGCCGGGCCGGCCGCTGATGCCCGGCATCGAGCCGCTCGCGGGATGACAGGTCGTCAATGAAGTAAAGGTCGCCGCTCATGGAAAAGGACGGCCAGCTTGACCGGGCGGCACCCGGCGTCAACCCGCGGGCGGGAAATCAGAACGCGGTGCGGAAACCGATCAGGTAGGTCAGCGCATCGAGATCGCTGTCGCGGGTGCTCAGGTCGTCGTAGGACACGCCGCCCATGATTTTCACGCGGTCCTTGCAGAAGTGGTAATTCAGGCCGGCGTAGATCATGTGGTGTTCGCTGCCGCGGCCGTTGTCAACGTCCACCGCCGGGTTGTCGCGGGCGCCGCGGACGTAGCGGGCCGGCAGTTGCAGGCCCTGGGTCTCGGTGGAACTGGCGTATTGGTACTGGATGACCGCTTGCAGCTTGTCTTCGATGATCCAATACCAGGGCATCACCACGAAACCGTGGAAGTCGCCCTGGCGGCGGGGGATCGGGGCGCTCACGCCGCCGCCGTTGTCGCCGTAAACGAGCTGGCCGAGGATGCCCCACTCTTTCTTTTCATAGACCGAGGAAAGCGCCACGGCCCAGCCGTAGCCGAGCGCGTCGTCCGCGCCGTCGGGGTCGTTCTGGGTGTAGTCGAGCACCACCTTGAAGTCGTTGTCCGGCTTCCACTGCAAGCTGCCGTAGTAGAACTGACCGTCGTTCCAGCCGCCGATGAAGTCGGCATCATCCTCGCCGCTGAACATGCCGACGACCAGCTCCCAGTCGCCCTTGTCGAGCTCCAGGGTGACGCCGGTCGGGCGGCCTTCCGAGCCGCCGAGCTTGTCGGCCAGTCCGGAGCGCTCGATCGTGTAGATCTCGTTGGACGACATGTGGGCCTCCTCGGTGATCTTCAGCTTCATCCGGCCGTACTTCAGCTTGATGCCGTCGAACCAGCCGTCGCCGAAGGCAGCGCCAATGTCGAATTCCAGCGAGGCCTCGTCGAAGGTGTCGTAGCCCCATTCGAGTTGATTGAAGGGACCGTCGCGGAAGCGGTTGTCATCGACCAGGTTGACGTTGATCTCCGCGGTGAAGAAGCGCAGGAACTCGGTCTTGGTCTCGAAGCGGAAGCGGCGGTATTCGTCGTAGGTATCGTTGAAATCCAGCCCGTTGATGTCGGTTCCTTCGAGATAGGCGGCTTGGTAATGGAAGCGCCCGCCGATCTCGAACGACTGGATCCACGGGTTCTCCTTGTTCTCATAGAGGAGGCCGGGATCGTTCTGAAGCCAGGCGCACCACCCGCCGTCCAAAGGCGCGGCCGGCGGGACGATCGACTCCTTGGAGCCACCGATGGAGGCCTTGGCGTCGGAACCCGTGGAGCCCGCCATTGGCTCCACCGTTTGCTGGTCCGCCTCTTTCTTTTTCTTTTGTTTCTAGTTCTTGCCCCCTTCTTCTTTGGCGGCCGGAGCGGACGCGCTGTCCGCAGCGGCGTGCAGCGGGGCGGGCAGGATGGCTGCCGAGAGGCAGGAAATCAGGGCGAAGCGGGCGAGGGTTTTCATCGGTCGGGGTTTGCCGGGCCAAGGAGCGCTCCTCAGCCGTCGAGTTCGTTGCCGGTCGGGGTCAAGACCACGCGGTTGTTGCCGCAGACGTGGTGGAGGGCTTCCAGCAGCTTGGGGGTGCTGGCGCCGAGCTTGAGTTGCATGCCGTAGCGGAGTTCGGTCATCATCCCCGCCTGGGCGGAGGAGACGCTGACCAACTGGACCCGGTCGGTGAATTCGTCGAACACCGGCTTGAGCAGCTCTTCGAAGTCCATGTCGCTGGTCATCCGCAAGGTCATCATGTGCGACGCGCGGCGCGGTGCGAAGGCGTCGGTCTTGGTCAGCAGGTAAATCGCCGACCCGACGATCGCGGTGATGATGAAGGCCATCGGGTAGAGCCCGGCGCCGACCACCATGCCGATGGCCATCGCGAAGAACACGAAGGCGAGGTCGCGCGATTGGCCGAGCGTGCGCCGGAAGCGGATGACCGAGAAGGCGGCGAACATCCCGAAGGCGACCGCTCCGTTGCCGCTGACCACCCGGATCAGGATGGTGGTGACCACGCCGATGATGATCAGGGTCTGGACGTAGTCCTGGGAATAGCGGGTGCCCTTGTAGGTCTTGCGGTAGATCGTGGCGATCAGGAGGTTCAGCGCGAGGCTGACCGCCATCGCGAGGGCAACTTGCAGGGGTTGGGCATTCTCAGGGGTCACACCCCCGCCGGAATTGAGCAGTTCGTCAAGGAAGGTCATCGGGAAGCAAGGGAAGCGGAAGGCGGGAGATCAGCGGGCATCTTGGAGGTGGAAGCAAACCAGGAGTTTATGCAGCAGCGCGCGGAACACCCCGGTGATTTTCGGGGGCGCGGGATTGGGCCGGCGCATGGTGGTGGTGGCGGCGGGGCGGCGCCGGCCTTTTTCATCGAAAGCGTCGCCGCGCGGGGCCTTGGGGAGGCGCGAGGTCGGCGGCGGGGGCGGCACCCGGCTGATCGGCGGCCGGCTCTTGAATTCGTAAAGCTCGAGCGCGGCGGTGTATTTGCTGAAGCCGCGCGGGACGAGCTGGTATTCGCCGATCAGGCCGCGGAACCAGAAGGGGACCGGCCCGATGGTTTTCACCTCCATGATCGAGGATCCCGGCTCGAGCAGCGGCAGTTCGAAATCCGGATCGTCGGGAACCAGCGGCACGCGGCGGAAGCGGCAGCGCGGGTCCTGGTCGAAGGTGATCCGGATCGTGCCCTCCGGCCCGCTGTCGTAAGCGAAGCGGTGGTAGCGGATCTGCACCACCGGGCGGCTGCCCTGCTGGGTCACCAGTTCGGTGATCTCGGCGAGAATCCGGTGATCGGCGGGCGACGCGCGATGGTCGCGGACCGGAATCACGCCGTCGGAAAGCAATTCGAGCTCCTGCAAATCGGTGGCGACGCGCCGCTTCACGGTCACCCCGTCGAGCTTGTGTTTGACCTCGATGAACGCGCTCGCCGGGATCGCCCCGTCGCGCCGGCCGTAGACGCGGCTGCGGACCCGGCGCCGGTTCGGGATGCCGAACTGCTTCTGCCAGTAGGACGCGCGCTCCGTGGTGTCGAAGTATTCCGACAGCACCGGATATCCCTGCTCGGCGCCGCGGTCGGCCTCGAGCACCGCCGCCACGCGCTGACGGATCACCTCGCCGAGCCCGGGCGGGAGCACGAATTTGAATTCACGGCGGTTCTGGCTGGCGTCCATAGGGGCAAGTTGCGGGGCGTGACAATCCCGTCACCACGACGGTCCGTCGATCATAAACGCGCGGCCGGGTCGGAAAGCGGGTTTTTCACGTAGGGTGGTTTAGCACATACCATGCTAGCGCGGATTCTCTAACACCTCTAAGGAAGTTTTGTTGCTCGGGATCGCCCGAGGTTCACCGCAGGTCGGCGGCTTGCTCAGAGGGCCTCGACAAGATCGAGGATCCGCTGGAAGGGATGGCGCTCCAGCAGGCCGAAAGCGTCGTGGCGGGTGAGCCGGGCGCGGGTCACCGCCGGACCGCCGATCCCGCACAGGAAGCGGGCGAGCTGGCGCGGGGTTTTCAGCGCGGCATGCCGCTGGTCTTGCACGGCACGGATCGTCCGGAGTTCCTCGTCGGTGGGCGCGGGTTGGCAGCTCCGCGGGACCGCCTGCGGCGGAACGCCCCGGCAGCGGTCGCAGTGGCCGCAGGGGCTTCCCAGCCGCTCGCCGAAATGGGCGGTGACGAAGGCGGTCAGGCAGCCCGGCTGTTCGGCCAGTTCGACGACCTTCCGCAAGCGCGCCAGATCCGCCGCCTCGCGCCGCTGGAACTGGGCGTCGAGCCGGGTGGCGAGTTCCCGCAGGTCGCCGGGATCCCGCTTGACCCGGTAGCCCTGGCGGATCCCGGATTTTTTCAGCGCCGCATCGCCCGCTTCCTCGAGGCAGGTCAGCGCCTCGACGATTTTCCGGCGGTCCCCGCCGGTTTGCCGGGCCACCTCTTCGATGACGAAGGTCCGCCAGCTCCACCCCTCCTTGGCGGCCGCGAAGAGCTTCCGCAGGAACGACTTCCGGCGGGCGTCGTAGCCGGCGAGCACGCGCTCGAGATCGCGCAGCAAACGCACCTGGTAGGTCGCCCAGAACTTCCGGGTGGTCTCGAGGATGCCCTCCAGTTCCAGGTAGGCCAGCAGCGTGCCGACCACCAGCGGGCGGATGTCGTTGACGGTCGAAAGTTCATACGGCGAGACGTCGAACTCCTTGCCCAGCCGCAGCACGTGATCGACGAAGTGGCGGGTCGCGGCGGGCGAGGGGGTGTCGCCGTGGATGAAATTCTCGAGCGTCACCAGATCGTCGCCGCAGGCCAGCAGCTCGCAGGTGGAAAGGATGCCGTCGCGTCCGGCGCGGCCGGTTTCCTGGGTGTAGTTCTCGAGGCTTTTCGGCAGGTTGTAGTGATAGACCGCCCGGATGTCGGCCTTGTCGATGCCCATGCCGAAGGCGATGGTCGCGACGATGACCCGGGTCCGCCCGGCCATGAAGTCATCCTGGGCCGAGGCGCGGAACTCGTCCGGCAGGCCGGCATGGTAGGCCCGCGAGGCGATGCCGTTCTTCTGCAAGTAGGTGGATACCTCCTCCGCGGTCTGCTGGAGGGTGACGTAGACCACCGCCGCGCCCTCGCTTGCGCGCAGCCGCTCCAGCAGGTGCGGCTTGCGGTCGGCGGCGGCGAGCGGCGTGACCTTCAGATCGAGGTTCGGGCGGTGGAAGCTGAGCTGGACCAGGTCCTTCGCGGCGATCTTGAAGCCCTTGCGGATGTCCTTGGCGACGGCCGGGGTGGCGGTCGCGGTCAGGCAGAGCACCCGCTTGACCTTGAGGTCGCGGCACAGCTTCGCCAGCTTCAGGTAGTCCGGCCGGAAATTGTGGCCCCATTCGGAAATGCAGTGCGCCTCGTCGATCGCCACCAGCGCGATTGGCATCTTCTTCAGCTTGGCCCGGAAGCCTTCGTTCGACAGCCGTTCCGGGGCCACGTAGAGCAATTTCAAGGAGCCGGCGTCGAGCGCGGCGAGGACCTTGTCGTAGTCCTCCCGCTCCAGGGTCGAGTCGAGCCGCGCCGCCGCGATGCCTTTTTCGCGCAAGGCGTCCACCTGGTCCTTCATCAGCGCGATCAGCGGCGAGACCACCAGCGTGACGCCTTCCAGCAGCAGCGCGGGCAACTGGTAGCACAGCGATTTGCCGCCGCCGGTCGGGAACACCGCCAGCATCGGGCGGCCGGCGAGGAGGCCGTCGACCACCGCGCGCTGGCCGCCGCGGAAGCTGGCGTGGCCGAAGCGCTCGCGGAGCAGGGCGGTCACCGGGTCGTCGTCGTGCACGCCGGAGGAGATGGCGGGTGCCGCGCGGCAGGACAAGCCCCGCGTGCGGGCCCGCCGCGGCGAGCGGCGGCGCGGAGCCTCCGCTGCGGGCGCGGAGCCAAGCTGGGGGCGCGGAGCCGCCGGCCCGCAGAACGGTCCCTCGAGCCCGCTGCCCGTTCTGGTCCGCAGCGCCGGAGCGTGGCCACCCGGTGCTGCTGCGGGGCGGAGCCTCCGCGCCCCCGGTCCCCTGCGGGGCGGAGTCACCCCCCCCAGCCCGGGCTTGCATGGCCGCGCTTCCCCGTGAAGTATGCGCCCGATGTTCGCGCCGAAGTGGAAGAAAGAGGCCAAGCTCCTGCACAAGGGAGCGAAGAAATTCCTCCATTACAAACGGGACCTCCTCAAGCCCGACCGGATCGACGAGATCGAGTCGCGCCGCGCCGACCTGCTGGACGCGATCAGGGCCGGCGACAAGGGCAAGGCGGACGAGGCCTCGAAGCAACTCCGCGCGACCTGCGAGCAGGCCTTGCCGCACTTCCCGGTGCAAAACGCGTGGGAGGAGAACGTCGAGGTGATGTTCGTCGCGCTGGTGGTCGCGCTCGGCCTGCGGGCTTACGTCATCCAGCCGTTCCGCATTCCCACCGGCTCGATGCAGCCGACGCTCAACGGGATCACGATCGAGAACGATCAAGGTCCGGATTTCAAGAAACCCTGGCTCGGCCAGCAGGGCTGGGAGCTGGTCACCCGCGGCCGCAGCTACCGGAACATCGTGGCGAAGAACGACGCCCAGGTCGTCGGGGTCCGCGACAAGTCGTGGTTCCTTTTCACGCGGACCGAGGTGACGTTCAGCGACGGCAGCCGGATCAAGATCCCGGCCGCGGAAGGGGAAACCTGGAACCTGCTGACCGATCCGCCGCCGCCGGGGTCGGACCGGCGCATGGCCAAGCGCTACCGCAAGGGCGACCCGATCCTCCGCGGCTGGGTGGACACCGGGGACCTGGTGCTGGTCGACAAGGTTTCGTATCACTTCCGCCGGCCGAACCGCGGCGAGGTCTTCGTCTTCGATACCCGCGGCATCCCGACCAGCGGCATCAGCCAGGGAGCGATGGGGGGGCAGGACGGTGGCACCCACTACATCAAACGGCTCGGCGGGGTTCCCGGGGATACCCTCGAGATCCGGCCGCCGAATCTCTGGATCAACGGCGTGATCGCGAAGGAGCCCGGCTTCGTCCGGGTGATGGAGTCGCAGGGCCTCTTCGCCAAGAGCAACAACGCCCCTCCGGGCTACGAGCTGGCGAGCGACCGCCAGTCGAATCATCCGCGTCCGCTCGGCGAGCTCGGCGACCAGTTCCATCTCAGGGACCAGGCCGCCCCCGGGATGCGCGAATACGCGGCGCTCGGCGACAATACCGGCAATTCCCTCGACTCCCGCTACTGGGGTCCCGTCAAGGAGTTCAATCTCGCGGGTCCCGCCTTGTTCTCGCTCTGGCCCTTCACCACCGGCCACTGGGGTTTCATCCGCTGACCCTGCGCAAATGCACGCATGGCCAAGCTGGCATCCGCCGTGCATTGTCCCCGCCCTCTCCCATGACCGATTCCGCTGAAATCACCCGCCAGGCGAAATCGAACCTCGCCTTCGCGCTCCAGATCCTGCCGAAGGAACGGCGGGATGGCATGGTGACATTCTATGCTTTCTGCCGGGTGGTGGACGACCTGGCCGACGATCCTCAGCGGCCGCTCGCCGCGCGCGAGGCCGACCTGCTCGCGTGGAAGTCCGGCTTGGAAAACGGATTCGCCGAGCCCGACCCCTTGCAGCTCGAGGTGGTCGAGCTGATGAAGCGCTACGACGTGCCGGTCCACTTGCTGACCGCGATTATCGACGGCTGCCGGATGGACCTCCGGCCGCAGCGCTTCGCTACGTGGGAGGACCTTTCGCAATACACCTACAAGGTCGCCTGCGCGGTCGGGCTCGCCTCGCTGCGGGTCTTCGGGGCCACCGATCCCGCTTCGGAGCGCTACGCGGTGGCGCTCGGCCATGCCTTGCAGCTCACCAACATCCTGCGCGATGTCGGCGAGGACCTTGCCAACGGCGGCCGGATCTACCTGCCGCTGGCCGACCTCTCCGGTTTCGAGTACACCGAGCGCGACCTGGTCGGACGGGTCCATGACGGCCGCTTCATGGCGATGATGGCCTACCAGGCGGAGCGCGCCGACGCGTTTTACCGGGAGGCGGTCGCGGTCATGCCGAAGTCCGATGCCCGCGCGCTGATCCCGGCCGAGATCATGCGGTCGATTTACCAGACGCTGCTCGACAAGATGAAGAAGGACGGCTTCAAGGTTTTCGACCGGCGATACCGCTTGTCGAAAGCGCGCAAGATGGCGATCTTTTCCAAGTATTTGCTGCGGCTCGGGTCCGCTGCCTGAATAACCCCACCTCCGATCCGTCCGATGGCCGACATGAAATCCCTCGTCCTCCTGCCCTTCGCCTTGCTCGCGACGTCCTGCATTCCGCCGGTCCCCAATTACGAGCAGCGGCCGCCGTACGGAGCGGACCAACGCTACGATCCTTATGGACCGGGCCCGGGCCGCCAGGTGCAGGGGCCGGAGACCGGGACCTACGAACCGGTCCCGCCCTATGGCAATGCGGGCCCGCCGCGCAACCCGGGCCCGCCGCGCGAGACCGCTCCGCCGCCGCCACGGATCGACCCCTATGGCAATCCGGCCCCGGATCCGACGCCGCAGCCGGCGCCAATGGTGACGCCGCGGCCGGAATACCCGGTGGCCAAGCGCACCGCCAATCCAAACGAGGTGATCAGCCCGTATTCGCCGTACAACGTGATCGACGTGGAAGGTTTCAACAGCGGCGACCTGGCCAAGGACCCGTCGAACAAGAAGATCTTCCGGGTGCCGTGAGGGAGTCCGTGAACATGTGACCAAGGGCCGTCGCCACAGCCGCTCGGTGCTGGCGGTGCCAAGCTACCGGATGCTCAACGGCGACAAGCTGACCCGGGCCGAACTGCTCGATGCCGGGATTGCCGAGGCCGACCGGTCGGCATCCAACGGCATCATCCATGGGATTGACACGGTGCTCAGCCCGCCGGCCGCCTGATCCGTTCCCGCCATCACTCCGAACCCGCCCGCCCGGAACATCCGGGCGGGCTTTTTTCGGGCATCGTCTGTCCGGAAGAATTCCCGGCCGGAGGGAGGATCAGGGCCTGCTTCAAGGAGCGGCCGCGGGGGGAGGCTCGGCGAGTTCCGACACACTGTGAAACACGAGTTGCCGGGTGCGGGGAGACAGGTAGGCGATGAGGAACTTGCGGAAGCGGGGTTCGCAGGGCCAGTCCTCGGTGCTGGCGAGCGTCCATTTGCCGTCTTGCTTGCGGTTGACGACCACCGGCAGGGTCACGACTTTGCCCCCCGCCGGCCCGGCCAGCAGTCCGGTCTTCGCGGAGGGAACCAGCACCGGCGGGGAGTCGCCGAGCTTGATGCCGATTTCGTCCGGGGTGGTGTTGATGATGTAGCGGTCGCCGCCCTTGATGCGGTCGGGCGAGGCGAGGATTTTCATCGCGCGGAAACCCTCGCCCTCCGGGAAAAACACCAGCAACAGGTTCTCGCGCTCGGCGGGCTTGATCTCGAGCGAGATCGCGGGTTTCTCCGCCGAGTCGCCCCACAGGTCGAGATACACGCCGTCGCGCAGGGCCGCCTTGAAGGGCCCGGCGATGTGGGTGAGCGGAACTTCCATCTCCACCTTCGCCTCGCCGGTTCCGGCGCTGAATTTGGGGGGCGGCCGGTCCGCGGGATCGAAGCGGGTGACGCGGAAGGCGACGCTGGGCGAATTGGCCGCGGCCTCCTGCGCCCGGGCCGGAACGACCATGGCGAGGAAAGCGGTGGCGAGGACGAGGGCGGGCTTGAAGGCGGGCTTGAGGGCGGCGGACATGGAGTGGGATTCAACCGGGGTTCAGACTTCCCGGTTGTCGGAAAGCCAGCGGAACGACTTGATGATGAAGCGGCGGCCAAAATTGCGGTTCACCGTGGATTCGAGCCGGGCCTGGGCGACCTCGGCGGAGTCCACCGGGTCAAGGTAGTCGGGAACCCGCTGCACCACCACCTCGCACCGCGCCCGCGCCGTGATCCGGCCGTCGGCGGCCTGCGCCTCGCCATAGCCGCGGACGACGAAGGTATCCGAGCGGGCCTGGATGATCGGGGCGATGGGCGTCAGGATATCGGCCTGGGAAATGTAGGCCGGCGTCCCTTGGTAGCGGGAGCCGAGCGCGGCGGCGGGAAAGAGGTAGGCCGCGCCGGGGATGTCGTTCCGGGTGATCTCCGCGAAACCACCGCGGTAGTTGCGGTTGATCGTGACCTCCGGATCTTCCAGCGCGGCTTGCAGCGCGCCGTAAACCGCCATTTCCGCGTCCGTGGAACGCCGGCGGTTGACGAACTCACCCAGCGAGCGGAAGGGCCCGCGCTTCTTGACTTGGCGGACGATGGCTTCGGCCAGCTCCTCGATTTCAGCGGCGCTCAATTCACGGTAGCCAAGCCAGCGCTTGGTCTCGGAATCGGCGCCGGGCCCGTTGTCCGCGGCCTCGGCGAGCGGCGCGGAGTGTCGGTTGATGATGAATTGGCCGGCCGGCTGCGCGCGCAAGGTGCCGCCGATCATCGTCACGGGACGCTTCAGATGGGCCGAGGCGAGCAGCGCGGTCCAAGCCGGAACCGAGGTCGAGTTGATGTTGAATCCACCGTCCACCATCAGCTTCGCGGCGGATTTGAGGTGGGAATCGGTGCTGACCCCGCTCCGCCCGCGGACAAACTCATTGAGCACGGTGGCGGGATCGGTCCCTGGAAGCAGATAGGGACGGTAGGCGGCGATCGGCAGCGGCCTGGTGCCCTTGAAGAATTCGTCGATGACCTGGCGCACTTGCCTTTCGCTGCCGTAGCGCTGGAAAACGGGTCCCAGTTGTGCCGCCATCGATGAGAAAAAGTAGTCGTCGAACAGCAGATGGTTGGCCGCGTAGCTGCGATCCAACGCCGATGCCGGCGCGGCGGCGATGGTGTAGTCGGCGTTGTTGAACCACTCCCGCCCGTCGTAAAGCTGGCCGGCGATGTCGCCGCCCTGCCACGCGTAATACTGGCCCAGGTAGAACGGGATCGAGCGCTGCTTGATCGCCTCGGGCGGCAGTCCGGGGGAGGCGTAGGAATTGCCGATCGCCTGGTTTTGCAAGTAGTAGCCGCTCCAGTTGAGCGCCTCGGTCGGGATCAGCGGCAGGTTCTGGAGTTGGGCGAGCGAGGTGAGCGGAGCGAGCGGCACCGAGCAGGCCGCGATCCGCGACTGGCCGCCGGGACGGTTGCTGGAACCGATGTACGGGCGGTTCTGGATCACGCCTTCGATGCCGTTCACCTGTTCGAACGACATCGTGTAAGGGTGGGCGAAAAAGGTCGTGCTGGCGTCCACCCCGTTGCGGCCGTGCTTGGCGGTGGAGGTGGCGCCCGCGAACGGCAGCGACGGGATGTTGTGAAGCCAGGATTTGTTGGGAAGCGCGACCTCGTCGAGCGTCTTGTAGCGCACGTCGAGGTGGATGAAAGGCGCGGGGGAGTTGTCGAGCTCGGCGAAGGTGCGGCTCGGGAAATTCCGCTCCGAAACGAAATTGGAGCGCGGGTTGTTGGGCTCGTGCCGCCAGCCGACCTGGGCGGAGAACATCTGGTTGAGGAAGCGCGCGGGGTGCCCGGCGTGGATGGCCCGCGATTCGCAGCGGAAGTCGAAGGTGGTTTGGAAATTCTGTCCGCCGTAGGAAGTGCCGCTGGTATCCCATTTCGCCATGTCGGTGGCGATCGTGATCCGGTCGCCGGGCGCGCCGGTGATCGTCCCGAGGTGGCGCTCGTGGCCGGCGCGGGCCGGTTGCCACGGAATCACCCGGTCGACCATGTCGTGGGCATGGAAGCCTCCGCTCTGGGACGCGCTGTAAGTCAGCATTTTCGCCTCTCCCGGAGCCATGCTGAGCCCGGGTCCGGTCGAACCTCCGACCCGGATCGTCATGTTCCCGTGCGGCCAGCCCCAGTTGTAATTGCCATTGAGGGATCCGCCGCCGGTGACCGTGTGCTTGACGCCGTTCTTGTAGATCGTGTGTTCGAGCGGCAAGGTGTGCAGGAAGGTGCTCCACTCCTGGACTTCCATGCCCACGCTGTAGGGGTTCCAAACGGTGGCCACCGGGTAGCTATACATGTAGAGGTCGTAGGTGGCGTTGCCGTTGCGGTCCGGCGCGCCCTGGCGCTTCAAGCCGTATGACAGCACCAGTTGCATCCGCATCAGGATCGGGGTGGCGCGGGTGACCCCGCTGTTCCACGCGGGATTCCGGACCGGGTCGATGCTCGGGGTGGTGTTGTCGATCGCGGTGATCGGCAGGTTGGCGCCGCTCCGGACTTGCCGGCGATGCATGTGATACCAGTGGTGCAGGTATTTCCACGCCATCACGTCATATTCGCGGGGATCGCTCAGCGCGATCGACCGGTTGGGCCCCAGCGGGCCGGTCGGCGCGCGGCTCTTGCCTTCCTGCCGGCCCCAGCCCTCGAGCCAGTTGATATCGGTGCGTTCGAGGAACAGGCTGAGATCCTTGCGCAGCGAACCGGTGGTCACGTTGGCCAGCACGCTCTGCGGATGCGGCGAAAGGTGATGGAGGGTTTCCGCGGGCGCGGCCTCGTCGGGGGCCACGGAACCGGCCAGCGGCAGCGTGCCGATCGTCAGCAGCTTGTCGCTGACGGGGGTATTGGTCGGAAACTTGTCGAATCCGTCGAGCGCCCGGACCCCGTGCGCTCCGGGCGTGGCGAAACCGGCGAGCAGATCGGCGACTTTCTGATTGCCGGCGCGATCCGCGTCGTCCCGCGGATTGACGAAGGCCTTGCAATTCTCATCGCCCACCCACCAGGCCAGCGCGCCGTCCGCGACGCGCACCCGTCCGGCCTCCACCCGCCCGGCCCCGTCGCCTCCTTCCGCTTCGCCGACCAGCACCACCGGTTCCGCCAGCGATCCCTGCCGCGTGAAGTCGGCGGACTCGAGGGCTTGTTCATCCGCGTTCGAAACGAGCCAGCGCCGGAACGAGGTGATCCTCGAGTAGTCGGGTATCTGCTCGAGGGTTTCACCGCGCGCCTGCCAGACCCCGGTGAGGTGCCGGTGCTTCAGCCCGTCCGGTTCGGGGCTGTCCGGGTCTTCATCAAACAAGGTGGATGGAGCGGTGATGTTCCGGTCCGGCCCCATCAGTTGCTGGAGTTCCCCCAGCGCCAGCATCATGGCGAGCCGGGCGTTCGCCCGCGCTTCCGCCTGCGCGGCACCCTGGGCGCCGGCCCGCATCGAAATCGCCGACAGCGACAGCAGGCCGACCGCCACCACGGTCAGCAGCACCAGCAGCGAGAGCGTGATGACAAGTGCGAAGCCCGCGGGCCGCCTCCCGGGGAGGAGGGCTCCACCCGATGATTCCAATCTTGGCGGAATCGAAAAATCCGCCGTCCGCACGGTGCGTGTTTGAGCGACCATGAAAGCAAATGTAATTACATTTGCAGTGACGGCAACTGGATTGACTCGGCTAAATGCGAAAATCAATCGTCGGATTGCGACAGATGAGGGCCCTGCCGCCGTGCCGTGCCGAGGCGCTCCCGCGGCCCGGGATCCCGGGGGCGCGGGACGCACCCCCGTCCGGTGGCCGGATCAGAACAAATCGGCGAGGTAGCGCAGGAGGTCGGAACTGGTGACGATGCCGACCAGATTCTTGCCATCGACCACCGGCAGCGCGTGGAATTTCCCTTTCGCGAGGAGTTCCGCCGCTTCCCGGATCGAGCCGTGGTGGGACAGCGTGATCGGGTCCGCCGACATGACCTGTTCCAAGGTGAAGCGGTGGTCGAGGCTGGCATCCACCGCGCGTTCGTCGCTGCCGAGCGCGTCGGCGAAGCTGAGGCGGAGGATGTCGCTCCACGAAATCACGCCGATCAGCTCGCTGCCGCTGACCACCGGCAAGTGGTGGACATCGTGCTCCACCATCCGCTTGCGGGCGAGGGAGATCGGCTCGCCATGGCGGATGGTGACGAGTTCGGTGGACATGATCTTGGCAATCGGTTCGTGCTTTTTCATCGGTGGAAGGGTTCTTGGTAATCCCGCAAGCAGGTTTTCACGGGTTGCCGTCGATCGGCAATCCGATGCGACAATACGCGGATGCTTGGGGAGGAAATGCGCTGTGGCGGGGCGGGAGTCAGGGATCGGTGGGAGGTCGGAGAGTGGAGTGTCGCCGTGCAGGCGACATGACGATGGTCAGGCGGCATTCTGCCGCCTGAGGTCGGAGGTCGGAGGTCGGAGGTCGGAGGTCGGGGGTC
>CAMCYK010000069.1 GCA_945883695.1 Akkermansia muciniphila | reverse complement strand
GGGGCAAATCGAGAACTAGAATTCAGAGGCTTGCAGAGCCTCGCGAATATCAGTGAGTGTCTGCTTGTTCGTTACGCTTCCGAACTTGTAAACACCTTCTTGGAGTGACGGTGTGAATACAGAGAATCGGTAAAATAGACGAGTATCAGAACCATCAGAACCGCTAATGTTCAGAGATGCCGTGTCCGAAATACGGAAATCAATACTGGCAGATGTCGCCTTAAACTTCTTAGACGATCCGCTTGCGCTTATCGCTGAAATTCCTTCCACCCTGGTCTCTAGGGAGTTACCAATCGTCAACTCATCGACCAAGACATAGAGCATGCGGCCGTTCGACTTGACTGCATCTGCGACCTGCATAGTCTCGATAAATTCGCTGTCTGAGTTCATCTCTGTTGTAATTGCTCTTACAATGTTTCGGTAGGCATACTTCTTGAGCCCCTTAGCTTCGAGCGATGATTTTGATGTAACCTCAGCCTGAAGGTCGAGGACTTCTTGTGGCGTTAGCGTGACGCCCCCAGTAAACTTCGCGGAATCCTCAAACTTAACGAGTTCGTCACTCCCCGAGGTATCAGTGATTAAATTTCCTGACGGTGTCTCCAGAGTATTGATGCGCGTGAGAGTCTTCTGCTCTGAATCCCATTTAAGGAATTGGCCAAGAGATACGCGGTTGGTGCAGATAAGCCCTTTCTTCGTTGCAGCTTGCTGCAACTTCATATTGGCAGTGTTGCATGATGGCAAAATCAGGGCAAAGCAGACTGGAGCCAAGAGGAGTAGGTTTAGTTTCATTGTGTATTCGTTTAGTTATTGGTTTGGAACAGTCCAAGATTAGAATGTATTTAAGAGATGCTATGGTATTTTCTGCCCAACAGTTTTGATCACCGACCGGTCGGAATTGCCCCCTGTTCACCGACCGGTCGGTGAACAAGGACAAAGCCGACCCGGAGGTGCGGATTTCTGGGATCATCGTTCATGTTCGAGACGCTAACCCTTTCATGATGGTGATCCAAGGGGAAAACCCGGAGCGTTGCGTGAGGATCGTGATGGGGTGAATCAAACGAAGTCAAGCGGGCTGGGGCCGCCGGCACCTGGCCGCTTCATGACATGGAGGAGATCATCGTTTTGTCGACGTTCGGGCAGGCAAGCAAGTCATGGACCGTGCGGATGTCGGTGCCGGACTCGCGGAGGCGGGTGGGCCCGGCGGTCCGGCCCTGCCGGTCGGAAAATGATTCCCCGTGCCGCGGGGGTCATGAGCGGGAGCGCCAGGGGGGCTGGCCTCTCGCACGCGGCACGGGGAAAGGGGGGAATCGTTAGCGGCCGCGCTCCCGCTCGTCCTCCTCGCGCAGGATGTCGGCCATCGGCTTGGCGAGGTCCGCTTGAGGCGCGGCGGGGTCGAGCTTCGAAGTCCGGAGCGCGATGACCTTGCGCGAGAACGCCTTGGAGCCGCTGGTGTAGCCGGTGGCGTCGTGGACGTAGCTGGCGGCATTCACGGCGGCGACGCCCATCCGGGCGGCGGTGGCGATGGCGTCCTGGTTCGCGCCGAGGAAGAGGAATTGCCAGGCGTAGTGCTTTTCCTGGTGGCCGATTTTTCGCGCGATGTCCTGCCAGGTGAAGCGCTGGGACGAGTTCTCCACGCCGTCGGTCAGGATGGCGACGACGACCTGGCCGGGGCGGTCGGCCTCGGGGATCGCCGCGAGGCGCGCGCCGAGCTCGTCGATGGTCCGGCCGATGGCGTCGAGCAGGGCGGTGCCGCCGCGCGGGACGAAGGTGGTGGTGTCGAGCTCGACCACCTCCGCGACCGGCAGCGAGGCGCAGGGGACGAGGTATTCGTTGTCGAACAGGACGAGGGTGAGACGGGCATCCCCGGCGGCCTGCTGCTGGTCGCGGAGGAAGGTGTTGAAGCCGGCGATGGCGGGCTCGACCATGGAGGCCATCGAGCCGGAGCGGTCGAGGATGAAGGCGATTTCGGTGAGGCGGTCGTTCATACGGCCCAAGATTCGCACCGGGGGTGGGACAAGGGCGGGGAGAGGGTGGGGAATTGATGATTTTTGATTTTTGATTGTCGATTTTTGATTGTTGATTTTGGATCGTGGGGTGGGATGCGGGGGTGATTTGGAAGTTGCCTGACCGAGTGATCGAGTTTCCCCGCCGGACGCTGGTGATGGGGATCGTGAACGTGAACGACGATTCGTTTTCGGGGGATGGGACGCTGGAGATCGGCGCGGCGCTGGAGCGGGCGCGGTGGCAGGCGGAGGAAGGGGCGGACGTGATCGATGTCGGCGCCGAGAGCGCGCGGACCAACCGGGCGGCGGTGGCGGTGGAGGAAGAGGTGCGGCGCTTCCGGGAGTTCTTTGCGAGCTGGCCGGAAGTGGTCGCGCGCGCGCGGCCGAAAGATGGCGAGCAGGTTTGGCCGCCGGTGCTGTCGGCGAACACCTGGCGGCCGGAAGTGGTGGAAGCCGTGCTGCCGTGCGGGGTCGAGCTGGTGAACGACATGGGCGGCCTGCCGGACGACCGCAACGCGCGGCTCTGCGCTGGGGCGGCGGCCTCGCTGCTGATCATGCACTCGGTGGGGGAGCCGAAGGTGCCGCATTTCCATCAGCAATGGGACGATGTGATGGGGGCGATGGAGGCGTTTTTCGAGGAGAAGATCGCGCTGGCGCTGGCGGCCGGCTTGCCGCGCGAGGCGATCTTGTTAGATCCGGGGATCGATTTCGCCAAGCAGCGGGACGACAACCTGCGGGTATTCCGCGAGCTGGGGCGCCTGCAGCGTTTCGGCTGCCCGGTGATGGTGCCGGTGAGCCGGAAGACGGTGATCGGGGAAGTGCTGGGGATTGCCGATCCGCGGGAGCGCGATGCGGGGACGGTGGCGTGCATCGCGGCGGCGATGAATCGCGGCGCGCGGATGGTGCGGGTGCACGATGTCCGCGCGGGGTGGCAGGCGGTCAAGATGCTGGCGGCGGTGTAGGGCGGGAGTGCGGGAGGATGCCGAGGCGCGACCTCAAGGGAACCACCGCTTCTCCAGTCGTGCGAGGAAGCGCGCTTCCGACGGCGAAATCCCGTCCGAGCCGAGGATTTTCGACAGCCAGGTCAGCGCCTTGGCCGACTCGCCGTCGCGCTGGATCAGGTCGGCGCGGACGGCGAGGAATTCCTCGGTTTTGAGGTCGCAGGACGAGGCCTCGCGGGCCTTGGCAAAGGCATTGAGGATGCAGATCTCCCGCGGCTGGGAGGAATCCCAGCCGATGGCATCGAGGGCCGAGGTCAACACCTCGTCTTCCGCCAGCGACAGGTGGTTGTCGAGATAGAGCGAGAGGAACAACAACTCGATGAGCGCTTCGCGGGAGTCTTGATTCATGGCGTCTGGACTAACAGCAGGTTCCGAAATGACAATTCGATTCGACGGGGCCGCCCCGCGGGGCTGCCCGGCCGGGATCAACTCAGCCGCGCGGCCAGCAGCTCCCGCTGGAAGACCAGCTCCTTCGGCAGGTAGTCGTAGAGATTCAGGAAGAGTTCCCCCTGCGACAGGATTTCAGCCTTCCACTCGGCGGCGTCGAAGGCCATGCACTGGTCGAACCTCGCTTCGTCGAAGCCCTCGAGACCCGCCGTATTGAAATCCTCCCAGTCGGGCGTCCAGCCGATCTGCGTTTCATGACCGGGGATGCGGCCGTGGCAGCGGTTCACGATCCACTCCAGCACCCGCATGTTGTCGCCGAAACCGGGCCACAGGAACTTGCCGTCGGCATCCTTGCGGAACCAGTTCACATGGAAGAAGCGCGGCAGGTGGCTGACCTTGCGCCGCATGTCGAGCCAATGGTGGAAGTAGTCGGCCATGTTGTAGCCGACGAAGGGGAGCATGGCCATCGGGTCGCGGCGGACGCCGGCCTTGAGGCCGATCGCGGCGGCGGTGACTTCCGAGCCCATGGTCGCGCCGACATAGACGCCGTGCGACCAGTTGAAGGCCTGATAGATCAAGGGCATGGTGTTCGGGCGGCGGCCGCCGAAGATGATCGCGGAAATCGGCACGCCTTCCGGGTTCTGCCAGTCGGCGTCGATCGTCGGGCACTGCTTCGCCGGCGCGGTGAAGCGGGCGTTGGCGTGGGCGGCGGCGCGTCCGCAGCCGGGGGACCAATCCTTGCCTTGCCAGTCGATCAGGTGGGCCGGCTCCTCCTTGCTCAAGCCTTCCCACCAGACGTCGCCGTCGTCGGTCAGGGCGACATTGGTGAAGATCGTGTTTTCCTTCATCGACTCCATCGCGATCGGATTGGTGTCGTAGGAGGTGCCGGGCGCGACGCCGAAGTAGCCGGTCTCCGGATTGATCGCGTGGAGCCGGCCGTCCTGGTGGGGCCACAGCCAGGCGATGTCGTCGCCGACGATGGTGGTTTTCCAGCCGGCCTCGGCGTATCCCGGCGGCGGCACGATCATCGCGAGGTTGGTCTTGCCGCAGGCGGACGGGAAGGCGGCGGTGACGTAGGTCTTCTCGCCTTGCGGCGATTCGATGCCGAGGATGAGCATGTGCTCCGCCATCCAGTTGTGCTCGCGGGCGATGTTGCTGGCGATGCGCAGGGCGAGGCATTTCTTGCCGAGCAGCGCGTTGCCGCCGTAGCCGGAACCGTAGGACCAGATCTCGCGCGATTCGGGAAAGTGGACGATGTATTTGTCCTCGTTGCAGGGCCAGGCGACGTCGGTCTGGCCGGCTGCGAGGGGAGCGCCGATCGAGTGGAGGCAGGGGATGAAACGGCCGAAGCCGTCGCGGCGCGGCGGGATCTCGCCGGCGGCTTCCGCTTCCAGCCGGTCGAGGACCTCGCGGCCCATGTGGGCCATGATCCGCGTGTTGACCGCGACATAGGCGCTGTCGGTGAGCTGCACGCCGATCTTGGCGAGCGGGGAATCCAGCGGGCCCATGCAGAAGGGAACGACATACATCGTGCGGCCTTTCATCGAGCCGGTGAATTTCTGCACCAGCAGCGCCTTCATCTCGGACGGCTCCATCCAGTGGTTGGTGGGGCCGGCGAGGTCGCGGCGGCGGGCGCAGATGAAGGTGCGGTCCTCGACCCGCGCGACGTCGGACGGGGTGGAGCGGGCGAGGAAGGAATTCGGCCGCTTGGCGGGGTTCAAGCGGGTGAAAGTTCCCTTGTCGACGAGCAGCTGGCAGAGCCGGTCCCACTCTTCCTGGGACCCGTCGCACCATTCCACGGTGTCGGGCTGGCAGAGGGCGGTCATTTCCTCGATCCAGGCGAGGAGGTCGGCGTGGCGGACGGGGGCATTCATGGCAGCGCGAGTAGAGCGCGAGCCGTGCCGACCGGCAATCCGATCGGCGGATATGCGAGGGAAACCGGCATTCGTGCCGAATTGGCAGCGGGCCGCCGTCGCCCCGCCCGTCTTGCGATCGGGCGGGGCGCTGGCCACCCAGGGGGGAAAGCGACTCAGTCGGGGATTGCCACGGCACCTGCGGTCCCGGGTCCGTGGGGGACCGTTCCGGGCGCGCCACTTACGTTTCCTGGCGGCCGATTCATTCAAATGCCGGCGACGATTTCGTGACGGTCGCCGCCGGTCCGGCAGAACTCCCGGCGGCTCAAAGCCCCCGCAGTTGTTCCCGCAGTTCCGCCGCCACCCGTTCTTCCAAGGCGTTGACGTGGCTGCCGCTGGTCCAGGTCGGCAACAACGGATCCAGCGCCAGCCAGTGCCGCTCCTTGGCCGCCGAAACGGCCCCGGCGACCAGCAGCGTCAGCACCCCGGCGAGGCTCCACGGCAGGACGATGCGCATCGCGAGGTTCGGCCGCAGCGCGCTGGTGCGGGGGGTGAAAAGGTTCATCGTGCCTTCCCACAGCAGCCACAGCAAGCCGCAGGCCGCCATGCCGGCGACCGCGATCACGAAGATCTCGGACGCCTGCTGGGTGAAATCGAAGTAGCGGAACAGCCCCGCAACCGGCACGGCGAGGCCGGTCAAGGCCGCGATGGCCCAGCCGAGACCGCCGAGCGACGGCTGCAGGCCGAGGAAGCCGCCGCGCTTGCCCCAGCGCCAGCGCGCGGTCTGAAGCAGCAGGACCAAGGCGAACAGGAAGGCCGCGGCGGGTTGCAGCAGCCAGAGCAACACGGGCCAGGGCAAGAACTCGAGGTCGCGCAGGCCGAGCGGGCTGAGCCGGGTGACGGTCCACCACCCCAGCCAGGGCAGGCCGAGCCCGAGCGTGCCGATCCACAGGTGGTCGACGGGGCGGAACAAGGGCATCAGGCCCCGTGCCATACCCTTGACGATCCGTGAGCGGCGGTAGGCCTCGAGACCCACGAGGCCGGTGAAAATCAGGGCCAGCGCGGCGAGAGATGAGGCGATGGCGCGGTCGAGGAAGGCCAGTTCGGTGCGCCGCGCAGGAACCAGCTCGGCCGCGGTGAGATCGCGGGGAACCTGGGTATTGCCAAAGCCGCTGAGCCGCGCCCCCGCTGCCGCCTTGATCGCCGGAGGCATGGCATGTATCGGGAGTCCTGCCTCGAGCCCGACCAAACGAACAGCGAGCAGCGTCGCTTCTTGCCGCTCCGCGGCCAGTCCAAAATGGTCGAGGGCTTTGATAATCGGCGCGCCCATGTCCGACAGTTGGGACAGGACCGCTGGCGTGCCCGTATCGACGGGTGCTTCGGATTTCGCGATCGTCCGTGCCAGTTGCTGCCACTCGCGGAAAAAGCGGGCCAGCCCTTCCTTGTCGCCGGCCACAGCCAGCCGGTCGCAGTGGAGTTTCGCGAGGCTGGCGAGGGCTCCGGAATACTCCTCGAAAACCGGCGACACCAGACCGGCGAAGGTGAGGGCGATGTGGTTCCGGGCCAGCGTCCCGCCGCGGCGGAAGGCATCCACCTGCCGCCGCTTCAAGGCGATCGAGTGGTCGCGGTAGGCCGGTTTTGCCGCGGCCTCGGAGAAATTCCGGAGGGCGTTCTGGAATTCCATCTC
This sequence comes from Akkermansia muciniphila, assembly GCA_945883695.1. GTDB lineage: Bacteria > Verrucomicrobiota > Verrucomicrobiia > Verrucomicrobiales > Akkermansiaceae > Haloferula > Haloferula muciniphila_A. The sequence continues at coordinate 19,506 of CAMCYK010000069.1, read as the reverse complement.
GTCGAGAACGGAGCTGCCCTTCCCGCTTCTGCCGCCAACGCTCGGGGGCACTCCGGTCGCCTGATTCAAGTGCGGCGTGACCTGCATCAGCGGCCACAGCGCGTTGTCGGCGTCCAACCGTCCGATCGTGCTTTTCTCCTCTTTCGTAAGACCGCTCATTCCCCATCCTGCTCCCGTGGAGAGTCCTCTCCGCGCCACGTGCTCCTGAAGCATCGCCAGGTCGTCCGGATTCCGCGCCAGCCAGGCCGCGGTGTCGCTCTGCCCCTCTTCCGGGCTCACCAGGTCCATGCCGAGTGGAAGATCCGGCGCCTCGCGCCGGAGGTAGTCGACGAAGAGCGGATTTTCGGCGCCGCTGTAGCCGCCGCCGAAGCGCTGCATGGCCGACATCAGGCTTGCCATGCCCATGAAAGCGGCCTCGCGCGACTGGACCGCCACCGTGGTGGCGAGCGTGCCGATCAGGGCCAGCAAAGCGACCAGCATCACGATCCGCCGCGGCCACGGGTTCCGGATTTTCGCGCCGGCCAGCCGGTCCAGCGGAGCGCTCAGGTCGATCCTGTCGTAAGGCACGCCCGAGTGGCTGGCCCGCGCCATCAGCTCGCCCTTCGCCTCGTCCCGCAGACCGGGAGTGGTCTCGAGCGGCCGCGTCGCCAGATCCAGGAGCCGTTCCAATTCCGGAGTCATGCCGGGCGGTTCTAGCAGGATGGTTCCCGCGGGAAAGGATTTCCCCCGGCGCTCTGCAAAAGCAACCGGCATGGTGCTTCGGAGGTGAAGAAACCGGGCTCGATGTTAATCCGTGAGGACTGACCCTATAAGGGCTTCCGAACCGGTGGTGCGAACATCCGGCTTGCCGATCGTTACGCGGATTGGGATGGTGCGGGACGTTGAAGAAGCTGAACCTTCCACGACGATGACAATCCCGGAGCGGGATCGTCAAACCACCTCAACCTCATGTTTTTTGGATTCATCCTCGGAATCGGGCTGGCCGTGCTGCTCCTGATGGTGTTCGGCATCTACACCATCGGTCCAACCGAGCGGGGGATCGTCACCAGCCTGGGCCGGGCGCAGCGGACGCAGGGAACCACGGCCGATGATCCCACGCTGGGATCCCTGCTGAGCGAGGAGGAAAAGGGGCGCTACGCCTACCCCAACATCCGGGTCATCCAGCCCGGCGGGCCCTACTTCAGGTGGCCCTGGCAAAAAGTCCACAAGGTGGACATGACCATCCGGACGGTCGACATCACCTGGGACCCCGAGGTCGCGCAGGACTCGATTGAAGCGGTGACCAAAGACAACCTGACGGTGCAAATCTCCGGGCAACTTCGCTGGAAACCCTGCGAACGCAATCTGTACGCCTACCTGTTCGGCATTGCCTTCCCGGCGGCCCACGTGATCGGCTATTTCATCTCCGTGCTCCGGGACCGGGTGGCGACTTTCGATGGGGAGGCGGCCGAGGGGGCGGTGGAAGGGGTGTCGATCAACGACCTGCGCCGCAACCTTTCGCTGATCAACAATTTCATGGAGGAGGCCTGCCGCAAGACCGCCGCCCGCTATGGCATCGATCTGGACGCGGCGCTCATCACCAACATCGATCCGCCGGGCGATGTCGACGAGGCCCTGGCTTCCATCAACACGACCCAGAACCAAGTGGCGGCCTCCATCAGCCAGGCCCGCGCCGACGCCGACCAGAAGCTCAAGATGGCCGAGCAAGCGGTGCAGATTGCCGAAAACCGCGCCCAGGCCGAGGCCGCCCCCATTCTGGAGCTTGGCAAGATCCTCGGCGACATGCACGTCGAAGGAGGAAGTGATGCCCTGGAGAACTACCTCCGGAACGCCGCCCTTCCGCTGCGCGAAAAGGCCGCCCAAACCATCATGAACCTCTAAACTTCAATTTATCATGGATCTCATCTTCGGACTTGTCATCGGTCTTGTCTCCACCTTGGTCGGCACCGCCGTTTTGCTGGCACTGGGGGCTGTCTTCCAGCTCTGGCGCGTTCTGCCCGAGCGCACGGTGGTGGTTTACACCTTCTTCGGCAAAGTGGTCGGCGAGGTTTCGGAGCCCGGTCTGTTTTTCCCGCTGGCGAAATTCGGTCCCAGAGCCCTGCTGTTCCCGCTCTTTGGCAAGGTTTACACGGTCCGGACCTTGATCCAGCAGGCCTATTTGCGCAACCAGTTGGTCAATTCCGAGGAGGGGGCGCCGATGGGAGTGGGGATCTGGTTTGAAATGTTTGTCACCAACCCGAAGGCATTCCTGTTCCAGAACTCGGACCCGCTGGGCTCGCTCCAGGCAAACGTTGCCACGGCGGTGGTGAAACAACTCTCCAACCTGCGGCTCGAGGTGCTGCTGGAGAACCGGGATGCCCTCTCCCGCCGGGTGCGGGAAGAGGTTTCGCCGACCTCCACCCAATGGGGATTCAATCTGGGTTCCACCTATATCCGCAAGGTTGCGTTCCGGGATCGCGGGATGATCGCGGAAATCCAGCGCAAGGTGGTCAACCGCCTCCGCCAGGTGACCGCCGCCATGCGCCAGGCCGGGGAAAACGAGGTGGCCATCATTCATTCCGAAGCGGACAAAAAGGCGTCGCAGCGCCTCGGCCAGGCGCAGGCCGTGCGGCCACAGGTCGTGGGCGCGGCCTTGGCCGAGATCCAGCGCCGGCCGGAGGTGGCGGATGCCTTGTTCCGCTTGCTCGATTTGCAGGCGACGCTCAAGAGCCCCGGCAAAATCATTCTGGCTTCCGGCCAGGGAACCGGACTCTTGCTCAATTCCTGACATGCCGGCCCTGTCATGGTTGCGGCGAATGCTTCTCCTACGAGCCAAATTGGTCGCGAGTTTGCTTTGCTTCCTCATCACGGTCGCGTTGTCGTGTGCGCGGGAGTTACCACGTTTGCGGGTCGCGGAAGCGCGGGCGCTTTCGGCGGAGGCGGTGGCGCAGCGTCCGACGGTGCGGGTGCGTGCGGTGGTGACCTTTGTGATCTCGCATCCGGCCCCCGAGCGTCCGGCGGTGACGAATTTCACGGTGCAGGAGGAGGAGACGGGGATTTGGGTGGATTTGTCACGGGCGCGCCGGGACGGGATTTGGGCGGGGGATGAAAAGGCGATCGAGGCACTGCGCGAAGGAACGGAGGTCGAGGTCGAAGGCGTGCTGGCGCAGGGCGGGCTCGCGCCGAATATCATACCGCGCACGGTGCGTGTGCTCGGGGAAAAGCCGCTGCCTCCAGCCCGCGTGGTGGCCTTGGACCAGCTGATGAGCGGCGCGGAGATCGCGCAACGAGTGATCGTGATCGGCGTGGTGCAGCGGTGCGAGCTTTTCAACTTTCGCTGGTGGATGCGCGTCGAGACGCCGGTGGGGCATTTGTTTGTCGAGGCGATGGATGGAGTGGTGCTGAAGCCCTCGGCGCTGGTGGATGGGGAGGTGCAGGTGGAGGGGCTGGCTGCATCGGTTTTCAATTGGCGCCGGGATTTCGCGCGTCCGCGGCTGCGGATCAGCCGCGCGGAGAATGTGGTCGTCACCCGGCCACCGCCGCCCGATCCTTTCGCAGCGGAAAAAGTGTCGGTGAAAAGCCTGGCCGGATTTTCCGCGACAGGACGGCTCCTGCACCGGCGCAGGATTGAAGGGAGTGTAACGTATTTCGAACCCGGTTCGCTGCTGTACGTCCAGGATGGCGGGCGCGCGGTCCGGGTGGGGACGAGCAGCACCGCTTCGTTGCGAGTGGGCGATCGTATCGAGGCCACGGGTTTCATCGACATTTCCGGGATGGTCGCGGGTTTGAGCGGCGCGCTTTTTCGCAAGACGGGCGAGGGTCCGCCGGTCAAGCCGGTGCGGACGACGATGGCGGAGGTGCAGAGCGCCGTGGTGCCGATGAAAAGCGGCCAGCCATCGACGGAGCGGGAGTTCGACGGATTGCTCGTCAAGGTGACGGGCCGCGTGCTCAGCGTGCAAAGCAGCAGGCCGGGTGGTCCCCTGCGCCTGGTGCTGGATTGCGACGGGACGGAAACGACGGCAAGCCTCGCTCGCGGCGAGATCGACGCGCCGCCCGCAGGCACGATGGTGGGTGTGAATGGCGTGGCTGTCTTGGGGTATGCGCCGAGTGAGCTCGTGGCGGAATTCAGCAAGCCCACGCGGCTCGACCTGCTGATGCGCGATGGTAACGACATCACGGTGATTCAGGCGGCGCCTTGGTGGACGGTGCGCCGCGCGTTCATCGCGCTCGGCCTCGTAATCCTCGTCGCCGTCGCCACGCTGGCGTGGAGCGTCGCGTTGCGGCGCAAGGTTCGGGCGCAGACGTCGGTCATTTGCGATCAACTTTCGCGCGAGACGCTGCTCCACGAGCGCACGCGGATGGCTCGCGAATTGCACGACACGGTGGAGCAGGAATTGATGGGCCTTTCCCTCCAACTCGAGGCAGCGGGCGACATTCTGCCAGACTCGCCAGCGACGGCCCAGCGCGCGCTGCTCACGGGTCAGGCGTTGCTGAAACACACGCGCGCGGAGGTGCGGCGCTCGATCTGGGATTTACGCGTGCCGGAGTTCGAGCAGCGCGACCTGGAAACGGCGCTGCGTGAAACGCTGGTGCCGCTTTCGACTCCCGGCGGGCCGGAGATTTCGGTGGAAGTCGAGGGAGCCGCGCGCCGGATGCCGGGTGCCGTGGAGGTGCATCTCCTGCGCATCGCGACTGAGGCGGTGACGAATGCGGTGAAACACGCCGGTGCCCGGCGCATCGTGGCCGGAGTTAGGTTCGCGAGCGACGCGCTGACGGTGCGGGTTCGCGACGATGGCCGCGGCTTCGACAGTGCGCGGGCGATGAAACTTTCCAGCGGACACTTCGGGCTGCTCGGGATGAACGAGCGGGCGCAGCGGATTGGCGGCACGCTGGACTTGCGCACCGCGCCGGGGAGCGGCACGGAGATTGTCGTGCGCGTTGCCGCTGAAATCGAATGGACCCCGACATGAAATCCGCCCTGAAAATCCGGGTGATGCTGGTGGATGACCACTTCGTCGTGCGAGCCGGACTGGTGGGCGCGCTCACGCTTGACGCGGAGATCGAAGTCGTGGCCGAGTGCGACTGCGGCGAGGACGCCATCGCGGCTTATCGCAAGCGCCGGCCCGATCTCGTGCTCATGGACTGGCGCTTGCCGGGCATCAGTGGGGTCGAAGCGACCGCGGCGATCCTGCGCGAGTTTCCCGAGGCGCGCATCGTTTCCCTGACGGCCACCGAGGGCGAGGAGGACATCCACCGCGCCGTCAAGGCGGGTGTCGTCGGCTACCTGCCAAAGACCGTGAGCCGCAAGGAACTGCTCGCCGCCATCCGCGCGGTGCACGGCGGCGAGAAGTGTTTCCCGCCCGCCATCGCCGCCAAACTGGAGCAACGCAATCGCCGCCCCGCGCTCAACGACCGCGAACTCGCCGTGCTCCAGCGGATCGCGCGCGGTCGTTCCAACAAAGAAATCGCCGCCGACCTCGATTTCGCGGAAGTCACGGTGAAATTCCACGTCGGCAACCTGCTCGAAAAGCTCGGGGCCGCGGACCGCACCCAGGCCGCCACGGCGGCGATTCAGCGCGGTATCATTCACCTCGACTGAAGCCCGCCGGCAGCACCGGCGTTTATACTTTTGGACACCTAGACAGGGCCGCCCGGCTGTTTAGTCTCGGGTGTTAATCTGGGCCTCCTTCCCAGATTTGTCCTCCAGTAAAAAACCCTCGATTCCCACCATGAAACGTCCACCCGCGATCACGATCCTATACCTCATCGGAATGAACGTTGCCGCCGATGCGGCGAACATTCTTTGGGTCAGTGACAACGGCCCCGAACTGAATGCCCCCAACGGCGTTTTCTATCCTCCCGTGTCGCCCGGAACGCCCTACATGGATCAGGGGTTTGTCGATTTGCTGATGAATGCGGGACATGCCGTCACTCGATACAATCCGAACTCGAGTGGATTTCAAAACTCCCAGGCGGATATCCCGATTATCAACGGTTATGATCTTGTTATCGTCGGAAGCGCGATGAACAGCGGCCCGTTCAATCTGTCCGCGCGCGGTCCTTATTGGAATACGGCGATCAAAAAACCGATGATTTTCACCAAGTCCACTCTTATTCGTAGAGATCGAATGGGGTGGATCCTTGATAACTTTGAATACGATAGCGCCGCGGATACGAGCACGACATCCAGCGGCAAGCTCCGTCTGCTTTACCCGGACAATCCGATCTTCTGCGGAGTCGACCGCACCAACGTCGGGGGAGCCGAGATCATGAACAACTTCTGCGGCATTCTCCCGCCGTCGCCGTTGAACAATCGGGGTACTTCCACCCAGTTTTTCAGACTTTTTGTAAGCGGGGCCGATCAAAACATTTCCAACGCCATGGAGCCCGGAGGCATCGCGCTGGCCACGATTGACTTCAATCCGCTCGATCCCGGCGTCAATATACCCGCCGGCCAGACCCCCGCCGTGAACGGTGCCTATCTGGCCACGGGTTACGCCATCGCCGAATGGCCCGCGGGATCATTGGTCCGCTCCACCCAGGTTGTCGGCGGCGAGCCTCTCGCCGGCTACCGGCTGTTCTTCGGGTGCGGCACCCGCGATGCCTCCGGGTCCACGACTTCGGCACCGAATCCGCAGGCGGGAGCCTTGGATCTTACGCCCGATGGTCAAAAGATGTTCCTGAATGCCGTGGGCCGGGCGCTGAGCCAGCCGCTCGCGCTGGGCAGCACATGGGGGCAATATGACTTGAATGAAACCGTCGCCGGCGCTCCGGGAATCCTTGCTCTGACCAACCAGTCCGCCACCGGATTCACCGCGGCCATCGGTGAGAACACCCTCGATGTGGACGGTGTTGCGGGCGTCGATCAGACCGGGCGGCCACGGATATTCCAGACATTCAACCCGCAGCAGCTTTCGAAGGTCGGCCAGAAAGCCACGCTCAAATTCAAAGTAAAATTCAACAATATCCCGGTGTCCGGGGACACTCAGTTCCGCTTCGGTTTCGCGGACACCGCGCACAACCAGGGGGTGCTGGCGATGATCGACATGGGCCCAACCGACGGTGGCTCCACATGGCGGCTGCGTCCGGATATCAGCGTCACCGGCAGCCGAAATGCCGATGCGGGCAATAACCTCATCCGGCAATACGTCGATGGCGACTGGGGTGACTTTGGCAACACGGGCCGCGCCGACTTCATTATCGACGCAACCGGGACGCGGCTTCCCTTGGTGGACCCGGCGACGAACGCCGCGTGGGCGCAACCCCGATTCCAGCAAGGCGGAACTTTCAACGGCTCCGGCGGTCTTCCCAACGGCGTCGGCTTGGCGGACACCACGACGACGCATGCGTTCGAAATGACGCTCGAACGAGTGGCGACGGGAATAACTTGGTCCTTCATCTGGGGCAACGACCTCGGCGCGGGCACCGTCACCGGGTTGGCAAATCCTGTCGTGGACGACTCCTACCTGCGGTTGAACTCGGTCGATGGAATCGGATTCGCGTTTATCAACAACGCTCCTTTCGGCGCGGCCACCACCGGCAGTTTCGACATTTCCGATGTGTCAATCAGCGCGGAAGGTGGCGGCGGGACGGCACTGCCGTTCCAAGTCACCCAAGTCGGAGTCAGTGGCACCGATGTCGCCATCACGTGGAACTCGGTCCCCTGCACCCTTTATTCCATCTATAGCGCTTCCGACTTGGGAAATCCGTCGGTCTGGGCGCGATTGGCCGGCCCATCCGAAGCCAGCGGCCATACCACCACGGTGATCCTTCCGGGACAGACCGGCCCGAAGCGCTTTTACCAAGTGCGCCGGGAATAGCGGCAGCTTACGGCGGCTCTTCCCGCTGCCGGTGGTGTTTTTGACCCCATTTTGGCGGCGGGAAGGGGGGGGGCGGGTGATTTCCGTGGCTCCGTTGGGAAAGCGGCGGTTGTAAACTCGCCAAAGGAGGGAACAGGGCGTTCGCGGCGCGCCGTCCGGGTCAGTGCGTGATCGTCACCGGCGTGCCTTCCGTCACCGCGGCGAACAGGACCGGCGCGAGTTGCCGTGGCAGGCGGATGCAGCCGTGGGACGCGGCTTCGCCCGGCTTCGGGATGACCCCGGCGTGCATGCCGATGCCGTAGGAAGTCAGGCGCATCCAGTAGGGCATCGGGGCCGGCATGTAGCGCTCGCCCGGCGGCACCGGAGTGGTGTGCTTGGCATCGCCGTTGGTGACATTACCCCATTCATCCTCGATCCAGCCGTAGCGGTTCGAATACTTATCCTCGATTTTTTCGGTGATCCGGTAAGTTCCGGACGGCGTGCCGTGGCCTTCCTTGCCGGTGGCGACATAGGACCAGCCGATCTCCCGGCCGCCGCGGGTATAGGTCGCGCGCTGTCGGGTAAGATTGATCGTGATCTTCACCTCGCCCGGCCCGTGGTCGTCGTGCCATTGGTAAAGAACGTGCTCGGCCTTGCGGACACTCGGCGGCGGGCCGACCGCGCAGGAGGCGAGGAGCAGACAGGAAAGCGTGGACGTCGAGCGGAGGAGATCGGGCAGACGTGGGGACATCGGTGGAGACGGACGGCGACAATGGTTAGCACGGATCGGGCCGCCGTCCAAGTCCTTCGCGGGATCAATGGCCTGGCGGGGACGTTCATGTCGCCGGGGAGCGGTCGGTGGGGCCGGCTTACCGGAGCGACGATAGGAAGTCGACCAGATCGCGGAGCTCGGCGGGCTTCAGAATGGCGTCCATCGGCGGCATGGTGCTGACCGGGGCCGTCCTCGAGGCGATCTCGCCGAGCGGGATCTCCAGCTTCGAGCCGTCGGGCTGGGAAAGGACCAGCTTGCCGTCTTTTTCTTCAAGGAAGGACCCGGCGGCGACCGTGCCGTCCTTGCGGGTGGCGGTCATCAGGCCGGAGCCGGCGGCGACCTTGGCCTGCGGGAGGACGAGGGATTCGAGCAGTTGCTCGCGGCCTTTCGCGCCGATCTTGGCGAGCGCGGGGCCGACGTTCGAGCCTTCGCCATCGATGCGGTGGCAGGCGGTGCAGTTGGCGGCGAGGTTTTCGGCGAAGATCTTTTGGCCGGCCGCGGCGTTTCCTCCTTGGAGGGCGTAGGACCACTTGCCGAGCGGACCTGCGGCGGCGAGGGCGGATTCGAGGCCGGTGATCCGCTCCGGGGCGAGCACGCGGGCGGCGTCGAGGATTTCGAGCAGGCCGGCCGGGTCGTTGAGGGACGCGAGATAGGGGGCGAGCAGTTCTTTCGCGGCGGGCGAGTTGAGGGTGGCGAGCAGGCGGAAGGAGGCTTGGCGCTCGGCAACATCCTTTGACTTGAGGCCGGTCGCCTGGAGGTGGTCGAGCACCGCTTCCGGTTTCACCGCGGCGAGCAGGGCGGCGACCCCGGGGCGCAGGGCGGGGGCGTCTTCCTTGAGCAGGGTGAGGGCGGTGTCGGTCCATCCGGTGCCGCCGTTCTCCTTGAGGTGGCGAAGGGCGGCGAGACGGAGCGGGGGATCGAGCTTCGGGTCGAGCGCTTGGCTTGTTAGAGCGGCGGCGTCCTGCTTGGCACCCAGGGCGTCGAGGGCGGCGGCGGCTTGCCGGGCGAGGGACTTGTCCGGCGAGGCGGGAACGAGCAGCAGGGCGAGCCGGGTGGCGAGAGCGGGGGAAACCTCCAGCGGCGTCAGCGGGTGGTAGTGGCCGTCGACGGCGTCGAGCGGCTCGCGGGATTTCACGCTGGCGAGGGCTTCGAGCGCGGCGAGGCGCAAGGACCGCGGGCGGGCGGTATCGGCGGCAAAGACCGCGAGGCGGGTCAGGGCGGCTTCGTCACCGATGCGGCGGTTGGTGGCGATCGAGCGGCGGAGCGCGGATTCGCGGGCGGTGGGATTTTTCTCGAGCAGGGAAGCGAGGTCCGGAAGCAGGGACGGGAGCATCGGGTCCTCCGGGATCGCCCTCGCGGCTTCGGCGACGACGGCCGGGTCGGGATCCGCGAGGAAAGCCGCCAGCGTTTTGAGCAGGGCACCCGCGGCAGGGGCTTCCGGAACTTTGGCGAGCGGGATGATCCGGGAAGAGTCCTGCAGAGCGTCGCGCAGCGCGACCACCGCGGCGAGGCGGACGGCGGGGGAGGGATGGGTGGTAAGCTTGGAGAGGAAGTCCGGATCGAGGGCGCTCCGCAGCGCGAAAGCACCGGCATGGCGGAGATAGGCGTCCTGGTTCTCGTTGGCCGCGAGCATTTCGACGACGGTGCCGAGAAACTGCCGGTCGCGGGACTTGCCGACCGCCATCGCGGCGAGGAAGCGGACCCGCGGTTCGGGGTCGGAGAGCAGGGGGGCGAAGGATCCGGCCGGCAGCCGCTTCGCCGTTTCGCCCGCCCACTTGGCGGCTTGGGCGCGCAGCTCGGGTTCGCCTGATGTCGCGAGGGTGGCGAACAGGGACGGATCGAAGTCGTCCACCTGGGCAAGCAGCCAAAGGGCGTGGACCTTCGCGACGAGAGAGTCGGCTTGGAAGATCCTCGCGAGATATCCCGACGGAGTGTTCGACCAGAGTTTGGAACGCTTGGCCAATTCCCACTGGGCATCGAGCCGGACGCGCTGGTCGGGGTGGGCGAGGCGTTGGATTAGTTCCTCCTCGTCGAGTTTCGCCGTGCCTTCCTTCAGCATCGCCGCGACTTCCTTTCTCACCGCGCTGCCGGCTTCCTTCGGGTCGTCGATCTTCCATACGGCGCCCTTTTCCTTCAGCGGGTAACCGCCCTGCCAATCGGCGACGTAGAGCGCGCCATCCGGTCCGAAATTGCAGCCGACGAAAGGCGTGCCGGCGGCCATCAGGTGGTCGCCGGTCATTTTGAAGGCGGCGCCGGCGGGCTCAAGCTGGAACGCGTTGATCTTTCCCGACGGGAACTGGGTGAGGAAGAAATGACCGCGGTAGAAGTCGTTGAGCGCGGTGCCGGGATTGTAGGCGAAGCCGCTGGGCCCGTCGTGATAGAGGGCGAGCGGCGGCAGGATGGAGGCGGGCCGGTCCTCGCCATCGGGGAAGGCGATGCGCTCGGCCATCCACGGGTTATACTTCGCGCCGCGATATTGGAAATAGGCGCGCCAGCCGTGGTCGGAGCCTTCGGGGATGAAAATCAGGCGCTCCTTCTCGCCCTTCATGTCGGCATCGTTGTCGACGCCGAAGATGTTGCCGTAGTCGTCGAAGGCGATCTGCTGGACGTTGCGCAAGCCACGGGCGAAAACTTCGAATTCCGAGCCGTCGGGATTGCAGCGAAGCAGCGCGCCTTCGTGCGGGTAAAGCCACCGGACGCCGTTGGCGGTGACATGGGTGCCCTTGTCGCCGATGGTCCAATAGACCTTGCCGTCGGGGCCGAAGATCAGCCCGTGCATGTCGTGGCCGGCGTAGTTGATGTGGACGCCAAAGCCGTGGACCAGCGATTTGCGTTCGTCCGCCACGCCGTCGCCGTCGGTGTCGCGCAGCTTCCACAGGTCGGGCGCGATGGTGGCGTAGACGTCACCGCGGTAGGCCATCACGCCGGCGGCGATGCCGGTGACCTCGCTGTTGAAGCCTTCCGCGAACACGGTGGAGCGGTCCGCCATGCCGTCGCCATCGGTGTCGATGAGGCGGTGGATTTTCTCGCTGTGGACGGTGAGGTCCTGCCAGTCGATGCGGCCGTTCTTGTCGTGGTCCTTGAGCGAGGGGTGCTTGTTGAAGCGCTCGGTCGTGATGTTTTCGCGGAAGAAGCGGCGTTTGTCCTCAATGGAGGTGTGCGAGAGATCGTCCACCACCCAGTCCATGACCTCGCGGATATCGAGGTCGGCCTGCTTGCGGCGGGTGGTCTCGGTGACATAGATCGAGCCATCGACATCGACCGCGACGGCGACCGGGTTGCGGAACATCGGCTCGCGGGCGACCAGCGAGCGGACCAGGCCGTTCTGACACGGGTGGCTCTCCGGGGCCGCGGCGAGGGCGGCGGCGAGCAGCGGGAGGAGGGAGAGGGATCGGACGACGGACATGGGTATTGCCACAGGCAAGACGGTGCGGGCGATTTGTCAATCCGCGCGGGCAGTCGCCGGTCAGGGAGCAGGGGTGACAAAGGGCGTGTAATTCGCGGCCGATTGCACCCGGAAGATTCCGCTGCGGCCGGAGAGCGGGGTGGTGAAGACGTGCTCGGTGGTCCCGGTGATGGAAGTCTGGCCGGCCACTTTCTCCCAACTGAAAGGGGAGGCCGGCTCTAGTTTCTCGATCAGGCAGGAAGTCGCCTTGAACGGGGTGAATGCCAGCCTGAATTCATTGCCGGTCGCCGAGACGGCAAGCGCCGGCGACTCGACGAGGGGTTCCAGCTTCACGTTGTCGATGGCGGCGGCCACGTCCCTCACGACGCCCTCCTTGGGCCAGAAGCGGAATCCGATTTCCTCGATCGTGGCCAGCAGGCCGGCGGTCACGGGAACTGCCTGGAAGCCGGTACCGTTGAAAAAGAACCACGGTTCGTCGAAAGGAAAGCGGAGCGAGTACCAGCCTTCCGTGGCGAAATCGACGTTATAGTAGGAAGGGCTGAAGTAATGCGTTCGTCCGGCCGGGCCGCTGGCGAAAACCACGCATTCCACATCGGAAAAATCCGGCAGCGAGGCGATGAGGACATCGGCCAGGATCGCCTGCACTTTCTCCACGGCATAATTGCCGAGCAGTTTGCCATTGCCGGGATTCCCGAGGGTGTCCGCGAAAAACCAGAGCGGGTCGTCGCCGGTGTGGAAAAAGAAGGAATATTCCTCGCCGGCGACGTCACCGGCCCAGTCGGGAAAATAAGAGCCGTCGTCGGCGTAGTCATAGACGGTCCAGGCATCGGAATTCGCGAGCGTCGACATGGTTTCCCAAGCCCCGGCCTCGGCGGCCGTGACGCGGGAAACCGAGGCGGCCAGCAGCAATCCCGAGATGCAGGCGGGGAGGGCGGATCCCGGAATAGTCATGGGGAGTAAGAAGCAAGATGCGGGCCGGAAAGCAAGACCCGGATCGAACGGCTGACGGGGGTAATATACTTCGGATTCCCTGATTCTTCGGGCTTCCCGTGAATGGCCGTTCATGCTAGTGCCTTGGTCATGAAACTCCCCATCGTGGTCGCGATGCTGACGCTGTCGGCGGTCTGCCTCCATTGCACCCAGGTGGCGCCCTTGCCCGGACGTTCCGATGCGGTCGTCGGCTCGCTGGGGGTGCCGGCTCCCGGCTCGGCCCCGGTGACGCGTCCGGTTTCGGCATCGACCTCCACCGCCGGCCTGCTGCGCGAGATCAACCTGCGGAACGACATGGTGCCGCGCGGGACCCACGGCCGCAAGGTGGTGCGGCCGATGACCCCGCGTTACATCACCATCCACTCGACCCAGAACTACTCGGCGGACGCCGCGCGCCATTCGCTGGCGCTGAAGCGCGGCGCGCTGCGCTCGCCGAAGCGGCGGGGCGGCAACCGGATCGGCTACCTGATCTGGCATTTCACGGTGGACGACAAGGTGGCGATCCAGCACATGCCGGTGACCGAGCAGGGCGAGCACGCGGATTTCGACGGCCCCGGCAACCGCCTGTCGATCGGGATCGAGATGTGCGAGCACCGCGGGAGCAGCCGCGACGCCACGATCGAGCGGACCGCCAAGCTGACCGCCAAGCTGATGCACGAGCGCGGCATTCCGTTGAGCCGGGTGGTCCCGCATTACCACTGGCCGCGCCGCGGGAAGAGCCCGGCGAACAAGAACTGCCCGCATTACCTGATGGACAACGGCCGTCCCGGCACCAAGTGGCGCTGGTTCCTCGGCCGGGTCGATTACCACTACAAGCGGGCCTTCCAGCAGACGGTGGTCGCGCGCTGAGCTTCATGATTCCCTCGCGCGAGCCGTCCCACGGCAGTCCGGGCAACCGCGACACCTTGCTGGACCCGGATCGGTTTTACGTTTGCCAGCGCTGCACCGCTTGCTGCAAGTGGCCGGGCGACGTGCGGATCGAGGACGGCGAGATCGCGCCGATCGCCGGCTTCCTGGGACTGGCCGAGGACGAGTTCATCGCCCGCTACACCCGCTTGCGGACCAACCGGCAGGGGCTTTCGCTGGTCGAGAAGGACAACCACGAGTGCGTCATGCTCGAGGCCGGCGGCTGCCGGATCCATCCGGTGAAGCCCGGCCAGTGCGCCGGCTTTCCGAACAAGTGGAATTTCGCGGGTTGGCAGGAAGTCTGCGAAGCCAAGCCGCTGCCGATGGCCGAGGCCAGGGTGAGGGGGCTGGTTTGATCCCCGTGGAAAAAAGATTTCAAATCAAGTGAGCAATTCCAGCGACTCGGAATTTCCTGATTGCAATGAAGCATGCCACTGTTACGAGCGGGTCCTAGGCAATTCACCAACTGATGAAACCCAACAAGACCCTGCTTCTTGCCGTCGGCGCTTTAGTCGTTGCTGGCGTCGCGATTATTTTGCGGGACAAGTCCGGCTTCGAAGCGTCGCCCGCTTCATCGTCGGAATCTGGCGAAAAGGTTTCCCTCTCCGGGGAAGGAACAGGAAAGCCCGCCGGATCATCCGGGCGGGCGGGCCCGGCATCACGTGCCAGGGAGGAACGCCAGCCATCGGCCTACGCCGATTTGGTTGCCCGCTATGGTGAAGCCCGGACCAACCTTTCCAAGAATGTTTCCGCGAACATCGTGGCCGTTATGGAGGATGCCACTGAGATGAGTGAAATGATCGCCTCTTCCGAGGGGGAAGGATTCGGCGGTGGAATCGGAGCGGCGCTCGGGGGGCTCAATGGCGAGTTGCAGCTTTCGGAGGAGCAGCGCGACAAGGCCCTGACTCTCTTCAAAGAGCACCAAAAACGGAAGTCCGCCAACTACAGTGCCGCCGTGGATCGCCTCAGGAGGGACCCATCCCCCTTGATGCAACTCGTGCTTGCCGGCGATGCCGGTGCGCGTGGCGAGATCACGGAGGACGAATACAGGAAGTCCCAAGCGGACGCGGGGGAGAGTCTCGCGGGCATCATCAACCCCCTGGATCGGAAAAACTTCGGCGGTGGATCGCCCATGCGAGATCCTGAATTCGTCAAGGGTCTCGAGGCTGTCCTCGACGAAACGCAGAACGAGACGCTCGCCGCGGCGGTGGCGAAACGTGAGTCGGAATACGCGCTGGATCCCACCACTGTGCCAGGAGTTGAGGAGGGAGGCATTGCGGGACTGCAAAAGATGGAAATCGAGAAGCTCGATGAAGCCATGGAGTCGGCCCGCAAAGTGACAACGGGCATCAAGTCCATGATGGAAGGCATGGGAGGGTTGCGCGGGGTGATTCCGGGCGCTCAAGGGGGCGGGCGATAGCCCGTGCGCCTTCCGGTGTGACAATGGGGCAGCCGTCACGGATTCACACCCGGGCGGCCACAATGGGGTCAGTCCTCACGGATTCACATTTAGGCTGCCTTTCCCTCCCGGCCTGGGCTGGCAGCTGCGTGGCTCGCCCCTTGAGATGCCAATATCCCGGCGCGGTTTCACGTGATGGCGCGCGGGGACGGGGTGAGCCGGTATTTGAGACAGATGACGACCGGAGTGCCTTCCGTTCCCGTGGATTGGAGGGGCCGCGGAAGAGTGATCCGCGGAAGGTGAAGTTGGCGGTGTTGCGGCGGGCTCATACCACGGTCCCGAACGAATGGATCGCGGGTAAGCTGGCGCTCGGACACCCAGGGAGGGTGAACCGCCTCGTGGCGCTCTGCGGACATGACCGGGGGTGTGCCGGCGAGGTGACGAGGCTGAATTGTATGTTAATCCGTGAGGACTGACCCCATAGGGATTGGTAACACTAATTTCCAGGGCACCCGCCCAGCATGAAGTGTAACCGATGTTCCCGGTCAGTTTGTTACCGATGTCCTCGGTCCGAACCGCCGAGGGGGTGCGAACGGGAACTTCTCTAGCAGCTACGAAAAACCCGGACCGCGTGGCGGGCCGGGTTCGTGGGGAAACTTCGGGTCGATCTCAACGGCGCCGGCGGAGCAGTACCAGACCGCCAAGGCCCGCGAGCAGGGCTGAAGAAGGCTCGGGGATGGCATTCACTTCCAGATTGTCCACGGTGATTGTGGGGGCGGTGCCCGTACTACCCTGCCGAAGATTCACAGCGGTGATCTGGGTTGTGGGTTCCGCATTGCCCGTCCACGTGTAACCGGAAATGTAGCTGCTTCCGTCTGTCGACAGCGAAAAGGTGTCATTCGCGGGCCCTGCGACAAAGGTCCACGTCATGCTCACCCCGATCGTCTGTCCCAAGGCGATATCAGTCGTGCCGTAGGTCGTGACCGTGCCGGTCCCCGAGTTGCTGGCGATTCCCAACTGATAGAAACCCACGGTCGCGGAGGGTCTCGCGAAAATGCGTCCATAGAAGTTCGAGGTCGTGCCGACTGGATCCGAGAGATGAAGGAAGTAGTCACCGGTGCTTTGAACGGCGTTCACGGTCAGGTCGAAAGTCGTGTTTATCGAATTTCCGGCGGTCGTCGGGACGCTTTGCGACAGGGTGGCATAAACGTCCTGACCGTTCGGAAGCACGGCCACGGAGCCGTCCGCAACCGTGATTGGGTTGGTGGCGATGGTTCCCGTTTGTGTCCAGTTTCCCCCAAGGTCGGGCGTGGTCCCCACCAAAGCTCCGCTGGTGCTGAAGTTGTCGGAGAAGACTAGTGCGGCAGAACCATGAGCTGACATCGAAACCGAAAAGGCCGAGAAAAGTGCGAGAGGCTTGAACTTCATGGGATTGGAAATCGTTGGGAAACGGAACGCCTGTCCTAGCAGACACGGTGCCACGGTAGAAGGAAAAACAGGCGTTCGTGACGAAGCTGTCGCATTGGTACGCGAAAAATGCCCCCCGTCGGAAAGCGGGAGGCATTTCGCAAATTCAGCCTGTTTCCGGCGGGGTCTTAAGTCGCCTGCTCGCCGCGCGCCATGACGACCTTGCCGGTGCGGACGGTCTCGATGATTTCAAACTGGGAGAACATCCCCACCGCCGCATCCACTTTCGGGCTGTCGCCGGAGATCATGACGATCATCGAGACCGGCGTCAGATCGACCGTCTTGCCACCGAAGTGCTCGGTGATCTGAAGGGCCTGCGAGCGCTCCGAGGGCGAGCACTTGATCTTGATCAGGATCATCTCCTTGGTCACCGAATCGGCCGAGGTGTGCTCGAAGCAGTGGATCACGTCGATCAGCTTGGCGACCTGCTTGATGATCTGGTCGAGGCCCTGCGGGTCGCCGCTGATGCCGATGGTCATGCGGGAGAAATTCGCGTTGCGGCCTTCGGACACGACCAGCGAGTCGATGTTGAAGCCGCGGCGCGAGAAGACCTGGCAGATCCGCATGAGGACGCCGGGCTCGTTGTTGACGAGGATCGATAGGGTGTGCAGGGCCCCCCGCCGGGCGGGCAGGGCGGCATCGGGCGTGTCGGTGGTGATGATGGACTGGGGCATGGAGAAGAGATGGTGGACGGTGGATGGCAGATGGCAGATGGAGAGACGAAAGGAGGCTTGAAGCATCCGCCATCCACTATCCACCCTCTGCCATGCTGGCTCACGTGGACCCGACGGGCTTGGCCATCTTGGTTTTCGGCGCCTCGGTGATCATGTCCTCGAGCGCCGCGCCGGCGGGGATCATCGGGAAGACATTCTCCGTCTTCACGCACTCGGCGTGGATCAGGATCGGGCCGTCGTTGTAGGCCAGGGCTTTTTCGAGCTGCTTGGTCACGTCGGCGGGGCGCTTGATGTAAACGCTCGGAATGCCGTAGGCCGCGGCCAGCTTGCAGAAGTCGGGATTACCGACGAGGTCGACGCCGGAGGTGCGGTCCTCGTAGAACAACTCCTGCCACTGCCGGACCATGCCGAGGTAGTGGTTGTTGAGCACCACGATCTTGACCGGCAGCTTGTGAATGGCGGCGGTGGCCAGTTCGAACAGGGTCATTTGGAAGCCGCCGTCGCCGGAGATCGAGATGACGGTCTTCTTCGGGTGGGCAAGCTGGGCACCGATCGCGGCCGGGAAGCCGAAGCCCATGGTGCCGGCCCCGCCGGAGGACAGCCAATGGAAGGACTCGTGGTTCTTGTAAAACTGCGCGGCCCACATCTGGTGCTGGCCGACGTCGGTCGAGACGATGGCCTTGCCTTCGGTGAGTTCGTAGAGTTCTTCGATCACCTGCTGCATGCGGAGGCCGCCTTGCTTCTTGTAGGAGAGCGGGAATTTCTTCTTGTAGCCATCGAGCTTGGCCAGCCATTCGGTGGTCTCGAGCGGGCCGATCTTTTCGTTGATCTCGGCAAGGGCGGCCTTGGCATCGCCGACGATCATCACGTCGGGCCGGACCATCTTGCCGGCCTCGGCGGGATCGATGTCGATGTGGATGATCTTGGCATCCTTGCAGAACTTGGCGGGCTGGCCGATGATCCGGTCGTCGAAGCGCGAGCCGACATTGATCAGCAGGTCGCACTCGATCATCGCCTTGTTGGCGTAGGCGGTTCCGTGCATGCCGAGCATGCCGAGCGAAAGCGGGTGGGTCTCGGGGAACACGCCCTTGCCGAGCAGGGTGGTGGTCACCGGCGCGCCGAGGGTTTTCGCGAGGTGCATCAGCTCCTTGTCGGCGCGGGCGATCATCGCGCCCTGGCCGGCGAGGATCACCGGCCGCTTGGCCTTGGCGATGAGGGCCGCGGCCTCTTTGACCGCGGCCGCGTCGATGTTGAAATCGCTGGTCGGATCGTAGCCCGGGAGATCGAAGGGCGGGTTCATGTCGCCGGTGAAGGGTCCCTGGGAGATGTCCTTCGGGATGTCGATCAGCACCGGGCCGGGTCGGCCGGTGGTGGCGATGTGGTAGGCTTCGCGGGCGATCCGCGGCAGCGAGTTGGAATCCTTGACCAGGTAGTTGTGCTTCACCACCGGGATGGTGATGCCGAAGATATCGGCCTCCTGGAAGGCATCCTTGCCGAGCATCCAGGTGACGGTCTGGCCGCAGAGCACGATCATCGGCACCGAGTCCATCATCGCGGTCATCAGGCCGGTCACCGTGTTGCCGGCGCCGGGACCGGAGGTCACCAGCACCGCGGCGGGCCGGCCGGTGGCGCGGGCGTAGCCGTCGGCCATGTGGACGGCACCCTGCTCGTGGCGGACCAGGATGAACTTCATCTTGGTCTTGACCGTCTCGAGGGCGTCGAAGATGGGAATCGCCGCTCCACCGGAGTAGCCGAAAATGTATTCGATGCCGAGGTCGTCGAGTGTTTTGATGAGGGCTTGCGCGCCGTCAAGTTTGTCCTTGCTCATGGGAAAATGGGTTGCGGGAGGGGTAAGTAGTCCCGGAATGAAGGGCGGGCAATGCGAAAATGCGTGTTTTTCGGGTTAATTTGGGAAAATTCCTGGATGGGAGCGCGGGAAAATTGGGTTTTTCGGGCGAAACGGGGTTTGGAAGTGGTCGCGGCACCTTGAAGTTGTGGGCGGGGATCGGGATTTCAAATCGTGGTTGCGGCGAGCAGCCACGGGAGGGGAGTGTCGCTTTCAAAGCGACCTGGCGAGGGTCGCGCGGCATTCTGCCGCGTGTCGCTGCGCGGGA
>CAMCYK010000068.1 GCA_945883695.1 Akkermansia muciniphila | reverse complement strand
GGTCACCACCCGCGCGTCGCGGCCGAGCCGGCGCTTCGCCTCGAGCGCCGCGGCATAGTTCAAGCCGGAACTCGGACCCACCGGAAAACCGAGCGCCCACAGGTGCCGGGTGAGCTCCAGGCACAGCTCCTCGCCGACGCTCAGTTCCTCGATCGCCCCGCCGCGCGGGCCGTGCTGCCAGTCGCGGTAGAGCGCCGAGAGGCATTCCGCCACACCCGGCACCTCCTTGCTGAAAGCGAGGCTGCTGCATTCGGCGTTGTCCCCGAACGCGCCGCCCTCGCAGGGAATCGCGGCATAGGCCCGGGCCTCGCAACCGGCGTCATCGAAGGCCTCCCACAAGCCCCGCAAGGTGCCTCCGGTGCCGACGCCGCTGACCACGGCATCGACGCAGCCGCACTCCATCTGCGCCAGGATTTCCGGCCCGGTGAACATCCGGTGGGCCTCGGCGTTGTCCGGATTCTCGAATTGCCGGGCGGCGAACCAGCCTTTCGAAGCCGCCGCCGCGCTGGCCGCCTCGAGCACCTTGGCCATCCCGCCTTCCACCCGTCGCACCTCGCCGCCGTAGGCGCGGATCATCAGCCCGCGCTCGTGGGTCGCCGTGGTCGGGATGAAGGCGACGAACTTCAGCCCCATCTGCGCGCAGGCCAAGGCCAGCGCGATGCTGGTCGATCCGCTCGACGCCTCGACCACGGTGTCTCCTTCCTTCAACTCGCCGCGGCGCCAGGCCTTTTCCAGGATGTGACGGGCGATGCGGTCCTTGGTCGAACCGCTGGGATTCATGAACTCCAGCTTGCACCAGACCGCGCCAAGTTCCCGATCCAGGGATACCGGCACCAGCGGCGTCGGCGGGATCTGCCGGATGAACCGACCGCCCGCCGGAACGGAACGGGGTGACTGCGGGAGCGGACTTGCCATACCGGAAAGCAAGCAAGCCCGCGGCGCGCCGCCAAGGACGGAACCTCGTCAGGCGATGATCTCCTGGATCGGATCCGCGCCCTCGACCCCGACCAGCTTCTGATCCAGGCCGCCGTAGAAATAGCTCAGATGGTTCGGATCGAGCCCCATCTGCTGGAGCACGGTGGCGTGGAGATTCTTCACCTGGACCCGGTCCTTGACCGCCGCGCCGCCGTATTCGTCGGTCTCGCCGAAGCTGGTGCCGCCCTTGATGCCGCCGCCCGCCATCCACATCGTGAAGCCGGCGGAGTTATGGTCGCGGCCGGTGCCTTCGGCGTATTCGGCGGTCGGCTGGCGGCCGAACTCGCCGCCCCAGATGACCAGCGTCTCGTCGAGCAGGCCGCGCTGCTTGAGGTCCTTGAGCAGGCCGGCGATCGGCTTGTCGGTGTTGCCGGCGTGGAACTCGTGGTTCTTCACCAGGTCGCCGTGGGCATCCCAGTTGTCGTCGTTGTGGGCGCCGCCCGAGTAAATCTGGATGAAGCGGGTGCCGCGCTCGACCATCCGGCGGGCCAGGATGCACTTGCGCGCGAAGTCATCGGTCCGGCTGCCGTCCATCCCGTAGAGGTCCTTGATGTGCTGCGGCTCGTTGTCGACGTCGATCGCCTCCGGCGCGTTCGCCTGCATCCGGTAGGCGAGTTCGTACGACGCGATGCGTGCGGCGAGGTCGCTGTTGTGCTCGCGGCCCTTGAGGTGGCCCTGGTTGACGTCGCCGAGGAAATCGAGCAGCGAGCGTTGCTGGACGCGGTCCATCCCCGGCCGGTTCTCGAGGTTGAGGATGGGGCTGCCCTTCGAGCGGAAAACGACCCCTTGATAACTGGCGGGCATGAAGCCGCTGCTCCAGTTCTTCGCGCCGGAGATCGGGCCGCCGGTCTTGTCGAGCATGACGACATAACCGGGCAGGTTCTCGTTCAGTGAGCCGAGGCCGTAGTTCAGCCAGGATCCGAGGGACGGCTTGCCGGAGAGCAGCGAACCGCTGTTCATCATCAGCATCGCCGAGCCGTGGATCGGCGAGTCGGCGGTCATCGAGTGGATGAAAGCGAGGTCGTCGACCACGCCGCCGACGTTCGGGAAGAGTTCGGAGACCCACTTGCCGGACTGGCCGTATTGCTTGAACTTCCACTTCGGTCCGACCACCCGGCCTTCGTTTTTCTTGCCGCCGCGGCCGAAGGTCTTGATCGGGACCGTCTTGCCATCGAGCGAGTACATCTTCGGCTTGTAGTCGAAGGTGTCCATGTGGCTCGGGCCGCCGTACATGAAGAGGAAGATCACCGACTTCGCCTTGGCGGGAAGTTGCGGCTGCTTCGGCGCGAGCGGGTTTCCGCTGCCGAGGTCGGCCGCGAAGGCGCCGTCGCGGGACAGCATGCCGGCCAGCGCCAGCGAGGTGAAGCCGCCACCGATCTGGTGGAGGAACTCGCGGCGGTGGACGCGGCCACAGAAATTGCGGAGAGGCGGGCGGGCGATCATGGCTAGTCGAGGTAGAAGAATTCGTTGAAGCTGAAAGCGGCGATGGCGAAGCGCTGGAGGGCGACCTCGGGAGCGAGCTGATGTTCGGTCTTGAGCTTGCCGATGAAGGCCAGCGAGCGGATCACCTCGGTCTCGTCGGGGGATCGTGAAATCACCAGTTCGAAAGCGCGCCGCACCTGGGCCTGGAGGTCGCCGGGGTGCTCCTCGATGAGACGATCGGCGAGGGCCTTGGCTTTGTCGTGGACGAATTCGCTGTTCATCATCGCCAGCGCCTGGGTGGGCACCGTCGTCGTGAAGCGCACCGGGCAGGGCGTGTCGGTGTCGGCCAGGTCGAAGTCGGTGAACATCGGCGGCTGCAGCGAGCGCTTGATCTTGGCGTAGATGCTGCGGCGGTTGGCCTGGTCGGGCGGGCTGCTCCCCCACTTGCCGCCCTTGGTCGACGAGGTGGCGAGCACTTCCTCGGGCATCGGGACGAACACGCTGGGTCCGCCCATCTCGAGGTTCAGCTCGCCGGTGCTGGCCAGGATCGAGTCGCGGACTTCCTCGGCCGTCAGGCGGCGTGGGTTGAAGCGCCAGAACAGCTCGTTGGCGGGGTCCGCCGCGGCGGCCTCCGGCTCGCTGGCGATCGCCAGGCGGTAGGTCTTGGAATTGAGCATCAGACGGTGGATCGCCTTCATGCTCCAGCCCTTGGCGACGAACTCGGTGGCCAGCCAGTCGAGCAGCTCGGGATGGGTCGCCGGGGTGCCGAGGTAGCCGAAGTCGTTCGGGGTCGGGCTGAGTCCGCGGCCGAAATGATGCTGCCACATCCGGTTGACCATCACCCGGGCGGTCCGGGGATTGTCGGGACGGGTCATCCAGCGGGCGAGCGCCAGCCGCCGGCCGCTGGTCGCGGAACCCTCGGCCGGGGCCGGGATCTCCGCCGCCTCGCCGCCCCAGATCGCCGGGAAGCCGGGAGTGACGATCTCCCCCTCGGCGTGGGCGCTGCCGCGGATGTGCAAGTGGGTCGGCGGCGGGACCGGGCCGACCTCGGTGATCACCATCGCCTCGATCCCGGGGGACTTCCGGAGTTCGGTAATCTCCTTCAGGCGCGTCAGGTTGCGCCGGTAGGTCTCGCGATCGGGCCGGCTGACCGCGCGATATTCGGGCTTGAGCACGACGTCGGACAGAACCACGGCATTGACCTCGATGCCCAGGTCGAAGAACTGCGCCCCCGAGGTCTGCCGGACATGCACGGCCAGCACGTTGCGCCCCGTCTGCAAGGCTGCCATGAAGGCGGGCGGCGCCGGGATTTTCTGGTAATCCGACACGAAGCGCGAGACCTGGAGCACCGGTTGACCGTTGAGGAAAATCTCCGCCTCCTCGTCGTGATAAAGGTGGAGCAGCAGGGACTTGGGGACCGCTTCCAGGCCGAAGGTCGTCTGCAGCCAGATGTCCGGGCTGGTCCAGACCGTTTGGGCCTGGACCCCCGGCGCGGCCGTTCCAAAGCCCGCCAGCCCTTGCCGCCACTTGGCCTGCTCGGCCCGGAAACCGACGGTGGACCAGTCGGCCGGAGGCTCGCTCAACGTGTAAAACCAAGAACTCGGGCGGGTGCGGGCATCACTCAGGAGCCAGCGGTCGGCCTCGCCGTTGCCGTTGACCCGGGCGGCCATCTCCGGGTTGGTGCGCTGGAGATTGCCGAGCGCACCCTGCTCGCAGGTGGCCATCCACTCGCGAATCCGCTTTTCCTCGGCATCCAGAACCGCCAGCTCCTCGGCACGACCCGCCGCGCCTTCCGCGGTCGGAATCCGCTCCGTCTGCTTGCCGCCGCGGCCCATCGGCTCGATCCCGCGGAAGAAGCTGACGAACTTGAAATAATCGGTCTGCGGGATCGGATCGCCCTTGTGATCGTGGCATCGGGCGCAGCCGGCGGTATAGGCGAGGAAGCCTTCGGTCACCACCCGGACATTGTCATCGAGCACGTCGTGGAAATGCTGCAAGCGGTCGGCCGGCTCGTCATCCCACGCCATCAGCCGCATCATGCCGGTGGCGATTTGCGAGTCGGCGGTCTTGTCCGGCAATTCGTCGCCGGCGATCTGCTCGGCCACGAAGCGGTCATACGGCTTGTCCTCGTTGAAGCTGCGGATCACGTAGTCCCGGTAGCGCCAGACGAAAGGCTTCTCTTTGTCGCGCTCGAAGCCGTCCGACTCGGCATAGCGGACAATGTCGAGCCAGTGCCGCGCCCACTTCTCACCGTAGTTCGGCGAGGCAAGCAAGCGGTCGACCTGCTTCGACCACGCGTCGGGCGAGGTGTCGGCCTCGAAGGCCCGGATCTCCTCCAGCGAGGGCGGGAGGCCGGTCAGGTTGTAGGACAAACGGCGGAGCAAGGCGGCCCGCGACGCCTCGCCGACCGGCTGCAAGCCTTTCTCGTCCAGCTTGGCGCGAATGAAAGCGTCGATCGGATTCACCGCCCACTCCGGGTCGGCGACTTTCGGCGGCTCGACCCGCTCCATCGGCTTGTACGACCAGAACGCTTGGGTCTTTTCGTTGACCTGGGTTACCCCGGCCAGCGGATCGTGGACTTCCACCAGCAGGTCGGCGTCCTCCGGCGTCCACGGCGCGCCCATTTCCACCCAGCGGGTGATCTTCGCCAGATCCTCTTCCGGCAATTTGCCGCGAGGCGGCATCTGGAGTTCCTCGTTCTGATACGAAAGCACTTCGAGCAGCACGCTCTTCGCCGGCTCGGCCTCGTCGATCGCGGGTCCGTGGTCGCCGCCCATCAGCAGGCCCTTGCGGCTGAGCAACTGGAGCCCGCCGCGGACCTTCGGATGCCCCTTGTCATCGGTGCCGCCATGACACCGGAAGCAGTGTTCTTCGAGGATCGGCTTCACCTCGTCGCGGAAAAACTCGACGCCTTCCGGCTCGGTGGCGGCCGCGGAGATCGCGGTGCCCGCCGCGGCTATAACGATGACCAGGGATTTCATCATGCTTTCTGGGAAAGTACTGCGCCAAAGCGGCTGGATATTTCATCGGCATGCGCTTTTACCACGGCACCGAAGGCGTCGAGCTGGCTGTCGGGAATCCGCGCCGAGGGAGCGGTGATCCACAATGCCGCGATCACCCCGCCGGTGGCCCCGCGGACCGCCGCGCCGATGCAGGTCTGGCCGTCCATTTCCTCGCTCAGGTCGAAGCCGTAGCCGCGGGCCCCGACCTCCTTGAGGTGGCTCAGGAACTCGTCGTGCGAAGTGATCGTGTTGGCCGTGAAGCGCGGCAGCTTGAGCCGCGAAACCCGCCGGGCCCGCTCCGCCTCCGGGAAACACGCCAGCATCGCCTTGCCCGGCGCGGCGGTGTGGAGGCAAAATCGCGTTCCGGGGTCGACCGCGAACTTGAAGGGCTGGGTGCCGAGCGCCTGGTCGAGCACCACCCCCTCGTCGCCGGCCAAGGTTCCCAGCAGGGCGGTTTCGCCGGTCGTGTCGCGCAAGCGCCGCATCACGTCGATCGATTTTTCAAAGATGTTCGGGTCGGTCACCGACATCGCCCCGAGCACCAGCAGCCGCGGCGTCAAACGGTAGCGCTTGGTGTTCTCGACCTTTTCGAGGAAGCCGCGGTTTTCCAAAGTGACCGCGATGCGGAAGGCGCTGTTCTTCGGGATCTTCAGCTCCACCCCGAGATCGCTGACGTTGATCCCCTCCGGCCGGGAACTGAGCAGCTCCAGCATCACCAGCGCCCGGTCGAGATTGGGGACGATGTAGCGGGCCCGCGGATTGTCGGAAGCGTTCTCCCAGTCGGATTCGTTTGTCATATGGAACGGCGTGCGGTTCCCCTTACTTAAGGCGTGATCCTGCTCTTTCAAGGGCGGAACTCGAATTCTAAAGGCCGACCCACCTGCCGCCCCAGACGATCACAAAGGGCAGCGTGAACAAACTGACCACGGTGGTGGCGATGACCACCTGCACCGCCACCCCGGGCCGGCCGTTGTAGATTTTCGCGAGCATGATCGGGGTCATCGCCGATGGCATCGCGGCCTGCACCACCAGCACCTGCTTGAGCGCCAGCGGTGCCGGCAGGAACTTCGCCGACGCCAGCAGCAGCATCGGCAGCACGGCCAGCCGGACCACGCAACCGCCGAGCACGATCCGCGGCGACGGCCGCTCCACCCCCACCAGATCCATCATCACCGCGCCGGTGATCAGGATCGCGACCGGGAAGGTCCCCGCGCCCAGCCAGGCCATCGCGATCCGCAGCGGGCCGCCGACCGCGTGGGCCGGTCCTTCGCCGGGGGCGAGGAAGGTGTCCAAACCGCTGGCCACCAGCCCGAGGCCGAGCAGGACCGAAACCACCGGACCGTTGACCAGGCGACCCCATTGGATGGATTTCTCGCCGGAAATCATCATCACCCCCACCGACCAGATCGCCAGTTCCACCCCGAGGTTGTGAACGAACAGCATCGCGATCGCCCCGGCACCCCAGACTTGCTGGACCACCGGGATCGCGGTGTAGCCGAAATTCTGGACCCCGCTGGTCAGGGCGAAGGTCCGCTTGCCGGCCCCTTTTTGCAAGCCGAGCGCTCCCGCCGCCAGCCAAGCCCCGCCGAAGCTCAGCACCGTCAGGCCGAAGCCCGCGCCGATCCCCCACAGCACCGACCGCGGATCACCGACGCTCTCGCTGCCGAGGATTTTGTCGAGGATCAGGCAGGGGTAGAGCACGCTGAACACCAGGCGGAACACCGGATCGTCCTGGTCCTTGGTCAGAATCCCCATCCGCCGCAGCAGCGCTCCGGCCAGAATCAGCAAATAGACCGGCAGAACCGCCGCCAGAACCGCCTTCGATGCATCCACGGGGCGGAGCATTTCCGCTGCCCCTCCCCGCCACAAGCCGGATCGCGGATCCGCGTCAATTCGGCCGGGGAATCCGCGGGAACCGGGAGCCCCGACCCTCACCGGCACCTCCGATTGATGATTGAAAGATTGATGATTGGTGATTTGCTCGCACCAGCATGAACCGCCGCCACTTCATCACCGCCTCCTCCGCCGCGCTTGCCGCCGCCTCCCTTCCCTCGTGCAAATCCAAGGAAACGGCCGCGGCAGGAGAGAAGAAGACGCTCACCGTCTTCACCTGGGCCGACTACCTGAGCGAGGCGGCCAAGGAAGGCTTCGAGAAGGCGCACAACTGCACGGTGGTCCTCGACACCTTCGATTCCAACGAGGCGATGCTCGCCAAGCTGGAGTCCGGCGCGACCGGTTACGACGTGCTGGTGCCCTCCTCCTATGCCGTCGAGGCGCTGAAGCGGAAGGGCATGCTCCAGCCGCTCGACCCTGCCAAGCTGCCGAACCTCAAGCACGTCGACGCCGACTACCTGGCGAAGGCCCCCGATTCCAAGATGGAGATTTCTGTGCCCTACATGATGGCCCCGACCTGCCTCGCCTACCTTGCCTCCAAGGTGAGCGATCCGGTCGAGTCGTGGGCCCTGCTCGACCGCGCCGACCTCAAGGGGCGGATCACCTTGCTCGATGACATGCGGGAGGTCCTCGGGGCGGCCCTGAAATCCCTCGGCCACTCCCTGAACTCCACCGATCCGGCCGAGCTGGCCGCCGCCCGGGACGTCGCGATCCGCTGGAAGGCGAACATCGCGAAGTTCGAGAACGAGCAATACAAGACGGGCATCGCGTCCGGTGAATTCCACCTGGTCCAAGGCTACGCCGGCGACCTGATCCAGGCCAGCGAGGAGAACGAGGACATGCGGATCTTCATCCCGAAGGAGGGCACCAGCTTCCCCTGCGACGACCTCTGCATTCCGAAGGACGCCAAAGAGGCGGAGCTTGCCCATGCCTTCATCAATTATCTCACCGGCCCGGAAGTCGCCGCCGAGAACATGGAATGGATCGGCTACCGCGCCCCCAACAGCGGCGCCTACCCCCATCTCAGCGAGGATTTCCGCGGCAGTCCGATCCTGTTCCCCCCCGCCGAGCTCTTCGCCAAGTGCGAGCCGATCGGCGACCTCGGCGACAAGCTCCCGCTGTGGACCGCGGAGTGGGACAAGGTGAAGACGGCTTGAGCTTCCCCATGAAACTCGTCTTCGACCACATCGACTTCACCGTCGTCGGCCACCTCCAGGGATTGCTGGAGGCCGCGGGCATCCGCAGCGAGATCCGCAATCTCAACGCATCCAGCGCCGCCGGCGCGGTGCCGGTCGCCCAGGTCTATCCCGAGCTGTGGATCCTCGAGAACAGGGACGAGGCCCGCGCCAAGGCCTTGATCCAGGCCTACCGCGATGAAGCCGCGGCCGCCCCGGTGGGGCCCGACTGGACCTGCCCGTCCTGCGGCGAGAAGGTCGACGGGGTCTTTTCCAGTTGCTGGAACTGTGGCACCGCGATCCCGGCCGCCCTTGACCCGGGGCCCGCTTGACCGGCCGCCCCTCCCAAGCGGCCGCCGTTCTATTTCTCCACCTCTTCCGTCACGCGCCGGGCGTCTTCCAGAACCAGGCCGCCGCCAGTCAACGATAGCCGGCCGCGGACGAGGACCGTGCCGCCGCGGCGGATGCTCAGCAGCGACTCGCGGGCCTCCCCGGCGAAGCGGCATTCCACCGGTTCGACGCCGGCCTGGCGGTTGCCGCCCTGGCGGTCGGCCATCCAATAGGTGAGGTGGAAGGTCCCGGAGATCCGGTCGCCGTTCTCCTGCAGATCGCCGGCCCGCATCAGCCAAGTCACTTCCGCCCCCTCCGCCCGCTTGAGAAAGTCTTCCTTCGCCAGGGTGGTCGCCCCGCTGTCCAGCTTCCAGGCAAGATAGATCTCCGGTCCCAGCGGCGCGCCCGCCCGGTAGCCGCTGTAATCCGGCAATTGGCCCTCCCGCAGCACCACGGAGGACTTCTCTTCCTCCGCCAAGGCGGCGGCGGCGGCTTCGTCGGCAGCCTTCTCGCGCTTCTCATGCGCTTCGATCCGCTGCTTCACCTGCTCCTTCCCAAGGCTCAGCGCCCGGTAGCTGAAGATCGCGACGCCCGTCACCCCGATCACCAGCACGACCAGCCCGAGGACCGCCGCCACCACGCATCCGGATTTGCTTTTCTCATTCATGGCGGGAGCCTATCGCGGCCATTCCCGCCGCCGCCATTCCAATTCCTCTCCCCGCTTCCACACCCGGCCCTTGCCCCGTCCCGGGCTTTCCTCTCCAATCCGCCCGCCATGGCCCATGACCCCATCGACGTCCGCCACGTTGCCGGACTCGCACGACTCGAACTCAGCGAGCAAGAGTGCGCCGTTTTCCAACAGCAGCTCGAGGCCATCCTCGGCCACGTCGAATCCCTCGCGGCGCTCGACGTCAGCGGCATCGAGCCCACCTCCTACCCCGCGCCGGTCTACGACGTGATGCGCGAGGACAGTCCCGGCGACAGCCTCCCGCGCGAAGCGGTCCTCGCCAACGCCCCCGACCAGGCCCAGGAGCAGATCCGCGTGCCGAAAGTCATCGCCGACGCCTAGAACCAGAGGTCAGCGATCGGCACGCCTTCAGCTTTCAGCTTTCAGCTTTCAGCTTTCAGGTTTCAGCTTTCACGTTTCAGCTTTCCGCCATGTCCCTCGCCTCGTCCTCCATTTCCGCCCTCCGCAAGCAGCTCGCCGCCCGTGAAATCACGGCGGTCGATATCGTCGACGAGCTCGCCGCCGCGATCGCCGCCCGCGACCTGCGGATCGGGGCCTACCTGTCCCACGATCTCGCGGACGCCCGCGCCGCCGCGGCCGCGGCCGACCTCGGCTTGCCGCTCGGGGGCATCCCGATCGCGCTCAAGGACAACATCAACGCGCTCGGCCAGCCCTGCACCTGCGGCTCGCGCTTCCTCGCAACCGGCTACACCGCGCCCTACGACGCGACCGTCACCGCCCGCCTGCGGGCGGCCGGGGCGATTCCCTTCGGCCGCACCAATCTCGACGAGTTCGCGATGGGCTCCGCCACCGAGAACTCGGCGCTGCAGGTGACCCGGAATCCCCACGACCTGACCCGCATCCCCGGCGGCTCGTCCGGCGGATCCGCCGCCGCGGTGGCCGCGGACTTGTCGATCGCCGCGCTCGGCTCCGACACCGGCGGCTCGATCCGCCAGCCCGCCTCGCATTGCGGCGTGGTCGGCCTCAAGCCGTCCTACGGCCGCGTCTCGCGCTACGGGTTGGTCGCCTTCGCCTCGTCGCTCGACCAGATCGGCCCGCTGACGAAATCGGTCGAGGACGCCGCGCTGCTCCTGCAAGCGATCGCCGGCGCCGACCCGCGCGACTCGACCTGCCTCGACGTCCCGGTCCCCGACTATTCTGCGGAGCTGGAGAAGGGCGTCGCCGGGCTGCGGATCGGGATTCCCAAGGAGTATTTCGGCGAAGGGATCGATCCCGCCGTCCGCGCCCTCGTCGAGCAAGCCGCGCAGCGCCTGCAGGCCGCCGGAGCCGAGCTGGTCGATATCTCCCTGCCGCATACCGAGCACGCCGTCGCCACCTACTACATCATCGCTCCGGCCGAGGCCTCGTCGAACCTCTCGCGCTTCGACGGCATCCGCTACGGCAAGCGCGCCGACGCCCCGGCCGACCTGCTCGACCTCTACCGCCGCTCCCGCGAGGAGGGTTTCGGTCCCGAGGTGAAGCGTCGCATCATTCTCGGCACCTACGTCCTCTCGTCCGGCTACTACGATGCCTATTATTCCCGCGCCCAGAAAGTCCGCACGCTGATCCGGCGCGACTTCGAGAATGCCTTCCAGCAGGTCGACGCCATCCTGACCCCGGTCGCGCCGACCCCGGCCCGCAAGATCGGTGAATTCTCCGACGACCCGCTCCACGAGTATCTCTCCGACATTTTCACCCTCGCCGCCAACCTCGCGGGGATCTGCGCGATCTCGGTCCCTTGCGGCAGCGTCCCGGCCGAGTCCGGCAGTCCGCTCCCCGTCGGGGTGCAGATCCTGGCCCCGCACCTTGCCGAGGCCACCTTGCTGCGGGTGGCCCGCGCGGCCGAACTTTGAATCTTTCCTTGACGCCAAGCGCCCCGGAGCCTATTTCCGCCGCCCCAACGAACGACCCACGACTCTCATGGCCAACGCTCAAGTCATTCTCAAAGAAAAAATCGAAGGTCTCGGCGCCGAGGCCGATGTCGTCAAGGTCCGCGCCGGTTACGCCCGCAACTACCTCGTCCCCCAGGGCAAGGCGTTCGAAGCCACCCGCGCCAACCTCCGCCACGTCGAAAACCTCAAGGCCACCCGCGCCAAGCGCGAAGCCGAGGAGCTCGAGAAGGCCAAGGCCCTTGGTGCCAAGATTTCCAAGCTCCGGCCGAAGTTCACCCTCGAAGTCGGCCAAGGCGGTCGCGCTTTCGGCTCGGTGACCTCGCTCGACATCCACAAGGAGCTCGAAGCCGCCGGGATCGTCATCGATCGCCACGCGATCGAACTCGAGAAGCCGGTCAAAAAGTCGGGCAAGACCGAAGTGAACGTCCGCCTCCACCCCGAGGTCAGTGTGATCCTGACGATCAACGTCGAGTCCGCCGGCACCGATCAGGAAGACGAGGACTGAGACCACTCGCGGCATTTTTCAAAAAGCGCGGATCCCGCCGGGGTCCGCGCTTTTTTGCACCCGTGCCGCGGTGCCCCGCAGCGGATCCGGGCGGGGAGCGCCCCTGACTTGAACCCGCGCTCCCCGGTATTGCCAGCCCGCCGCCGATCCCTACACTGCCGCCATGCGTCTCGTTCTTCTCGCTTTTCTCGCGCTGCTTTCCTTCGCGTCCGCCGAGCACGTCATCCTCACCGGCGGACCCGCGCTGCGAAAGTGGGAAGACCTCCGCGTGCCGCGCGACCAGCACGACCGCTGGTGGGCGAACTTCATCCGCGCCTCGACCCTGCGAATGGTCGAGATCCGCAAGGCCTATGGTCAGGAAGCCCCGCTGGTTTGGATCGTCTACCGCCCCACCTATCAGGAGCGTGGCAAGGCCGAGTCCAAGCCCTACACCACCTGGATCGCCGATCTCGCCCGCGCCCGCAACGCCACCTTGATCTGGGTCGACAGCACGCCCGGCGTGATCGCGGCGATCAACAGCCGCCCGCGCGGCTCGGTCAAAACCTTCGACTACTTCGGCCACTCGAACCGCCACTGCTTCATGCTCGACTACAGCGGCGACATCATGGGCTCCTGCACCGTGTGGCTCCACGAGCGCGATCTCACGAAGCTGCGCCGCTCGGTCTTCGCCAAGGACGCTTACTGCAAAAGCTGGGGCTGCCACACCGCGGAAAGCATGAGCAAGGTTTGGAAAAGCGCCACCGGCCTGAAACTCGAAGGGGCCATGGGCAAAACCGACTACACCATGGTCGGCCGCGGCCAGCTCCCCTACGGCGAAGGCTGGGTGCGGTGAATTCATTTCAGCATTTCAGCATTTCAGTTTTCAGCATTTCAGCCTTTCTCATCCATGCTCTTCGCCGAACTCCAGCGCCTCCACTCGCTCCCCTTCTTCGAACTCCTCAAGCAGGCCCGCGCCGTGCACGAGGCGAACTGGCCGGACAACGAGGTCCAGCTCTGCACCCTGCTTTCGATCAAGACCGGCGGTTGCTCCGAGGACTGCTCCTACTGCGCCCAGTCGGCCCGCTACAACTCGGGCGTCGAGGCCGAGCGGCTGATGGCCAAGGACGCCATCATGGAACGCGCGCAAGCCGCCCGCGACACCGGCTCGACCCGCTTCTGCATGGGCGCCGCCTGGCGCGGCGTGCGCGGCGGGACCCAGCGCTTCGAGCAGGTGCTCGACATCGTCCGCGACGTCTCGACCCTCGGGATGGAAGTCTGCGTGACCCTCGGCGAGCTCGGCCCGGACGAGGCCAAGGCCCTCAAGGAGGCCGGTGTCACCGCCTACAACCACAACCTCGACACCTCGCCGGAACACTACCCGAACATCGTCACCACCCACACCTACGACGACCGCCTGCGGACCATCCGCAACGTGCAGGACGCCGGGATGTCGGTCTGCTGCGGCGGCATCCTCGGGCTCGGTGAGACCACCGAAGACCGCCTGAAAATGCTGGAAGTGATCTCCGAGTTCAACCCCCAGCCCGAGAGCGTGCCGATCAACTCGCTGATGCCAATGCCCGGCACCCCGCTCGAAGGCAAGGAAGCCGTCGACGGCTTCGACGTCGCCCGGATGATCGCCGTCACCCGCATCGCCGTGCCGAAAGCCAAAGTCCGCCTTTCCGCCGGCCGCACCCGGATGTCCGACGAGACCCAGGCGCTCTGCTACTTCGCCGGCGCGAATTCGATTTTCTACGGCGACAAGTTGCTCACCGCGAAGAACCCGGCGATCGAAGCCGACCGCGCGTTGCTGGCCAAGCTCGGCCTCGGCACCCTCGCGCCGAACCCGGCCCTGGCATCACCCGCGACCGAGGACGAGCGCCCGCTCAGCCCGGCCTGCTGCGGCTAAAGGAGAGGTTGCGTTTCGCGCCTCCGGGATCATCCGGTTCCAATCGCTCGGCGCGCCTACCACCCGCTCCGCGGGAAACCGCTTGCTTACGCCCGCAGCGCGCGGACTTTCGGGGCTTGAAAAGAACCCTCGCCCTCGTCCTCGCCCTCAGCCTGCCCGCGTTGGCGGACTGGAAGAAAGAGATCACCCCGGCCAAGCTCGGCCCGCACCCCAAGCTCGCCCCGCAGGAGTTCGACTACCAACTGTCCTGGAACGGCAAACTCTGAGTCAGAGGTATTTGTCCGTCACCGCGCCCTCGCTCGCGCTGGTCGTGAGCTTGGCAAACTTCGCCAGCACGCCGCGGGTGTAGCGCGGGGCCGGCTGGGTCCAGTTCTCGCGGCGGGCTTTCAAGGCGGAGTCGTCGAGGTTGACCGAGATCGTGTTGTTGGCGGCGTCGATGGTGATGATGTCGCCGTCGACCAGCAGCCCGATCGGCCCGCCGTCGTGGGCTTCCGGCGTGATGTGGCCGACCACGAAGCCGTGGCTGCCGCCCGAGAAACGGCCGTCGGTGACCAGCGCGACCGTCTTGCCGAGCCCGCGGCCCATGATCGCGCTGGTCGGCCCGAGCATCTCGCGCATCCCGGGGCCGCCCTTGGGTCCTTCGCGGCGGATCACGATGACGTCGCCGTCCACGATCCTGCCATCGAGAATCGCCTTCATGGCCTCGTCCTCGGAGTCGAACACGCGCGCCTTGCCGGTGAACATCTCGCCTTCCTTGCCGGTGATCTTGGCCACCGCGCCGCCGGGCGCGAGGTTGCCGTAGAGGATGCGCAGGTGACTGTCCTTCTTGATCGGATCGCTCAGCGGCCGGATGATCTGCTGGCCTTCCGGATAACGCAGCGGCGAGTTGGCGAGGTTCTCCGCCAGCGTCTTGCCGGTCACCGTCAGGCAATCGCCATGCAGCAAGCCCGCTTCCAACAAGATCCGCAGCAGCGGCACCGTCCCGCCGATCTGCACCAGCGCGGCCATCGAGTACTTGCCCGAGGGCTTGAGGTCGGCCAGCAGCGGCACCCGCTTGCCGATCTCCGTGAAGT
This sequence comes from Akkermansia muciniphila, assembly GCA_945883695.1. Taxonomy (GTDB): domain Bacteria; phylum Verrucomicrobiota; class Verrucomicrobiia; order Verrucomicrobiales; family Akkermansiaceae; genus Haloferula; species Haloferula muciniphila_A. The sequence continues at coordinate 11,839 of CAMCYK010000068.1, read as the reverse complement.
CGTCGATCGATAGCTCGACATCCGCCGTGTGGGCCATCGCCAGCAGGTGCAGCACCGCGTTGGTCGAGCCGCCGAGCGCGATCACCACCGTGATCGCGTTTTCGAAGGCCTTGCGGGTCATGATGTCGCGCGGCTTGATGCCCTTCCGGATCATGTTGAGGACTGCCGCGCCGGCATCAAAGCAGTCGCGCATCTTGTCGTCCGACACCGCCGCCTGCGCCGAGGAATTCGGCAGCGACATGCCCAGCGCCTCAATCGCCGACGCCATGGTGTTCGCCGTGTACATCCCGCCGCAGGAACCCTCGCCGGGAATCGCGCAGGCTTCCACCGTCTCCAGTTCCTCGTCCGAATACTCGCCCGCGGCGTGCTTCCCGACCGCTTCGAACACCGACACGATGTCGAGGTCCTTGAGCTCGCCCTTGATCGTCGCGCAGCCGGGCAAAATCGTGCCGCCATAGACGAACACGGCGGGCCGGTTCATCCGCGCCATCGCCATCACGCAGGCCGGCATGTTCTTGTCGCAGCCGCCGATCGCCACGAAGCCGTCCATCCCTTCGCAGCCGACCACCGTCTCGATCGAATCCGCGATGACCTCGCGGGAGACCAGCGAGTATTTCATCCCCTCGGTCCCCATCGAGATCCCGTCGGAAATCGTGATCGTGTTGAAAATGACCGCCTTGCCTCCCGCGGCATCCGCCCCCTTGGCCGACTCCCGGGCCAGCCGGTCGATGTGGATGTTGCACGGCGTGACCTCTGACCAGGTGGAAGCGATCCCGATGTTCGGCTTGGAGAAATCCTCCTTCTTGAAGCCGACCGCGTAAAGCATGGCGCGCGAGGGCGCGCGGTCGGGACCATCGAGCATCAGCGAGGAGTAAGGGCGCGTGGAATCGGACATGCGGCGGGACGCTAGGCAGCGGGAGCCTGCCAGCCAAGAGCGGAATCGGTCTTACTTCGCCCGTTTCCCCGCCCGCTTCGTACAGAAGGCGTCCTTTACGCGACCCGGCTCACACTGTCATTCTCCCTCCGCTGCCTGCTGTTGTTCCACCCACGCGGCAAGTTCGTCCCATTTTGCGATGATGGCTGCCGGATTGGCGGCAAACTTGGTTTTGAGAACAGGCATTCCGTTCCCGTTCGCCGCGTAACGCTCAAAGGACTCGGCGGTGGTCCATCCCTTGAGAAGGAACCCATCCGCCTCCTCCCACGGCAGCGTTTTCAGGTAGGTCACCACGGCCTGGGCATTCAGGATCATGATGCCGGGGCTGTCGATCGGCGGCGGTCCTTCCTCCCATTCTGATTCTCCCTCGAAGGACCAGCTATGCAACCGGACAAACGTCTCCAATTCTGCGATCGGAACCTCCCCGTTCAAGTCTTCAATGTGCTTGGCCACCACGCGCTTCACGTCGCCACCGATGATCGAATGCGCGTTGCAAATCGGTCCGAAATTTGGCCCCGTCGAAGGAAGCCGCTTGAGTTCTACGGACCGATCAATCAGTGCGAAAAGGTCTGCTTTCGTCGCGGAGAGCAACACCTGGTCCATCGCGTTTTTCAATGCTTCCACCTTGGCGAATTCGGGCGCTTCCTTCTCTGCTTGGGGAAGATTCAGGATCATTCCCGAAATGATGTCGCGCGACGTCTTAATTTCTCTGAGATAATATTTCTTGAAGCCTCCTGGAGGAGGATCGGCATCTTCTTCCTCAGTAATTTCTGGAGATGGAGGGTTATTGTAATGAGCAGGATTCCGATTTCCTGTCGCTGGCCGATAGGGCTTCTGTTGCGCAGGCAATTCAATCATCACGATTGGTGAGATTAGAATACTCAACAATTTAGTTTTCATGTTTTTTAATCAATTTGAACTTTTATTTTCAAGCCATGATAATTAGTCAAAGTATCATCAACCTCTTGGCATTCTTTGAAGCCTTGAATCCCAATGCACCCAGCTGTGCCTCCCATAGATGGATCACTGCACTCTCCGTCAGGATGGATCTGGATTTGATTTCTATTTTGCGCCTCAGGAATACGTCTGATGGCAGCGTCATCAATACCTGCTGGCGGTTGCGGGCCGCTTGCTGTGATCGGCACCATGTCGTATTTGAACCTTATTGATTCAGGCGGCCCGGCCGCTTGATCATGCGCGTTCGATGGATTGTAGCGATAAGGCGTCGTGAAACGCTTTTCAGGATCCTCCTCGTCGTCTTGCCTCCAACGGACATAGGCTCCCTGTCTCAACGTTGAAGAACCCTTCGAGACCGGACGATCCCGTTGGTTTTCCGAGAAACCGCGGAGCTGTTCGCTATTAAAATGACGATACCACCCTGGAGGAGTGTGGCCATTTCGGTTCGGGATATTGTATGCGCGTCCTGTTGGCTTCCCGCTTTTCGCATTCCATGCAACAATGATATCACCCATGTCGGTTTCGTCCTTCTTGAACTCGTTGCCGAAGCCATCCCATTCGTGACGGACGCGGCCTTTGCCGTCACGGAATTCGAGTGTTCCAATCGCCCCGGGTTGGCCCCCGGGCTGCACCAGTCGCAGGAAGCCGCCGCGATACACCAGAAGTTTGGCGGACGAGATCGTGTCACCCTTCTGGAATTCCCAACGCAACCGGGCTCCGCCTAGACGCGCGATGCGTTCCACGGGGAGATCACCGAACCGATCCGCGCCTTCGATGAAGAAAGTTACCTCACCTTCGCTCACGGCCTTGGCGAGATAGACACTCGCCGCAGGATTCGCAAGGTCGGGGATCTCCAGATCAGCCGCTGCCAGCCGGACACCGTCCTCGTTGAAGAAATTGAGGCGGGCCGGCCCTTCAATCGCCACGGCGTCGTCCGCGGTGGTCTTGGTGGCATCAACTTGCATACCCTCATGGACCAGCTTCAGGGAAGCGCCGGGAATCTTCAAGCCCTTGGGCCAGCGCAGGACCACCTTCACCAGATCATCGTCGTTATCCTTGCGATAGGCGTTCAAGTTACCGGTAACATCGCAATCGCGATCCTCGGAAACTTCCGCGCTCTCGCCATCGGCGTTTTCCATCATCACGGTTTCGTAGCCGTATTCGCCCACTTTGCCAGGGACCACGTCGCCCGGTGCGTCTAGCGTGCCGCGCTTGTGTGCGATGATTTCCAACGGCACCAGCAGCGCGAGCTTCCTTGGACCCGTGCCCTTGCGGATTTTCGCGACGGCCAGCCCGGTGTCGAGCATGTCGAGGATCTCGGCTTCCGGGTAATCTTCGCCCAGCAGTCCGGCGGTTCCGGCGAGTGCTTGCCAGTCGCCGTTGGCCCAGAGGGTGGAAGTGTTGCCACTCACCCGCCAGGCCCAGCCTTGTTCGGTCACGCCCCGCACTCCTGCGTCTCCGGTGTTCCCTACGGATTTCGTGAACGGCCCCCCGTTCTTCGAAATCATCAGACCGTCGATTCCCGCCACCAGATTCCAGCGGTGATCCGGGTTGGACCGCTCCAGCGTCGCGGAGCGGATCCAGCTCCACGCGGGAAGGGCCGAGGGGGGGGGGGCGAACTCCTCATCTTCTTCGTTCCACCGCCAATAGGAGTAATCCGAGACGATGTTGCCTCCGCGCTCGATCCGCGCGCCCCACGAGCCGGTTTGCGGTTCTCCGGGCAGCAGCGCGCCGTCGAGCGATGTCCTCAGGCCGCTGGTCCAGTCGACGCTGACCCAGTCAGGCCCCAACCAGACGGTACCCCCATTCCGCTCGTCACGGATGTCGTCGTGGTAGCTGCCGATCACACCTGCCCACTGCCAGGGAGTGAAGCTGTCGTCGGCCGGGTCCCACAGGCATTCCTCGGTGGATTCGTCCACCAGCCGGAAGCCGGGCACCTTGTCGCCGACAAGCGCCCGGCTGTAACCCGCGAAATTGCCGCCGGTTGGTGAGGCTCCGGGAGCGAAAGTGCGCGCCTGTTGATTCCGATCGATGACCACGCGGCTGACTGGAATCCCGTCCACCACGCGGGTAAACAGGGCGGTCCCGCTGTCGGTGAGGTCGTCAAACCACAACTGGTCCACATTTTCTCCGGGCAGTTCCACTACGGCGAAAGCCGGGCGCGGACCCGCGCTCCAGTCGATCACCCGGTCCTTCGGATCGGCATCGGCGCCGTTGTTCAGGCCGTCGCCGTCGAGGTCATCCAGGCTGGCAGCCGGGTGGGCTTGCACCCCGGCCTCATAGGCTTCGAGGTTGCTCACGCCGCTCGTCCCGAAGGGTGCAGCGGCAATCGACGGATCGTTTGGGTCCAGACCGTGGGCGACCAGCCAGCCATCGGAAATCCCCGTATCCGAGGTGGAAAATTTCAGTGGGTTCGATTGCGGGCTACCGGAAATCTCCGCAAAGTTTGTGAGACCGTCGCCGTCGATGTCCCAATCTTCCAGCTCGACGCCGGCGGGCTTCGGCTCGTCCGTATATTGCAGCCGGGCGAAACCGCGGGACGTGTCGCCGCCGAATTCATAGCTGATGAATTCGTCGTTTCCGGATTCGATCGCCGGTGCCCACAGCCAGGTCTTGAGATGCCCGGCGGGATCGATATCGTCCAAGATTTGGAGGAAATAAGTGCGCCCCCCGTGACCGAACCACTCGATGACCGCTTCTCCCGTGACAAGGTGGACTTCTGTCGTCTGGTCGGGAAGCTGGGCACCGAGTCTGGGCAAAACCGCGAACATCGCGGCGGCAGCATACACCAGCGCGCCCGGAAGTGAAGGATGTGGTTGCCGGTTCACCGGGCACCCCCATTCTTTAGATAGCGGCTGCCGCGGTGAGGCCGCAGCCAAAAAGTACGCTGAGCCGGTTCCGGTGCAGGGTTCGCCTTCCGCCACGCGTCCGCGTCACGGAGGTATCGGAGCCGGGCGGCGTGCGCGGTGACTAGCTGGACTTTTTCGGCGGCGTACAAGTCCATCAACGCGGTGAACGGGTGCATGCCGGCGGCATCGTTCGGGTCGCCCTTGACGATGACGTGGGCCTCGTTCGCCACTTCGGGAAGATCCGGCTGGCGGCCGCCAATCGGTCGGATGGCGGTTAAAGTTGCATTTGAATGCGCGAGGATGAGGCTATGGGCCACCTCTTCGTGGGTAAACGCGACCACCCCGGCGAAGAGCTCGAAATCAAGCCCGGCGACTACCTCGTAGGCGATTTCCGGGAAGTGCGGGTGGCGCCAGTGGACGACGCTGATCCGGTGGTCATACACGGTGGCACCAATCTGAACGAATTGGGTCCTGGAGCGGGCGGCGGCGCGGGCATCGCGGGCGGCGGCCTCTTCCGATGTGGGTGCCACGGGGCCAAGCTGACGGGGAATCTCGGGCAGCGCGGAAGGCCCACCTCGCAAGACGGTGAGGCGTTTCCCGTCTAAAGTCCGGGTCACGGAACCTTCGACCCGCATTGAGGGAATCTCCCTGGCCGGAGCCGGCGCAGGCGGCACGAACTCCTCTACAACGATCGGAGCCAGAAGGCGGGTCGATGGAGGAGCATCTCCCGCGAACGATGGCTGAGAAAAGCCGCCAAGCAGTAAAGCCAATGCCGAACGAAGGTTGCGGAGCCAGTGACAGGCACGAGAGGGTGGATGGAAGCGGACGGCCTGCATGAGAATCTGGCGGGGGGTAGAGAAAGAATGTGCGAACTGCCGGCAACTCCCACCGCAGGAAGTCTGGTTGCAAGCAAACAATGGGTGCCAACTTGGTCACCCCGTATTAGTGACCACGAAACGCCTTGCATAGGTCCCGCCAAGGCCGGCGGGATGGCAGCAACCACGAGATTCCATCGGCTCTGCCGCTCCCGAATGGGGTGAAATTCTGCGGAACTCTCCCGATTGTCATGCCAACCTCTGCAAATCAGCACCTTCCTCATTCAGGGGACTCTCCCGCCCCTTTGTCTAAAATCTTCGCGGAAGTCAGAAAAATCGCTTGCCGTCCCCGCAGGGACTATCGGATGTAAATACCGCGTTAATTGCAGGTTGCTGCCCTTGCCGCGTCGCTCTCCTCACGGAATTGCCGGATCTCTCTGAACCCAGGGGTATCCGGTGCAAACCCAAAATGCCCCGTCGGGAGAGCGTCCGGCAAGGGTCGGCATATCCGCCGTGCCCCGCGAAACCCCGCCTCCCCCGCGGTGACGCGAATTGATCGTCACCCGGCCTTGCCAGCCCCGGCGGCCGGACCTATGTCGCGCCCGCCATGGCCAACTACCGCGTCCTCGTCTCGGATCCGATCTCGGAAAAAGGTGTCGAAGCTCTCGCCGCCGCCCCCGGAATCTCCGTGGACGTCAAAACCGGGCTCAAGCCGGACGAACTCCTCGCGATCATCGGCGACTACCACGGCCTGGTCGTGCGCTCGGAAACGAAAGTGACCGCCGAAGTCCTGGCCGCCGCCGGCCAGCTCAGGGCGATCGGCCGCGCCGGTGTCGGCGTCGACAACATCGACCGCCAGGCCGCCACCGATCACGGGGTGATCGTGATGAACACGCCGACCGGCAACACGATTTCCACCGCGGAGCACGCCTTCACCCTGATGCTCGCCGCCGCCCGCAACATCGGCCCCGCCCACGCGGCGGTGCTCAAGGGCGACTTCAAGGCCGCCCGCAAGGCCTATCAAGGCATCGAACTCAACACCAAGCGCCTCGCCATCCTCGGCATGGGCCGGATCGGCAGCGAGTTCGCCAAGCGCGCCCAGTCCTTCAACATGAAGGTGGTCGCCTACGATCCCTTCCTGACCCAGGCCCGCGCCGACGAATTGAAAGTCGAGCTCGCCGCCACCCCGGACCTCGCGCTGACCGGGGCCGACGTCGTCACCCTGCACGTCCCGCTCACCGCCGAAACCCAACACATCATCAACGCCGCCCGGCTCGCGCTGATGAACCCCGGCGCGCTGGTCGTGAATTGCGCCCGCGGCGGCCTGATCGACGAGGTCGCGCTGAAGTCGGCCATCGACTCCGGCCACATCGCCGGCTGCGCGCTCGATGTCTTCGAAGTCGAGCCCCCCGCCGACGACCACCCGCTGTTCTCGATCGACAAGCACGTCGTCTTCACTCCCCACCTCGGAGCCTCGACCAACGAGGCCCAGGAGAACGTCGGGATCCAGGTGGCCGAGCAGCTCCGCGACTTCTTCGTCACCGGCGAGATCCGCAACGCGATCAACATGCCGTCGCTCGACGCCGCCGCGCTTGCCGCCGTCGGCCCCTACCTCGACCTCGCCCGCGCGCTCGGCAAGCTGCTGGCCAAGCTCGGCCCGGAGAATCCCGACTCGCTGCGCGTTTCCTATCATGGTCCGATTGCCAAAAAGGACACCGGCCTGGTTTCCCGCACCGTGATCACCGCGCTGCTCGAAGCCTCCCGCCCGGAAGGCCAGGTGAACATCGTCAACGCGCCCGCCGTCGCGGCCCAGCTCGGCCTCGACCTGGTGGAGTCCGTCATCAATGCCAAGACCGAATACAACGAGCTGCTGGTCGCCGAGTTGAGCAAGGGCGACGAGCGCTACCGGGTCGCCGGCACCATCATCGGCCGCTCGCCGCGGATCGTCGAAATGGACCGGCTCTACGTCGACACCAACATTTCCGGCAACTTCCTGATCGTCCGCAACGACGACCGCCCCGGCATCGTCGGTGCCCTCGGCACCCTGCTCGGCAACGCCAACCAGAACATCGCCAACCTCTCGCTCGCCCGCAACAAGTCGCTCGGCGTCGCCCTCAGCATCATCGAGCTCGATGACCCGCTCTCGGCCGAACTGATGACCACCATCCGCGCCATCCCCGGCGTGCTGTCGGCCACCGGGGTCACGCTTTGAGAGCGAAACTCCTCTACCGTAACCACCACGTATTTACCGCACCCCTTGGCACTTGGAACTTTTTTCTTGGAACTTCTCCCCGGCCCCATTTTCCCGTTGCCAAGCCCCCGCGCGACTCCCTAAGTTTTCCTCAGCACATGAAAAAACTCGTCGTTCTCGCCACCGCCATGCTCGCCCTCGGAGGCATCGCGTCCGCCGACATCCAGGCCCCTCCCGGTTCGACCTACACGGCGTCCCGCAAGCTTGGCCGTGCCGTCAGCAACATCCTCTACGGCTTCATGGAAATCCCGGAGCAGATCGTCCGCAAGTCCGATGACCACGGCCGCAAGGCGGGCTGGTCCTTCGGCGCGGTCGATGGCACCAACCGCGCCCTCAAGCGCCTTGGCTACGGCTTCTACGAGCTTTTCACCTTCACCTGCCCGACCTACCGCGGCACCTTCAAGCCCCCTTACGAGCGCTGCGGCGAAGACAATCGTATGCAGATGAATCCTTCCGACGGCCTCTCCGAGTTCCCGCCGGAACTGGGTGCCGAGTCCTACTTCTTCCACACCCGGACCCAGCGCTGGTAAGAGCAAGGATCGCCTCGCAAATTTCGATCCCGGCAGCGGAGAAATCCCTGCCGGGATTTTTTTGTCAACTTTTCGTCGCCCCAGGCGTTTCTACCCACCGATGCGCCTCCTGATCCTCACTTTCCTCATTTCCTCGGCTTCCCTCCTGCCCGCGGCCTCCCGGACCTGGAAAAACACCGACGGCAGCCAGTCCTTTACCGGTGAGTATCTCGTCCACGACGCGAAGCGCGTGACCATCCGGCGCGCCGACGGCCGCGTCTTCACCCTGGAACTCGCCAAACTGCACGAAGCCGACAAGACCTGGCTCTCGACCCAACAAGTCGCCGGCCGCAAGGATGCCGAACCGCTGCCCGATCCCAACGCGGTCTTCGACACCCTCTGCTTCGGCGACGCCCGGGCCGACGTGTTGAAGAAGCTCAAGGAGAGCAAGATCGTCGAAGCCGGCCTCGACGAGACCTTCCTCGGCCGCGTCGGGCTCAACGGCACCTACCGCACCCGCAAGCAGATCGGCGGCCGCCATTGCGACCTCTATTTCGACTGGTCCGCCGGCGGCAATCTCACGGAGGTCTCGCTCCAGACCCAGGGCGTCGCCCGTTCCTCCTATGCCGGCCGCCTCAAGGAGAACTGGACCGAACTGGCGGAACTCCTCACGATGCTCCACGGCAAGCCGCTGCAAGCCGCGGACTTCCCCGGCATCGACGACCTCCAGGACGATCTCTTCCTCGCCTCCCACCTCTGGCGGCTCGAAGGCGGCGGCTCCGCCCTGCTGGGCACCTCGATGCAGGCAGGCCAGTGCATGGTCGTGGTCCGCTTCACCCAGGAACGGATCAATCCCGTCACGGTGCCTTGATCGCCACCGCCGCGGGGCCTCTCCATGGACTGCGGCAGCCCGCTGCCGCTTTCCGTCCGTCAGCCTGCTGACGAGTCAAGCGACCGCCCGCACCCAACGCTCCCGCCCCTCAGGGCATCCATCGAACAACCCCTCATCACCCCGCCTCGGCCGCCTCCGCTTTCCCCGGCAGCAGCTTCGCCGCCACCAGGAAGGCCGCGCCGACCGCGATCATGAACAGCGACAGGAACTGCCCGCTGGTCATCATCCCGCCCAGCACCAGCTCCGAATCCGGCTCGCGGAATTGCTCCGCGAAAATCCGGAACACCGCGTAGAGCACGAAGAACAAACCGGTCAAGATCCCCACCGGCGCCGCGGGATAGCGGGTTCGCACCCACCACAGGATCGCGAACAGCAGCGCTCCCTCGAGCAGTCCTTCGTAAAGCTGCGACGGGTGCCGCGGCAGCAGGAAGGGCTCGATCGCCTGGCTCACGGCTTCATTTTCCCGCTGCACCGGCAAGACCTGCTCGAACAGCACGGAATTGGCGTACCTCTGCTCACCCAATGTCCCCGCCCGGGCGGACGCGTCGATCCATTCCTCGAAGGGTCCCCGCAGGCTCTCCGCCGCACCGGTGGCCGACGACATCGCGGCGTCGAAGTTCGCTTGCACCCCTTCCGCCTGCTCCTGCTCCATCAAGGCCCGTGGGAACTTCACCGCCCATGCCACCCCTTCCGCCGGCCGCCCGTAGAGCTCGCCGTTGATGAAATTCGCCATCCGTCCGAACAGCAGCCCGAGCGGCGACACAACGCAAAGCCCGTCGCCCAATCCTCGCCACGAGACGCCCTTCTTCTTCGCGTAGACCCACGTGAAAATCAACAACCCCAGGATCCCGCCATGGCTGGCCATCCCGCCTTCCCACACCCGGAACAACATCAGGGGATCCTCAGTGACCCATCCCCAGCCGTGCTGCTTCGGGTAATACCAGAGCATGTAACCCACCCGCCCGCCGATGAACACGCCGAAGATCGCCGCCGCCGCGATGAAATCCCCCGCCGCACCCGGCGGCAGCACCCACAGCTTGCGCTTCGCCAGCACGTTCAGCAGCCAGGCCCCGACCACGAAGGCCGCCAGATAGGCCAGCCCGTACCAGCGGAGCTGGATGGCCTCGGTGAAGCGCACCAGCACCGGATTCAAATCATGCACATACATCCCGAACACGCGGCGCACCTCACACCATTCCCGCCGCCCGCGCAACCCGGGCGAGGAAAGAATGCCGAATGAGAGCTCCCCGCAGGCCGGATGGAATGATTTCCAATGACTCGCGTCCCTCCCGGTCCTCGTCTCGGCAATTCTTGCGGCATTCGAAAATTCCTCATTCGGCATTGTCGCCCCCGGTGACTCATGCTGTCCTCCCGCCGCCATGAAAATCGTCGTCGCCTACTCCGGAGGTCTGGACACCTCCGTGCTGCTCCTTTGGCTCAAGGAAAAGTACAACGCTGAGATCATCGCCTACTGTGCCGACGTCGGCCAGGGCGACGAGCTCGACGGCCTCGAGCAGAAAGCCCTCACCACCGGCGCGTCGAAGTGCTTCATCGGCGACCTCAAGGAGGACTTCGCCGCCAACTACATCTTCCCGATGATCCAAGCCGGCGCGATCTACGAGGGCCGCTACCTGCTCGGCACCTCGATCGCCCGCCCCTGCATCGCCAAGGGCATGCTCGACGTCGCCCACGCCGAAGGCGCCGACGCGATCGCCCACGGCGCGACCGGCAAGGGCAACGACCAGGTCCGTTTCGAACTCTCCGCCGCCTCGCTCGCGCCGAACGTCAAATGCATCGCCCCCTGGCGCGACGCCTCGTTCCGCGCCCAGTTCCCCGGCCGCGCCGAAATGATCGCCTTCGCCGAGGCCAAGAACATCCCGATCAAGGCCTCGATGAAGAAGCCCTACTCGATGGACCGCAACCTCCTCCACATCTCCTTCGAAGCCGGCATGCTCGAGGATCCGTGGTATGACGCCACCACCCCGGCCGACCGCGAGATGTACGTCCTCTCCGTCGCCCCCGAGGATGCCCCGGACGTTCCCGAATATGTCGAGATCCTCTTCGACAAGGGCAACGCCGTCGGCCTCAAGCACGACAACCTCGCCGCCCTCGTCGCCGAACTCGGCGACGTCAAATCCACCGGCCAGCAGGACGGCTACGCCCTCTTCACCCCCTACGGCATCATGCGCGTCCTCAACCTGCTCGGCGGCCGCAACGGCGTCGGCCGGGTCGACATCGTCGAGAACCGCTTCGTCGGCATGAAGTCCCGCGGCGTCTATGAAACCCCCGGCGGCACCATCCTGCTCGCCGCCCACCGCGACCTCGAGGCGCTGACCGTCGACCGCGAGGCGATGTTCATCCGCGACGGCCTGATCCCGAAGTACGCCCAGCTCGTTTACAACGGCTTCTGGTTCGCCCCCGAGCGCGAGGCGATCCAGGCGCTCGTGACCGAGACCAAGAAAACGGTCTCCGGCGAAGTGCGCGTGAAGCTTTACAAGGGCAACGTCATGAACGCCGGCCGCAAGAGCCCGCACAGCCTCTACTCCGAAGCCATCGCCACCATGGAAGGCGGCCAGGAAGCGGCCTACAACCAGGACGACGCCACCGGCTTCATCGCCCTCAACGCCCTGCG